>CACWJZ010000007.1 GCA_902761365.1 uncultured Eubacteriales bacterium | reverse complement strand
CTGCCAGTTCCGGGCCCGGGCGCTGCCCTCGCCCCAGTATTCCTTCATGTAGCTGCCGTTGATGAGCACCTTGTTGGTGGGGCTCTCGTCGAACCGGGCAAAATACCGGCCCAGCATGCAGAAATCCGCGCCCATGGCAAGGGCCAGCGTCACATGGTAATCCTGGACGATGCCGCCATCGGCGCATACGGGCACGTAGATGCCGGTCTTTTTCAGATACTCGTCCCGGGCAGCCGCCACGTCCTGTACGGCGGTGGCCTGGCCACGGCCGATGCCCTTGGTCTCCCGGGTGATGCAGATGCTGCCGCCGCCGATGCCCACTTTCACGAAGTCGGCGCCAGCCTCCGCGAGGAAGCGGAAGCCATCCCCGTCCACCACGTTGCCTGCACCGATCTTCACGGAATCGCCGTAGTTCCGGCGGACGAAATCGATGGTCCGCTGTTGCCACTCAGTGAAGCCCTCCGAGGAGTCGATGCAGAGGATGTCCGCCCCGGCATCGATGAGGGCGGGGATGCGCTGCTCATAGTCCCGGGTGTTGACGCCTGCGCCCACCACGTACCGCTTGTGATCGTCCAGCAGCTCCAAGGGGTTGTCCTTGTGAGCGTCGTAGTCCTTGCGGAACACGAAGGAGGACATATTGCCGTCCTTGGTGATGATGGGCAGGGTGTTGAGCTTGTGCTCCCAAATGATGTCGTTGGCCTCCCGGAGGCTCACACCCTCGTAGGCGTACACCAGGGAGGAGAAGGGGGTCATGAACTCCCTTACCGGGGTGTCCAGGCCCATGCGGCTCACCCGGTAGTCCCGGCTGGTGACCATGCCCACCAGCTTCCCGTCGGGGCTGCCGTCCTCGGTGACGGCGATGGTGGAGTGGCCCGTGCGCTCCTTCAGGGCGATCACGTCCCCCAAGGTGGAATCGGGGGTCACGTTGGAGTCGCTGCGGACGAAGCCGGACTTGCACTTTTTCACCGCCCGGACCATGGCCGCCTGGCTCTCGATGCTCTGGGACACGAAGATGAAGGACACGCCGCCTTCCCGCGCCAGGGCCGCCGCCAGCTTTTCGCCGGACACGGATTGCATCACGGCGGAGACCAGAGGGATGTTCATGGTCAGGGCCGGTGACTCGTTCATCTTGAACTTGCACAGCGGTGTGACCAGGGACACGTTCTGGGGCGTGCAGGCCGAGGAGGAATATCCGGGGACCAGCAGGTATTCGGAGAAGGTGTGGGACGGTTCACTGAAATAATAGGCCATGATGCCCTCCTCAAAATGATTTGCCTCAGTATACCCGCTCCGTGGAAAAAAGGCAACCGTTCTTTTGAAAGAATCTACGGATTTGCCCTTTTTGGGCTGACCATGAGCGACAGCACGCCCATAAACCCCAAGGACAGCAGGGAGGAGAGCAGCAGCGCACTGAGGGACAGGCTTCGGGCGAGCACCTCCTGACGGCTGGCGAAGGCGGCCGACACGCCGGGAAAGAGCGGGAACAGCAGGTAGCAGGTGAAACCGATCAGAGCCCCGAACAGCAGCTTTTGGATCAGGTAGGGGATCAGCTTCAGCCCCGGCCAGCAGCACGCCGTTTGTAGCGCCAGGGACAGGCCCCCGAAGGCGGCTGTGCCGATCATCAAACTGGCCTTCACGCGCAGGGGCAGGGACAGCTCACAAAGGGCCGCGACCCCGGTGCTCACCTCCAGTAACCCCGCCAGGGCGGCGTATGCCGCCATAGAAACAGCGATCGGTCGCAGGATGGCCAGCAGGGTACAGGCCAGAAGGATGCACCCGCCCACACGCAGCATATCCAGCATGCTCCCCTCGATGGCGGCGGTCAGGGCCGTGGAGAAGGGCGCGGCATCCTCATCGCCGGCGCAGGGCGGCAGCTGATCCGCCTGCCTGCGCAGTATGTGCGGCACCAGCAGGCACAGGAGACAGCCATAGAACGACACAGTCAGGGGCAGGAACAGGGCCTTGTTTTTCAGCAGCTCCGATGCTATGATGGAGAGCAGAAACACCGGGCTGACGCAGTTGACCAGGGGCAGCAGCCGCTTCCCCTCCCGGGAGGACAGGCTCCCGTCCTGGACCAGGGCGTGGAGGAGCTTGGCCCCATTGGGGGCCCCGGACACCAGGGAGAAAGCGATCACGGCGGCCAGCTGCCCTCGGGGGCGGCGGCGCGCAAGGCGCAACAGCCCCAGCTCCTGGGCCAGCCGAACGCATATAAAGCTGGGCAGCAATGCCGGGAACACGCTGCGCCACCACAGGGACAGCCCCTGCCGAGCGCCGGAGATGGCGGCGGCGGGGGAGAGCAGGACGGCCGCAAGGAGCAGCAGCGGGATGAAGGGCAGCAGGCGTTTCATGGTTTACTGTATGGAAAAAGGAGCGTAGGGATTCATGATACACGGAAAGAAAGTGGGCCTTTGCCTGGGCTCCGGCGGCGCCAGGGGCCTTGCCCATGTGGGGGTGCTGCAGGTGCTGGAGGAGAACGGCATCGTGCCCGACATCATCTCCGGCTGCAGCGCCGGGGCCATCTTCGGCTCCATCTATGCCGCGGGGACCAACCTATATCTGTTGGAAAAGTATCTGGGCACGGTGGACGCCACGACCATCATCGATCTGGGCATCCCCAACCAGGGCGGCTTTTTGAGCGGGGACAAGATCGAGGAGGTGGTCATGACCCTGACCCATGACCTGTCCTTCCACGAGACCCGGATCCCCTTCGTGTGCATCGCCACCGATCTCATGACCGGGGAGATGCGGGTGTTCGAGGAGGGCAAGCTCCACCGGGCCGTCCGGGCCAGCATGGCGGTGCCGGGGGTCTTCAGCCCGGCCCTGATCGACGGCCACTACTATGTGGACGGCGGCGTCATCGAGGAGCTGCCCGTGGACGTGCTGCGGGCGCGGGGAGCGGACGTTGTCATCACCTCCGATCTGGGCATCAAACGGAACTTCTTCGACCCGGAGCATCCCTCACCCATCGACATTTTGCGCCGCTCTTCGGACATCATGCAGGCCAACCTGACCCGCCGGCAGGCGGACAAGGGGGATGTGATCATCCGCCCCGACGCTTCCTTCATGGGCCTGCTCAAGATCAACGGCTACGAGGAGAGCGTAGAGGCGGGACGGCAGAAGGCCACGGAGGCCCTGCCCCGCATCCGGGAGTTGCTGGGGATGGACGCGCCGGCATCGGAACAACAAGAAGGCCTCCCCCAGGGAGGGGAGGCCCTGCCCCACATCCGGGAGCTGCTGGGGATGGACGCGCCGGCCTCGGAACAACAAGAAGGCCTCCCCCAGGGAGGGGAGGCACTGGCGTAAGCCTTAGTGCTTTTATGCATGATACAACTTGTTTGCGAGGTGCAAGCGAAGCGAAGGCGGAGCCTTCCTGTTGAAAAACATTGTTTTTCAACAGGAAACTATACAAGTATGGCCGCTTCACTGTCCCGGTGGAGCGGCTTTCGTAGTGCGTAGGAGAGGATGTCCGTGGAGAGGGCGTCCACCCGCAGGGATACCCGCGCTACGTCGGTACACTTGACGATGTCGGCGTTGCGCATGATGAGGGGCGTCTTGCTGATGCTGGCCATGGCGGACAGGAGGGACCGGGCGTCCCGGCGCATGCCCAGGACCCGGAAATAGAGGTTCCTGTCGTCGGTGGACATATCCTCCACCAGCTCCTCGCTCACATCCAGCAGAGCGCTCATGCCGATGCGCTTGACCCGGGCCATGGTGTACCGCTTGGTCTTCACCATCTCGAAGAAGCTCTCCCCGTCCACCGCTGTCCGGGCGGCCTTCAGCAGGTTCTGCTCAAAGCCCTCCCGCACGTCGGGCAATCGCTGCACGTCCTCCGGGTTCATGAGCCGCAGCTTATAGAGCATCATGTCGCCCACGTCGTTGACCGTCAGGGGGAACTGGGGATCGAACTGCATGGCCCCGGACACGAACAGGGGCATGGTGGACAGCACCTGGGTGTTCCCCTCGCGGATGGCTGCCCGGATGGCGGTGGCGGAGGAGTATTCGCCCGTCAAAAAGTCGTCGTTGTACCCGCCGCCGATGCGCTCGATGGGCACGGGGCAGATCTCCGGGGCGTACCGGTGGAGGGAGCGCAGATATTCCATGGCCAGGATGTTGTTGGGCTTCACCAGCTCCGAGAGGAACTCAGGGTCGGCGCCCATGTCCTGCAGGGCCTGATACCGGGCACGGGGAAAGCTTTCGCCCATCTTCAGGTGGTACTGGAGGTAGGATTTGAACTCGGGCGGCTCCTCGGCCAGGTAGTCCGCCAGCTGGCTCAGCTTGGCGATGTCCCCCTGCTCCGCGCCGAACGCAAGGTCCGTCACGAGGCCCGTGGCGTGGAGGAGCCGCACGGCTCCCTCCGCGAACCGCTCCGCCGAAGCGTTGGCGAACACGGTGGGGAGCTCGATCACCAGATCCGCCCCCGCCTGCAGGGCCCACTCCGCCCGGGTGAACTTGTCCGTGCACGCGGGCTCGCCCCGCTGGACGAAGTTGCCCGACATGACCACGATGCAGTAGGAAGCGCCGGTCTTCCGCTTCGCCTGTTCCAAATGATAGATATGCCCGTTGTGGAGGGGATTGTACTCCGCGATAACGCCTACGACTCGCATGATTGCACGCTCCTTTGCCGCCAAAAGAAATATATGGCACTTTTTCTAAAAATAAGTATACCATTATTCTTTCAATTGTGGTAGAATCAAATAGAAATTTATTTTGGAGGGTTAAAACGACATGTCATCATTGATCGAAGGCATCAAAGCCAAAGCCAAAGCCAACAAGCAGCACATCCTGCTCCCCGAGGGTGAGGAGGAGCGCACCATCCAGGCCGCCGCCATCATCCGTGAGCAGGGTCTTGCCGATGTCACTCTGTTTGGCAAGCCCGAAAAGATCGCCGCCATCGCCGCCCAGTACAATGCGGACATCGCCGGCATCGACATCATCGATCCTGAGAACCATGAGCTCTACCCTGCGTATTGCGAGAAGTTCTATGAGATGCGCAAAGCCAAGGGCGTGACCCCCGAGAAGGCGGCCGCCACCATGAAGGACCCTCTGTTCTTTGCCGCCATGATGGTGAAGGACAAGAAGGCTGACGGCTTCGTCTCCGGCGCCATCAACACCACCGGCAACACCCTCCGTCCGGGCCTCCAGATCGTGAAGATGAAGCCCGGCATCAAGACCATCTCCAGCTTCTTCATCATGCAGGTGAAGGACAAGTCCTACGGCGAGGACGGCACCATCCTCTTCGGCGACTGCGCCATCAACATCAACCCCGACGCCGATCAGCTGGCCGAGATCGCCCTCTGCACCGCGGAGAACGCCAAGGTCCTGTTGGACTTCAAGGAGCCCCGGGTCGCCATGCTGAGCTTCTCCACCAGAGGCTCCGCCAAGCACGAGTACGTGGACAAGGTGGCCGCCGCCACCGCCAAGGTGAAGGAGCTGAACCCCGAGCTCAACGTGGACGGCGAGATGCAGGCCGACGCCGCGCTGGTCGCCAAGGTGGGCAACCTCAAGTGCCCCGGCAGCCCCGTGGCCGGCAAGGCGAACATCCTCATCTTCCCCGACCTGCAGGCCGCCAACATCGGCTACAAGCTGGTCCAGCGGCTGGGCGGCGCCGAGGCTATCGGCCCCGTGAGCCAGGGCTTTGCCGCCCCCATCAACGACCTGTCCCGCGGTTGCTCCGTCGAGGACATCGTCTCTTTGGTGGCCATCACCGCCGTCCAGGCCCAGGGCATGAAGGAAGCAGAATAAAGGAGGCATCATGAAGAACATTCTCGTCATCAACGCCGGCAGCTCCTCCCTCAAGCTCAAGTACCAGCTCATCGACATCGACACCGAGACCGTCATCGCCAAGGGCCTCTGCGAGCGCATCGGCATCGACGGCAGCATGCTCACCTACAAGCCCGCCAACGGCGACAAGGTGGAGATCCAGAAGGATATGCCCAACCACGAAGTGGCCATCAAGCTGGTCCTGGACATCCTGACCGATGCCAAGGTGGGCGTCATCAAGGACATGTCCGAGATCGCCGCCGTCGGCCATCGCATGGTCCATGGCGGAGAGAAGTTCTCCGGCTCCGTCCGCATCGACGATGCGGTCATCGAAGCCATGAAGGAGTGCATCCCCCTGGGGCCGTTGCACAATCCGGCCAACCTCATGGGCATCGCCGGCTGCCAGGCAGCCCTGCCCAACACCCCCATGGTGGGCGTGTTCGACACCGCCTGGGGCCAGGGCATGGAGCCCTCCCACTTCATGTACGCCCTGCCCTATGAGCTCTACAAGCAGTACGGCGTCCGCCGTTACGGCTTCCACGGCACCTCCCACAAGTATGTCACGGGCCGCGCTCTGAAGCTCTTGGATGATCCCAACGCCAAGCTCCATCTCCTGCTCCGTGGCCGGCAAGTGCGTGGACACCTCCATGGGCCTCACGCCCCTGGAAGGCCTGCCCATGGGCACCCGCTGCGGCAGCATCGACCCCGCCATCCTGCCCTACCTCATGAAGCGGATGAACATCACCGCCGCCGAGATGGACACCATCATGAACAAGAAGAGCGGCATGCTGGGCATCTCCGGCGTGTCCTCCGACTTCCGTGATCTGGGCGCCGCCGCGGCTGAAGGCAATGAGCGGGCGCAGCTGGCCCTCGATATGTTCGTGTACGCCGTAAAGAAGTACATCGGCGCCTATGCCGCCGCCATGGGCGGGGTGGATGCCATCGTGTTCACCGCCGGCGTGGGCGAGAACGACAAGGGCGTCCGGGAGAAGGTCCTGGCCAACATGGAGTTCCTGGGCGTCATCCCCGATGTGGAGTACAACCGGAACGGTCCCCGCGGCGAGGAGATCTGCATCAGCAAGCCCGAGAGCAAGGTCAAGGTCTTCGTCATCCCCACGGATGAGGAGATGGCCATCGCCCGCGACACCGCCGAGATCGCCTGCAAATAACGAATAAACACAGTCTGACCAGACTGACCAGAAAGTGTGGCAGAAGCCGCGTTTTTCGCCCCGAAGCTGTACAAAGGTACCGCGAGAGGGCGAAAACGCGGCTAATTTGCGGCGATAAATTCAAAAGAAAGGGCGTTGAGCCCTTTCCACCTATGCTATAATTTACGATAACAGCTCGCCGCAAATGATCTGGTACCTTTATGGCCGGTCTGGGGGCTTCTTCCCCTTGCGGAAGGAGCCCTTTTTCGATACAATAAACATATGAACTTTGTCTGCAGCGACACAACTCTATACGATCCTGAGCTGGTGGCGCGGCTATCCGCCCGCTTCTCCCTGTCGCCGGCGGCGGTGCGCACCCTGCTTCGACGGGGCTTGAAGACGCCGGAACAGATCGAGACATTCCTCCATCCCGAGGCGCAGCCCCTGCCCGACTGGCGGGAGATGAAGGGCGTGGAGGAAGCGGCCCGGCTCATTCGGCAAGCCGTTCTGGACGGGAAGCGCATCTGCGTCTACGGGGACTACGATGCCGACGGTGTCAGCGCCTCCGCCATCCTGTATCGATGCCTGAAGAAGCTGGGGGCGAACGTGAGCTGTTACATCCCCTCCCGGCATACGGAGGGCTATGGCCTCAACGAAGATGCCGTCCGCAGGCTGGCGGCGGCGGGCACGGACGTGCTCGTCACCGTGGACAACGGCATCTCCGCCCTGCAGGAGACGGCTCTCGCTCGCTCCCTGGGCATAGCCGTCGTCGTGACGGACCACCACCGCAGCGGGGCGGAGCAGCCGGAGGCGGACGCGCTGATCTCGGTGTCCGAGGGGGATTTTCGGGAGCGGGTGGGCGACCTTTGTGGCGCGGGGGTGGCCTGGCTCCTGGCCTGCGCTCTGGAGGATGGCGGGGGAGAGGACTACCTCCCCTTCGTGGCCGTGGCCACGGTGGCGGACGTGGTGTCCCTCATGGGCTGCAATCGGGTTCTGGTGACCCGGGGCCTGCCCCTGGTCCGCCAACAGGTGGGCCTGTCTGCTCTGCTGGCAGCCGCCGGGGCGGGGGACGGGCCCGTCACCGAAACCACCCTGGGCTATCTGATCGCGCCGCGGCTCAACGCCGCCGGGCGCATGGGCAACGCGGACAGCGCCTTTCAACTGCTGGTGGAGGACGACCCGGAGAAAGCGTCCCGCCTAGCCCTGGCGTTGAACGAGGACAATCAGGCCCGTCGGAACGAGGAGCAGCGCATCCTGACCGAGTGCCTTTCCCAGGCACCGCAGGGCGGCGAGGACAGCTTCCTGCTGCTGTCCGGCACGGGCTGGAACGTGGGCGTCATCGGCATCGTGGCGGCCCGGCTGGTGGAGCTGTTCTATAAGCCGGTGATCCTGCTCACGAAGGTGGCGCCGGGCGTCTACACGGGGTCGGGCCGGAGCATCCCCGAGATCGATCTCTTTGCCCTGCTGTATGAAGCCAGGGACCATTACATCCGTTTCGGCGGCCATGCCGGGGCGGCGGGGCTGACCCTGCGAGCGGAGGAGATCGAACCGGTGCAGGCGCTGCTGCGGGCAGCTTACTCCCACCAGCTGCCGGAGGGACCGCCTGAGAAGAGCGTGCGGTTCGAGGAGGCGCTGCCCCTTGGCTCCTGCACGGTGGAGCTGGTGGACGAGCTGCGCGCCTTCGCCCCCTTCGGCCAGGGGAACCCGGAGCCCCAGTTCCTGGTCCAGGGGGACCTTTCCGGGGTATCCTATCTGGGTCAGGGGAAAAAGCATGTGGCCGGGTTCCTGTCCGACGGAAGCGACCGGCTGCGGCTGGTGGGGTTCTCCCAGGGCTCGGACTACGAGCGATGGCGGCACGCGGGGCGGGCGGAAGCCATCTGCACCTTACAGCGGAACGATTATCGGGGCCGGTCCGCCTGCGAGCTCATTTGTTTGGGGCTTTCTCCCTGTAAAAGCTTGCAATCTTCCGGGGAGTATACTATAATGGAAACTGCTTTTTTGCAGGCCCTGGTAGCGGAGGACACCCTGTCGCTGCAGGGCTGCGTCCAAAGCCTGCTGCGGTTCTTCCCCTTTCGCCTGTCGGAGGAAGCGCTTCGCCCCATCTACCTGTCGCTCCTGCGTGCGGCCCGGGAGGGTCGGCTGCCGGAGAAGGACGAGGAGCGGGCGGCCGCCCTCATCTTCAAGGAGCTGGGTTTCTTTGAACCGGTGGCGGGGCTGGTGCCCGCAGCTCAGGTCCGGCACCGCAGCTGCGCGGAAAGTACGTTATTCATGGCGCTGTCCACACGATAGCGGCCCTTAAGGAGGTATAACATGGAACTCAAGGACTATGTGCGGTCGATCCCCGATTTTCCAAAACCGGGCATCCTCTTCCGTGACATTACGCCCCTGTTGGGGAATAAGGACGCTTTCCAGGAGATGGTGAACCGGATGGCGGATTTCCTGCGGGATAAGGATATCGACCTTATCATCGCGCCGGAAGCCCGCGGGTTCATCTTCAGCGCCTCCGTGGCCTATGCCCTGAACGTGGGCATGGTCCTGGCCCGCAAGCCGGGCAAGCTCCCCTACACCACCGTCAGCTACCAGTACGGCCTCGAATATGGCACGGATGAGCTGCATATGCACGTGGACTCCGTGAAGCCCGGTCAGCGGGTGGCCGTGGTGGACGATCTGCTGGCCACCGGCGGCACGGCCCTCGCCTGTGCCCGCCTCTGTGAGAAGGCTGGCGGCGTGGTGGCGGCCTGCTGCTTCGCCATCGAGCTCACCGACCTGCCCGGCCGGGAGACCCTGAAGGACTACGACGTGGAGACCGTTCTCAAGTATTAACCGAATACGCAGACAACACAGGGATCAGCGGCAGCGTTGATCCCCTTTTCAGCAACGATGGCAAGGGAAGAACTGCTTCAAAAATTCAGCGCCAAGTTTGGCCCGGAGAAGGGAAAGACCATGGAGGAAGCCGTGGCCTTTGCTACCGCTGTCCATGGGGCGCAGAAGCGGGAGTCCGGCGAGCCCTACATCATCCATCCCCTGGCGGTGGCGGAATATCTGTTGGACATGGGCATGGACGCCGCCACGGTCATCGCCGGAGTGCTCCATGATACGGTGGAGGACGGGCAGAACGTCACCGTGGACGAGATCGCCAAACGGTTCTCCCCGGAGGTGGCCCATCTGGTGGACGGCGTGACCAAGTTGACCCGATCCGGCCAGAAGGAGTACGTCACCAAGAAGCAGGAGCAGAATGAGAACCTGACCAAGCTCTTTTTGGCCATTGCCGACGACGTGCGAGTGGTCATCATCAAGCTGGCTGACCGGCTGCACAATATGCACACCCTGGAGTACTGCACCCGGGAGAAACAGGTCCGCAAGGCCAAGGAGACGCTGGAGGTGTACACGCCGCTCGCCCATCGGTTCGGCATCGGTGTGCTGCGGAGCGAACTCGAAGATCTGTCCTTCAAGTATCTCATGCCGGAGGAATATGAGCGCATCCGCAGCCTCGTCTCCCGGCAGCAGGAGGAGCGGCTCAAGCTCCTGGGCACCGCCATGGAGCGCATGCGGGAGCTTATGAAGGAGGCGGGCATCGACGCCGAGCTATCCGGCCGTCCCAAGCATCTCTATTCCACCTATCGCAAGATGCAGCGCAACAACGTGGGCATCGGCGAGATCTATGACCTTATCGCCATCCGCGTCATCGTGAACACGGTGAACGACTGCTATGCTGCTCTGGGCATCATCCACGCCGAGTGGAAGCCCTTGCCGGGCCGGTTCAAGGACTACATCGCCATGCCGAAGCCCAACCTGTACCGGTCCCTGCACACCACCCTCATGAACAAGAACGGCATCCCCTTCGAGGTGCAGATCCGCACCCACGAGATGCACGAGACAGCGGAATACGGCGTAGCCGCCCACTGGATGTACAAGGAGGGGCGCACGGTCCAGACGGAGATGGACAAGCGCACCAGCTGGCTCAGGCAGGTGGTGGACGAAGCCAGGGACAACAGCGAGGACAACTCGGAATTTGCTGAGAACGTGGTGAAGGACTACCTGGGCGAATACGTCTATGTGCTGACGCCCAAGGGGGAAATTTTGGATTTACCCATCGGCAGCACGCCCCTGGACTTTGCCTACCGCATCCATACCAATGTGGGCCACCATACCCAGCACGCCCGGGTCAACGGGAACATGGTGCGCCTCGACTCCAGTCCGCCAAGAACCGGATCAAGCAGTGGTTCAAGAAGGCCAACCGGGAGGAGAACATCCAGAAGGGCCGGGAGATGCTGGAGGACGCCGCCAAGCGCCAGGCCGTGGACATCTCCGCCCTCATGAAGCCGGAGTTTTATACCGAGGTCCTCAAAAAGCTTACCCTACCCTCCGTGGACGAGCTCTATTCCGCCATCGGCTACGGCGGCATCTCCTCCGGGCAGGTGCTCCACAAGCTCATCGAGCTGAAGCGTAAAGCGGACAAGCTGGAGGAGATGCAGGAGCGGCTGCAGAACGCCGCGACGGCCCCGGCTTCCCCCCACAAGGGCGGCACGTCCAAGGTCGTCAAACCCACCAACGGAATCATCGTGGCCGGGGATGCGGGCATGTCCGTCCATTTCAGCAACTGCTGCAACCCCCTGCCGGGGGACAAGATCGTGGGCTACATCACCCGGGGCCGGGGCGTGTCCATCCATCGGGCGGATTGCCGGAACATGGCCCGCCTCCAGCAGGAGCCGGAGCGGTTCGTGCCTGTGGAGTGGGCCGCTTCCTCCTCCGAGGAGTTCTCCGCCACGGTGTTCATACACGTGGTGGACAAGACGGGCTCCCTGCTGGAGATCAGCCGCCTGCTCACCACCATGAACGTGTACATTTCGGATATGAAGGCCCAGACCACCGCCGACGGCGTGGCGACCATGCTGGTGACCTTCGTGGTTTCGGACACGGACCAGCTCAATCACATCATGTCCAATCTGAGAAAACTCAAATCCGTCATCGAAGTGAGACGGGTCAACGGGAGGTAAAGATATGCGAGCCGTCGTACAGCGAGTGCTTCGTTCCTCCGTTTCCATCGGCGGGGAACTCACCGCGTCCATCGAAAGGGGCCTCATGGTCCTCATCGGCGTGGAGGTGGGGGATACGGAGAAGGATGCCCGGTATATCGCCGACAAGTGCGTGGGCCTCAGGGTATTCGACGATGAGAACGGCGTACCCAACCTGTCCGTAGGCGATATAGGCGGCAGCATCCTGGCTGTGAGCCAGTTCACCTTGGCGGGGGACGCCCGGCACGGCCGTCGGCCCAGCTACATCACCGCCGAGCGGCCCGAGAAGGCCAAGCCCCTCTTTGAGACCGTCAAGGCTTATATGCGGGAGGGCGGCGTGCCCGTGGAGAGCGGCACCTTCATGGCCGATATGCAAGTGTCATTGGTCAACGACGGGCCCTTCACCATCCTGCTCAACAGCAAAAAGGAGTTTTAGCCATGGAGATCATCACCATGCCCTGCGGCCCGGTCATGGCCAATTCGTACGTGGTGCGCCGGGAGGGCAGCCCCACCTGTGCCGTCATCGACCCGGCGGACGCCGGCTTGATCCTGGATCGGCTTCGGGCAGAGGGCCTCACCTGCACTCATATCCTCTTGACCCACGGGCATTTTGACCACGTGTGGGGCGCGGCGGACCTGAAGGAGAAGACCGGCGCCCGGGTGTACATCCATCAGGCGGACGCTCCTATGGCCGCGGGCCAGGCCTCCTATTTCTCCGCCATGAGCTGCGGCCTCAAGCCCTGCGATGCGGACGTGTTCGTCCGTGAGGGGGACAGGATCGAAGCCGCGGGCTTGACCTTCCGGGTCCTGGAGACCCCGGGCCACACCAAGGGCGGGGTGTGCTACGCCGTGGACGAGGAGCGGATCGTGTTCACCGGTGACACCCTCTTCTGCGAGAGCGTGGGTCGGACCGATCTCGGCGGGAACATCCGGGAGCTGATGGATTCCCTCTTCCAAAAGCTGTATGCCCTCGACGGCTACACGGTCTATCCCGGCCACGAGGAGAGCACCACCATCGAACATGAGAAGCAGTTCAACCCTATGAACGCCTATCGGGATCATCCATGGTTCAGCTGATCACCAACGCCAAAGGCTTTTATAACGACATGACCGAGGAAGTCCGTCTGTTTCTGGGGCAGACGGACATCTTGCCCTATGCCCCGGAAGCGGAGCTGCGGCTCTTTGTCGTGCTCTACAAGGGCGAGGCCAAATGCCTGGCCATGCCCCAGTATGTGGAGCGGATCGTCCCGGTCCAGGCGGGCGTCGATCGGCTGGACGTGAAGAGGCAGCAGAAGCGGGCACTGAAGCTGTGCGTCTACCAGGTCATGCAGACGCTCTATCCCGTGGCCACTCCCTGGGGCTCCCTCACGGGCATCCGACCCACCAAGCTCTTTCGGGAGATCACGGGTCGGCAGGGGGAGGCCGAGGCCAGACGATCCTTCCGGGAGCTGTTCACCGTGTCCCCTGAGAAGCAGGCGCTGATAGAGGAGATCACCGCTGTCCAGCGGCCCCACATCGAGTCCGTGGCCCCAAAAAGCGCCTCCGTGTACCTGCACATCCCCTTCTGCCGTAGTCGCTGCCTCTACTGCTCCTTCGGGGCGGAGGTGGCAAAGAAGGAAGGGGTGCTCAGCAAGTACGCGGACCATCTGATAGGTGACATCCGCCAGGGCTCCGACCTGCTGCGGGAGACTGGCTTTTCCATACGTACCTTCTATTTCGGCGGCGGCACGCCCACGGTCCTGTCTGCATCGGAATTGGATCGGGTACTGTCCGCCCTGGAACAGGCCTATGGCGTCTCCGGCCACGAATTCACCGTGGAGGCGGGGCGGCCCGACACCATCACCCGGGAAAAGCTGCGGGTGCTGAAGGCCCATGGGGTAACTCGCATCAGCATCAACCCCCAGACCATGAACGACAGGACCCTCCAGGCCATTGGCCGCTTCCACACGGCCGCGGACATCGCCGCCTCCTTCGAGCTGGCGCGGCAGGAGGGGTTCGACTGCATCAACATGGACCTGATCGCGGGGCTGCCGGGGGAGGGCGTGGAGGATTTCGTGCGTACCCTGGAGGCGGTGCGTGCCTTCGATCCGGAGAACCTGACGGTCCACACCCTGGCCATCAAGCACTCCTCCCGCCTGAAAGCACGGCTGGAGGAGTACCCGCTGCCCGACGGCGCGGCGGTGGAGGAGATGGTGCGCCTGGGAGCCGAAGCGGCCCGGCGCATGGGCATGAAGCCCTACTACATGTACCGGCAGAAGTACATGCAGGGGAACTTGGAGAACGTGGGGTACGCTAAGCCCGGCACCGAATGCGTCTACAACATCGACATGATGGAGGAGACGGTCAGCATCTTGTCCCACGGGGCCGGAGCCATGACCAAGCGGGTCTACGGCGTGGGCGAGCGGGTGGAGCGGCTGCCCAGCCCCAAGGACGTGCCCACCTGGTATCAGAAGCAGGAGAAGCTTTTCGCCGAGAAAAATCGTCTGTTTTCCGATTGACAAGCGCCGAAAAGGCGGGTATACTACAGCAAAGGCAAAGAGCGGAAGAGTAGAAGCGCAACCTTTTCCCCAAGCGAGTTCGGGGCGGTGGGAGCCGGGCGGAGAAAGCGTTTTGAAGGACATCCGGGAGCCGCGGGCAGGAAATGGTCCGCCGAGCAGTTCGCGTTAAGAACCAGAGTGAAGCGAATTTCGCTTAATCAGGGTGGCACCGCGGTCTTCCGTCCCTCGCATGGAGACGGGGCCGCTTTTTCGTACAGGAGGAAATGAGTATGGCATATCAGGCACCTAAGGGCACCCGGGACGTGACCCCCGCGGAGAGCTATCGCTGGCAGTATGTGGAGGAGCTGATCCGCAAGACCACCGCCCGCTACGGCTTCAGGGAGGTCCGGACCCCGGTCATCGAGCATACGGAGCTGTTCCTGCGCTCCGTAGGCGACACCACGGACGTGGTGCAGAAGGAGATGTACACCTTCAACGACAAGGGCGGCCGCAGCATCACGCTGAAGCCCGAGGGTACGGCCGGCACCGTGCGCATGTTCGTGGAGCACGGGCTCTTTGCGGAGACCATGCCCCTGAAGGTCTACTATCTCAACTGTCCCGTGTTCCGCTATGAGCGGCCTCAGGCGGGGCGGCTGCGGGAGCACCATCAGTTCGGCGTGGAGTGCTTCGGCGCACCGGAGCCCAGTGCGGACGCCGAGGTCATCGCCATGGCCTGGGACATCTTCACCGCCATGGGCGCCCGGGATTTGACCGTGAAGCTCAACTCCATCGGCTGCCCCAAGTGCCGAGATCGGTATCAGGCGGCCCTGAAGGCCTACCTTGCGGCGCATCGGGACGAGCTCTGCGAGGACTGCCAGGTGCGGCTCGAGAAGAATCCGCTGCGGGTTTTGGACTGCAAGGTGGAGAGCTGCAAGAAGATCAACACCCATGCGCCGCATACCATGGACTACGTGTGCGACGAGTGTCGGACCCACATGGACAAGCTCCGGGGGTATCTGGACGCCGTCGGCATCCCCTATGAGATGGACCCCATGCTGGTCCGGGGTCTCGACTATTACACCCGCACCGTGTTCGAGATCGTATCCGGGGCGGCGGGCGCCCAGGGGACCCTCTGCGGCGGCGGTCGGTACGACGGCCTGGTCAGGCAGATCGGCGGCCCGGAGGTGGCCGCGGTGGGCTTCGGCTTGGGCATCGAGCGGCTGCTGCTGTACCTCGATCAGCTAGGTGTGGAGGTCCCGAAGCCGGAGCCTGTGGACGTGCTCATCTTCGGCATGGGCGACGGCGAGCGGCAGAAGGCCTTCGAACTAGTGAACGGCCTTCGGAAGCTGGGCTATGCGGCCGATACGGATCATGTGGGCCGCAGCGTCAAGGCCAACTTCAAGTACGCGGGCAAGACGGAAGCAAAGCACGTGCTGGTCATCGGCGAAAGCGAGCTGACGGCTGGCAAGGGAAATATCAAGGTGATGGCAACCGGGGAGCAAATCGAGGTCTCGCTCACGGCCAAGGATATTGCAGAAACGATAGGAGGCAATCAAAATGAGTGAATTGCTGCAGGGATGGAAACGCACCTGTTACTGCACGGAGCTTTCTAAGGCGGACGTGGGCAGGGAAGTGACGCTGATGGGCTGGTGCAACGTGCGCCGCGATCTGGGCGCGCTGATCTTCATCCAGCTCAGGGACAGGTCCGGCCTCATGCAGGTGGTGTTCGACAGCAGCACCCTGAGCGCGGAGGACTATGCGCGGGCGTCCACCATCCGTTCGGAGTACGTGCTGGCCGTCCGGGGCGTCTTGGAGGCGCGGACGGGCAACATGGTGAACCCCAAGATGAAGACCGGCGAGGTGGAGGTGAAGGTGAAGGACTTCAAGATCCTTTCCGTCAGCGAGACGCCGCCCTTCGAGGTCAGCGACGATACCAACGCCGGGGAGCTGCTGCGGCTCAAGTACCGGTATCTGGACCTTCGTCGGCCCGTCATGCAGCAGAACCTCATGATGCGGCACAAGATCGCCCATATCACCCGGGAGTACTTCGCGGAGAACGGCTTCGTGGAGATCGAGACTCCGGTCCTGACCGGCAGCACCCCCGAAGGCGCCCGGGACTATCTGGTGCCCTCCCGGGTCCATCCGGGCAGCTTCTACGCCCTGCCCCAGAGCCCTCAGCTCTTCAAGCAGATGCTCATGGTCTCCGGCTTCGACCGCTACATGCAGATCGCCCGCTGCTTTAGGGACGAGGATTTGCGGGCTGATAGGCAGCCGGACTTCACCCAGATCGACCTCGAAATGTCCTTCGTGGAGGAGGACGATGTGATGGCCATGAACGAGGGGTTCCTCCGCCGGGTCTTCAAGGAGTGCCTGGATGTGGACATCCCGAACCCCCTGCCCCGGATCAAGTGGATCGACGCCATGAACCGTTACGGCTCCGACAAGCCCGACGTGCGCTTTGGCATGGAGCTGGTCGATCTCACCGACATCGTGAAGAACAGCGGCTTCTCCGTGTTCGCCAACGCCGTCAAGAACGGCGGCTCCGTCCGCTGCATCAACGTGAAGGGCGGCTCCCATCACTACTCCCGCAAGGAGATCGACGCCGAGGGCGAGTTCGTCAAGACCTATAAGGCCAAGGGCCTCGCCTGGATGAACTACAAGGACGAGGGCATCCAGAGCCCCATCCTGAAGTTCCTCTCATCTGAAGAGGTGGCGACCATCGAGGCAAGGGCCAACTTCGAGAAGGGCGACTTGCTGTTCATCGTGGCGGATCAGAATACCGTGGTCTGGGCCTCCCTGGGCGCGCTCCGCCTGAAGGTGGCCAATAAGCTGAACCTGATCCCCGAGAACACCTACGCCCTGTTGTGGGTGGTGGAGTTCCCGCAATTTGAATGGAGCGAGGAGGAGGGCCGGTTCATGGCCATGCACCATCCCTTCACCAGCCCCATGGACGAGGATCTGGACCTCATCGAGACCGACCCCGGCGCCGTCCGGGCTAAGGCCTACGACATCGTGCTCAACGGCAACGAGATCGGCGGCGGCAGCATCCGTATCCATTCCGCCGAGCTCCAGAAGCGCATGTTCAAAGCCCTGGGGTTCACCGAGGAGGCGGCTCAGCAGCGGTTCGGCTTCCTGCTCAACGCCTTCAAGTACGGCACGCCCCCGCACGGCGGCCTGGCCTACGGCCTCGATAGGCTGGTCATGCTTATCTGTGGCGCGGGCAGCATCCGGGACGTGATCGCCTTCCCCAAGGTGCAAAACGCCTCCGACCCTCTGACCGGCGCGCCCTACCCCGTGGAGCAGAAGCAGCTGGATGAGCTGCATATCTGCTTCAAGGACCTGGAAGACTAATCGAAAAAAAGGAGACTCATCATGGCAAACGAGAACGTGATCCATATCGGTTCTGAGGAAGCCTTCGACCAGCTCATCGCCGGTGACACCCCCGTGCTGGTGGACTTCTGGGCCACCTGGTGCGGCCCCTGCCGAATGATCGCCCCTATCGTGGAGGAGATCGCCAATGCGTACGCGGGCAAGGCCATCGTCGCCAAGGTGGACGTGGACGAGCAGGGCGAGCTTGCGCAGCGGTACCGCGTCATGAACATCCCCACGCTGATGCTCTTCAAGCAGGGCCAGCTGGTGGACAAGGCCATCGGCGCCCGGCCTAAGGTCGCCTTGGAGCAGATGCTGAACAAGGCCCTCTAAGAAATGGACCGCATCTATTTGGACAACGCCGCCACCACCCGGCTTTCCCGCCGGGCGCTGGCGGCCATGTTGCCTTATATGGAGGGGGAGCAGGGGAACCCATCCTCCCTGCACAGCTATGCCCGGGAGGCGCGAAAGGCTCTGGAACGGGCCCGGGGACAGGTGGCCCGGTGCATCGGCGCCCAGGAGGGAGAGATAGTCTTCACCTCCTGCGGGAGCGAGGGCAACAACTGCCTGCTGTGGGGGGCCATCGAGGCGAACCGGGCGCGGGGCAGCCATGTGATCACCTCCGCTGTGGAGCATCCCTCGGTGCTGAACACCCTGTATTCTTTGGAAAAGCTGGGCAGCATCCGGCTCACCGTCCTGCCTGTGGACGGCTATGGCCGGGTGTCCGTGGTGGACGTTTTTGCAGCCCTGCGTTCGGATACGGTCCTGCTGTCCGTCATGCTGGCCAACAACGAGGTGGGCACGCTGCAGCCCGTCTCCAGCATCGGAAATCTCTGCCGGGAGCGGGGCATCCTATTCCATGTGGACGCGGTACAGGGCGCGGGCCATGTGCCCGTGGATGTGCAGGCGTTGCACGTGGACCTGCTGACCGTCTCCGCCCATAAGTTCCACGGCCCTCGGGGCGTTGGCGCGGTCTATATCCGCAAAGGCGCAGCCGTTTCGCCCTTCATCACGGGCGGTGAGCAGGAGAAGCACCGCCGGGCCGGAACGGAGAACGTGGCCGGCATCCAGGGCATGGCGGAAGCTCTCTTGGAACAGAACGAGGATATGGATGAGGAGCAGGCGCGGCTCAAAGCTTTGTCCGAAAAGCTGATCGACGGCACCCTGACCGCTGTGCCCGACTGCCAGCTCACCGGCCACAGGACGGAGCGGCTGCCCGGCATCGTCAGCTTCCTGTTCGACGGCGTATCGCCCGACGAGCTGCTGGCCCTGCTGGACATGCAGGGGGTGGCCGCCTCCGCCGGGTCCGCCTGCACGGCTGGGTCCAACGAGCCCAGCCATGTGCTGCGGGCCATGGGCCTGCTGGATGGACGACGCTGTGCGCCGCTCAGACTGTCCATGGGCCGCTACACGACGGCGGAGGAGATCGACCGGGTCCTGGATCTTCTGCCCAGGACGGTGGCGCGGCTGCGCGGATAAACGACAAAAAAACAAAAAATTCCTGAATGCTTCTCGTCCCTTTTCTGAATACTACCAGGAGAGGGACGCTGTTTTGGTCCCTCCATAAGTGAAGGAAAGGCGGTACAACGAACATGAAAGCAGCAGGTGTTGGCTTGGGCATGATCGGCGGCATGGTGCTGGCGGTCACGACCGTGAATGCCATCTATCCCGACGTATGGCGGCGCATGAAGCGGGACGGCAAGCGGGCCGCTCGCGCGATCTCGCGCAGCTCGCTCCTCAAATGAAGCAGGCTCCTTCGCGTTCCTTGGGAGGCGAAGGAGCTTTTTCTCTCTTGACGCGGGAAGGATTCTGTCGTAAAATCTTAGTTGAAATTCGGAAAGGAAATCAAGTACATGCTGCATCTTTTCATGGGCCCCGTCGTGGCCGCAGTTGCTGAGGGGACCGCTTCTTCCCTCATGTCCACCCTGCCTCTGATCCTCATCATGGTGGTCCTCATGGCCGTCATGATCATTCCCCAGCGCAAGCGGGATAAGAAAGTCAAGGAGATGCTGGCCTCCATCCGGCCCGGCGACCGGGTCCGCACCATCGGTGGCATCTATGGCACCATCACCTCCGTGAAGGACGACTATGTGATCATGCAGGTCGGTCCCGACAAGATCCATTTGGTCTTTGCCCGCGGTGCCATCTCCCAGATCGAGGAGAAGGGTGCGGAGAACACCATGAACGAGTCCGTGGTGGAATAAATTCGAACAAACCCTTTGCCGGCCATGGGCCGGCTTTTTCATTTTACGGAGCTTGGCCGCATACGCTTTTTTATCAAGCATAGGGAGGCATGGTATGAAAAAGCGGACAAGGCGGACCAAAGGCATATTCACCTGGCGACAGCTGACGGGCGCCCTCCTGGGCTGCGGCATAGCCCTGCTCGGGATGCTGATCCTGTCGCTTCTGCTATTTTGGGACAAGGCGGGGGAGGGGGCCATCGGCCCCGTGAACGGGATGCTGAAGGTGCTCTGCCCCTTTGCGGCGGGGTTCTTCGCCCTGCGCAAGGCGTCGGAGCGGACAGCCCTGACAGGCGCCGTGGCGGGGGCCTTGTACGAAGTGCTCCTGATCGCGGGCTTATGTCTGTGCCTGGGGGACGTTTCTCCCTCCTGGGCGCTGGTGGGGGATTTGATCATCTGCATCGCCACGGGCATTGCCGGGGCCATGGTGAAGGGACTGCTGCTGGACAGACAGAAGAAATAGTCCCATCGTCCCTGGCGCTTCTTCACCATTTTTGCGGTTGAAATCATGGGTGAATCCATGTATACTACAGAAAAAGTATTTGAAGGAGCGACTTATGATCTTAGTATTGGATGCTATGGGCGGCGACAATGCCCCCCAAGCGGTGGTGGACGGCGCTTTGATGGCCCTGCGGGACCTGGAGAACGATTTTGTGATCTGGCTGTTCGGCGACGAGGCACAGATCAACGCCTGTCTCGAAGGGAAGGAGTACCCGGCGGATCGGCTCGTCGTCAAGCCGGCTACCGAGGTCATCACCTGTGAGGAAGCGCCCGCTGTGGCCGTGCGGCGCAAGAAGGGCTCCTCCATGGTCCTGGCAGCCAAGGCCGTGGCGGATCAGGCGGCGGACTGCTTCATCAGCGCGGGCAGCACCGGCGCGGTCCTTGCCTGCGGCACCCTCGTCATCCGCCGTATCAAGGACGTGCAGCGGCCGGCGCTGGCGCCCCTCATCCCCAATCTCCAGGGCGGTCACACCATGATCATCGACGCCGGAGCCAACGTGGATTGCAAGCCCCCGTATCTCGTCCAGTTCGCCCAGATGGGCAGCGCCTATATGGAGCTGGTGGAGGGCGTGAAGGACCCCGCCGTGGGCCTGTTGAACAACGGCGAGGAGGCTGAGAAGGGGAACGAGCTCACCAAGGAGACATATCCGCTTTTGCAGGCACTGGAGGGCATTCGCTTTACCGGCAACTGCGAGGCCAGGGAGCTCATGAGCGGCGATTTCGACGTGGTGGTCACGGATGGCTTCGCGGGGAACGTGCTCCTCAAGAGCACCGAGGGCACCGCCAAGGCCATCACCGCCATGCTGAAGACGGAGCTCATGGGGTCGATCCGTGGCACCATCGGCGGCGCCATTGCTAAGCCCGCCTTCGCCGCCCTGAAGAAAAAGATGGACTATACCGAGGTGGGCGGGGCGCCCCTGCTGGGCGTCAACGGCGGCGTCATCAAGGCTCACGGCAGCTCCAACGCCAAGGCGTTCTTCAACGCAATCCGCCAGGCCCGGAAGCTGGTGCAGGGCGGCGTCACCAAAAAGATTGCCGCAGCGGTCCAAACCTCCCGATCCGATTCGACAGAAGAAAAAATGGGTTGACAGATTGCGGCCTGTGTTTTACAATGAACAAGCAAATTTTTTGAAAACAACGCATTTCTATAGGAGGAACGACAAATGGATTTTGAGAAGGTACGCGCGATCATCGCCAAGCAGCTGGACATCGACCCCGAGACCATCACGCCCTCGAGCAGCCTGATCGACGATCTGCACGCGGACTCTCTGGACATTGTGGAGCTGGTCATGGACATGGAGCAGGAATTCGACGTGGAGATCCCTGACGAGGTACTGCCCAACATCAAGACCGTAGGCGATGTGGTGAGCTATCTTGCCAAATAACCTGAGCATGCCCCTTCTTTGAATGGGTCAGCCCGCACCGGCAGGATGCGGGCCTTTTTATAGGAGCGCGCTAATATGATCGATCTTTCACCGTGCATGGACAGGCTGGGCTATCGTTTTCACAACGAGGGCCTGCTGCGCCGCGCCCTGACCCACTCCTCCCTGGCGGTGGAGCAGCACCGCATGGGGGAGGACAACGAGCGCTTGGAATATCTGGGGGACGCGGTGCTGGAGCATCTGGTGTCCCGCTATCTTTTCGACACCCATCCCGAGATGCGGGAGGGGGCCTTGACCCGGCTCAGATCTTCCCTGGTCTGTGAAGGGGCCCTGTCCGCGGCGGCGCGACGGCTGGGTTTGGGCGATTTTATCCTTCTTAGCCGGGGCGAAGAGCAGTGCGGTGGTCGAGAGAAGGCCTCCATCCTGTCCGACGCCTTTGAAGCGGTCCTGGCGGCCGTCTATCTGGACGGTGGGCTGGGCGAGGCGCAAAAGCTGGTGCAGGAATACGTCCTCTCCGCCGAAGGCATGAACGATCACTCCTCCTCCAAGGACAGCAAGACCGCCTTTCAGGAGTTGATCCACGCCGATCACAAGGGGCGCACGATCCGCTACGAGCTGGTGAGCGAGTCCGGCCCCGATCACAGGAAGCTGTTCACCATGCGGGTACTGGTGGACGATGTGGAGTGGGGCATGGGCTCCGGTCCCTCCAAGCAAGCGGCCGGACAGGCGGCGGCCCAGATGGCCATAGAACGGTACACGAAGGCATGAGACTGACTAAGCTGGAAATGCAGGGGTTCAAATCCTTTGCAAAAAAGACGGAGCTGCAATTCGGCAGCGGTATCACGGCGGTCATCGGGCCCAACGGCAGCGGCAAGAGCAACATCTCCGACGCCGTGCGCTGGGTGCTGGGTGAGCAGAGCGCCAAGGCGCTTCGCGGCGCCAAGATGGAGGACGTGATCTTCAACGGCACCCAGAGGCGCCGCCCCCTGGGCATGGCGGAGGTGACGCTGTCCTTTGACAACGCCGATCATTCCCTGCCCGTGGACTACGCCGAGGTGGCGGTCACCCGCCGGGTATACCGCAACGGGGAGAGCGAATACGCCATCAATGACAAGACCTGCCGCTTGAAGGATGTTTTGGAGCTGTTCCGAGACACGGGCATCGGCCGGGACGGCTATTCCATCATCTCCCAGGGCAAGGTGGACGAGATCCTGTCCAACAAGTCCGCCGACCGCCGCTCCGCGCTGGAAGAGGCGGCCGGGGTCATGCGCTATCGCGTGCGCCGGACTGAGGCCGAGAAGAAGCTGGAGAACACCCAGAAGAATATGGAGCGCATCGGTGACATCCTCCACGAGCTGGAGAGCCGTGTGGGCCCCCTGGGAGAGCAGCGGGAGAAGGCCATCCAGTATCAAAACGCCCGGGAGGAGCTGCAGCGCTTGGAGATCAACCTGTTCCTCCATGAGACCGAGAAGAACCGGGCCAAGATCGCCGAGCAGCAGGCCGTTTTGCAGGAGCTGCAGGAGAAGCTATCGGGCATCGAGTCCGAGGATGGCGTGCTGCAGGAGGCCAGCCACGAGCTGGAGGATCGGCTCCGGGCTCTGGACGAGAAGCTGGACGAGGGACAGAAGCGGCTCTTGGAGCTGCTGTCCGCCGTGGAGAGCCTGCAGGGCGAAGAGAAGCTGAAGGAAGCCCGTCAGGAGACCTTGGAGAAGGAGCGGGAACGGCTCTTGGCAGAGGCGGAAGCTCAGGCCAGGGAGGCCGCTGACCGCCAGCAGATCTTGGACAGCATGGGCAACCTGTCCGATGAGGAACGGGATGCTCTGCAGCAGCAGATCGACGAGATGAACACCGCCCTGTCCGCCCTGCAGGCGGAATGTGAGCAGGCGGAGGCGGCGCTGGAAGAGAAGAAGAATCGGATCATGGAGGAGTTGAACCGCCTGTCCGATAAGAAGAGCAGCCTGTCACGGTTGACCGCCCTGGAGCAGTCGCTGCAGGAGCGGGCCGAGACCATCCAAACCGATCTACAGAAGAATGACCAGCGCCAGAGCGAGCTGCAAGCGGAGAAGACCCAGGCCGAGATCGAGCAGCAGCGGCTCTTTATCTTGCGGGAGACCGGTCGGGAGGAGCTCAAACGGGCCCGTGAGAATCAGGCGCAGCTCCTTTCGGAGCAGGAAACGCATATGGAAACGGTGCGCCAGAGGGAGCAGGAGAGCGGCGCCATGTCCTCCCGGCTCCATGTGCTGGAGGAGATGGCCCGCAAGCGCGAGGGCTATCAGAACAGTGTGCGCCTCATCATGGACCTGGCCGAGCGGGACGTGGAGCTGCGGCAGAGGATCGTGGGCGTGGTGGCTGAGCTCATCCATGTGCCGGAGCAGTACGAAGTGGCCATCGGCACGGCCCTGGGCGGCGCCCAGCAGAACCTGGTGAGCCGGACCGGCCGGGACGCCAAATACATCATCGAGACCCTGCGGCGGAAGGAATTCGGCCGCTGTACCATCCTGCCGTTGGACCTGCTTTCCGAGAACGGCGTCCGGGAAAAGGACCGCCGCTTCCTTCAGGAGAAGGGCGTCATCGGCCTTGCCTGTGATCTCATCCGCTGGGACGAGGGCATGGACAAGGCGGTGGACTACCTGTTGGGGCGGACCGTGGTGGTGGAGGATCTGTCCGTGGGCGTCAGCTTGAAGGAGCGCTCCGGCGGCGTCTTCCAGATCGTCACATTGAAGGGCGACCTCATCACGCCGGGCGGCGCCATGACCGGCGGCAGCACCCAGCGCCGGAACTTCGGCATCCTGGGCCGGGAGCGGGAGATCGCGGAGCTCAAAAAGAAATACGCCGAGCTTGAAAAGATCCGGAAGGAAGCCATCGACCGGCTGACGGAGAAAAAGCAGCAGGTGGCCCTGGCCGCCGTGCAGGTGGACGCGCTGGTGGCGGACCTTCACGACAGGGACATCGATCTGGAGAAGCAGAACGACAAGCTGAGCATCATCGACCGGGACCTGGAGACGGTCCACGCTGAGCGGGAGTCCCTGGAGGAGGAGCAAGGTGCCAACGAGGAAAACATGGGCTCCATCCGGGAGAGGATCGAGCGGCTGAACAGCGAACAGACCGATCTGGAGGAGCACGGCACCATCTCCCGGCAGGAGGTGGTGGAGGACAGCAAAGCCCTCTACGCCCTGCGCAAGCATCGGGACGAGCAGGCGGAAGCCCTGACCGAGCTGCGGCTCCGCTACACCGCCGTCATGAAGGAAGCCTCCGCCCGGGAGGCGGAGCGGGAGCGGCTCACCCGGGAGATCGAGCACTGCGGTCAAAAGCGGCAGTCCCTGTTGGCGGAAGTGCAGCGGGTCATGGAGGAAGTTAGCGCCGAGGAACAGGCTCGAAGCGCGCTGCTCCTTCGCATCGACGAAGCCAAGGCGGCCTTGAACGCCGCCCAGCAGGAGCAGCAGAAGGTGGAGGACCAGCGGACCGTCCAAAAGGAGGAACTGCGGGTCCGCCGCACCCGTCGGGACGAGCTTCTGGGCAGCACCCGGGAGCTGCTGGACAGCCGGACTCGGACGGAGATGACGCTGGGCAAGCTCCAAACGTCCTTGGAGCAGCAGCAGGACCGCATCTGGCAAAACTACGGTCTGACCTATGAGAATGCCCTGCTGTTGAAGGAGGACATCCCCATCACCTCCAGCGGCCAGCGGGCGGCCAAGCTTCGGGAGCAGATCCGCTCCCTGGGCACGGTCAACCTGGATTCCATCGAAGAATACGCCCAGGTCTCGGAGCGCTTCGAGAACCTGAGCAAACAATACGAAGATTTGACCAACGCTGCACAGGACCTGTACACCCTCATCGAGAAGCTGACGCGGACCATGGAAAAGGTCTTCGCGGGCGAGTTCGATCGGGTCCAAAAGGAGTTCAAGCAGGTGTTCGTGACCCTGTTCGGCGGCGGTCAGGCGGAGCTGCGGCTCAGCGACCCCAAGGACGTGCTGAACTGCGACATCGACATCATCGCCCAGCCCCCGGGCAAGAAGCTGCAGCTTTTGAGCCTCATGTCCGGCGGCGAGCGGGCTTTGACGGCCATCGCCCTGCTGTTCGCCATGCTGCGGGTCAAGAGCCCGGCGTTCTGCTTCCTGGACGAGATCGAGACCAGCTTGGACGAGGCCAACGTGGGGCGCTTCGCCGAGTTCGTTCGGGATTATGGGAAGCAGACCCAGTTCATCCTCATCACTCACCGCAAGGGCAGCATGGAGGTATGCAACACCCTTTACGGCGTGGCCATGGAGGAGAAGGGCGTGAGCAGCATCGTATCCGCAAAATTCGAGGAGGCAGTGTAAATGGCAGGTTTCTTTACAAAGCTCAAGGACGGCTTGAAGAAGACGCGGAACAGCTGGTTCGACACCATCTTCGGTGAGGACCGCATCAGCGACGAGTTCTATGAGGAGCTGGAGGAGAGCATGATCCTGGCGGACATGGGCGTGGAAACGTCCACGAGCCTGGTGGAGGCCCTGCGCGAGGCGGTCAAGACGCAGAAGCTCAAGAACCGCAGCGAGGCGCGGGAAGTCCTGATCTCCCTCATCGCCCAGCGGGTGGCGCCGGAGGGGCCCTTCCCCCTGGATGAACAGGCCGGCGTCATTCTGATCGTGGGCGTCAACGGGGTGGGGAAGACCACCTCCATCGGCAAGATCGCCCACGAGTACAAGTCCCGGGGCCGCAAGCCCATGTTGGCGGCGGCGGACACCTTCCGGGCTGCGGCGGCGGAGCAGCTGGGCATCTGGGCGGAGCGGGCCGGGGTGCCCATGGTTCGCCATCAGGAGGGCTCCGATCCGGCGGCGGTGGTCTATGACGCCATCGCTTCCTATAAGGCCAAGGGCTGCGACCTCTTGATCGTGGACACGGCGGGACGGCTCCACAACAAGAAGAATCTGATGAATGAGCTCTCCAAGATCCGCAAGGTCATCGACCGGGAGCTGCCCGGGGTGCCCTGTCAGGTGCTGTTGGTGCTGGACGCCACCACGGGCCAGAACGCTTTGGCCCAGGCGTTGGCCTTCCAGGAGGCCAGCGATCTAGATGGTGTGATCCTCACCAAGCTGGATGGCACGGCCAAGGGCGGCGTGGTGGTGAACATCTGCAGCACCCTGCGCGTGCCCGTGCGCTTCATCGGCGTGGGGGAGGGGATCGACGATCTCAAGCCCTTCGACGGCCAGGACTTCGCCCAGGCGCTGCTGTGATATGACCGGATACATGGCCGAGATGCGACGGCTGGTGGGCCACAGGACCGTCATCCAGTGCGCCGCCAGCATCATCGTCGTGGACCCCAAGGGTCGCCTGCTTCTGGGACGGCGGTCCGACGATCACCTGTGGGGGTACTCCGGCGGGTCCGTGGAGATCGACGAGCCTGCGGAGGAATGCGCCCGCCGGGAGCTGTTGGAGGAGATGGGCCTTGTAGCGGAGGAATTGACCTTCTTCTGCGTCAACTCCGGCCCGGAAGCTCATCACGTCTATCCCAACGGCGACGAGGTTTCCAACTTCGAGATCGTCTATCTGTGCCGCAACTACTCTGGTGAACTGAAGAACACCGACGGCGAGATGACCGAGCTGCGCTTTTTCCGACTGGAAGAGATCGACATGGACATGATCTGTCCCCCCATCCGCCCGGTCATTCGCCGGTATTTGGAGCAACACATGTAAAACAAATAGGAGCGACGATAGGGTCGCTCCTTTTGTGTTTTTCTCCGTTCAATCATTTGCTGCGCTCTACGATCCGATAAATGCGAATAACGCCATCCGGGTCGAACCCCCATCCATAAAAATCAAAATTGGCATCCTTATCCGTCAGGAGATAGCCATCCCTATAGTCGATTAGGCATCCTTTGAGATAGCATTTGGCAATCATTTTTCCTTCTGAGTCCATAAACAAGATGCCGCCGCCTAGCTCATTGCTAAGGATCAGACGATCCATCTCATCAAAATCGAAGGGATAATAGCCTCGCGGTATAGATGTAAAGATTTTTCCACGATAGGAATCAGGAGCGTAGTATGTAAACTGAACTGTAGTCCGCGGGGAAAATGAAACACGAAAGCGGGAATCGTTTATTATCGCAAACTCTTTGAACTTCGCCCTTTTGATGGTAGAATCCTCTGCATGGAGCAGCTTGCCCTGACGAAATTCGACGGCTGGAAGAGGCGAATTCATTCTTGGAATTGTCGCGGAATGTGCGAGGTAGAATATATGCTGCTTTGGCCTTGAACGATCGCCGAAGAAAGCGTGATACTCGAGCTTGCCGAGGATCTCCTCCGACAAATCCAAACGGATGGGTGCGTTTTTGCCTTTGAACCGCTTCTCTTCCTCCAAATATGCTCTGTACTTCTCGTCGTTTCGTTTTCTTTTTAGGTCCTTAGGCGTATCTAAAAGATCGCAAAACACCTCCAAACACACGCCAAGATATTCCTCCAGCATAGCGATGGATTATTCTATATCCGCGCAGGAGAGGACGGTGGCGAGCCGTCGTTTGTTTCCCTCGTCGTAGCCGATCAGCGGCGGGAGTTTGAACAAACCCAACGGGGCAGAGGACGTATCGAAAGTGGTGATCCGCTTGTTTTCATAAAACAGATTGAACCCAAACGCGGCGCTGTCGAATTCCCAGAAGTACAGGACAGGGTATGGCAAATATTTCGAGAGCCTGCGAGCTTGCTTTTGGTCTGCCTCGAAATCATTCGCGGCGCTCGTTTCAGGAAGTCTGGTCTGCCAGCCTTCGGAAAAGGAAACAAACGAACCGAGCCCTTCCGGGATCGGTTCATTGGTGTAGATATGGATGGAGCTGACGGTAGTACCCATTTACTTTGCCTGCACGGTCAGCTTGCCATTGGGGCAGCTCACGCTGATGCGGGCCACGGCCCCTTGCTGCGCCATGATGAGGTCCACGATCCTGTCCTCCACCTCGTTCTCGATGCAGCGGCGCAGGTTCCTGGCCCCATAGATCTCGGAGAAGGACTGATGGGCCAGGTATTGGGCGGCGGCGGCGGACCAGGTGAGGCCGATCCCTTTCTCCGCCATGGAGTCTTTCAGCTCCTTCAGGAGGATGTGGGCGATCTTGGTCATACTATCCTCGCTCAGATGCTCGAAGCAGATCACGTCGTCCAGCCGGTTCAAAAACTCGGGCCGCAGGAAGTCCTTCAGGGCCTTCATGGCCTTATCCTTGGCCTGCTCGTTGCTGGAGCGGTCAAAGCCCATGGACCCAGCGCCCTTTTCATTGGACCCGGCGTTGCTGGTCATGATGAGGACGGCGTTCGAGAAGTTCACCTTTCGCCCGTGGGCGTCGGTGATGTGGCCGTCGTCCAGGATCTGCAGAAGGATGTTCATCACGTCCGGGTGGGCTTTCTCGATCTCGTCGAAAAGGATCACGCAGTAGGGGCGGCGGCGCACGGTCTCGGTCAGCTGACCGGCCTCGTCATAGCCCACATACCCCGGGGGAGACCCGATGATCCGGGACACAGCGTGCTTCTCCATGAACTCGCTCATGTCGAGGCGCACCAGGGCCTCCGGCCCGTCGAACAGCTCCCGGGAGAGCTGCTTTACAAGCTCCGTCTTGCCCACGCCCGTGGGACCGGTGAACAGGAAGGAGATGGGGCGGCGGGAGTCAGAGATGCCCGCCCGACGGCGACGGATGGCGGAGCAGACCGCGTCCACCGCCTGATCTTGGCCGATGATGCGGGCTTTGAGCCTGTCCGCTAGGTGGATGAGACGGGTGAACTCCTGCTCCTTGATCTTCCCTGCGGGGATCTTGGTCCAGAGCTCGATGATCCGAGCCAGGTTGTCCACACTGAGCTCCGGGAGCCCCGCCTCGATGAGGGCCTTGCGCTTCGCTTCCAGGGTGTCCGTGCTTTCCTTCACGGCGGCGAGCCGCTCCTCGGTCTCGGGGGACAAATCGCCCAGCAGCAGCTGGGCCGCCTCCGCCTTGAGAGCATTCAGTTGGCCGTTTAGGCTCTCCATCTCCCGGCAGATGGGGCTGTTGAGGTTCAAGTCCGCGGCAGCCTCGTCCAAAAGGTCGATGGCCTTGTCCGGAAGATACCGGTCGGTGATGTACCGCTCGGACAGGAGCACAGCCTGCCGGGCCATGGCCTGAGGGATGACCACGGAGTGGTACGCCTCATAATAGTGCGCCACGCCGGTGGCGATGGCGATGGAATCCTCGATGGACGGTTCCTCCACGGTCACGGGCTGGAAGCGGCGCTCCAGGGCGGAGTCCTTCTCGATGTGCTTGCGGTACTCCGTGAAGGTGGTGGCGCCGATGACCTGGATGTCACCTCGGCTCAGGGCAGGCTTCAGGATGTTGGCCGCGTTCATGCCGCCCTCCGCGTCGCCCGCGCCCACGATGGAGTGGACCTCGTCGATGAAGAGGATAATGTTCCCCAGGGCCTTGATCTCGTCCAGCAGCCCCTTCATGCGCCCCTCCATCTGGCCCCGGTACTGGGTCCCGGCCACAAGGGCGGTCATATCCAATTGCCAGATCTCCTTGTCGAGGAGCTTATATGGCGCGTTCCCCCGGGCGATCTGCTGGGCCAGACCTTCCACAATGGCGGTCTTGCCCACGCCGGGTTCGCCGATGAGGCAAGGGTTGTTCTTCAGCCGTCGGTTTAAGATCTGCATGGTCCGCTGCAGCTCCGTTTCCCGGCCGATGAGCCCGTCCAGCTGCCCGGCCTTGGCATTGGCCGTCAGGTCGATGCAGAAGGCGTTCAGGAACTTCTTCTCGGGCGCCTTGCCGTTTTGACGGGGCTGGCGGTTGGGACCGGTGGGACCTGCCTGCTCCTGGGCGGGACTGTCGCTTCGCTGCAGGGCGTGGGGGAACAGGTTCCCATAGAGCCGACGGAGGATGTTGTCCGTGCCGGTCTCGCCGATGTTGTCGTTGTTCTGGTCCACGTTCATGAGCTCGCCGCCCAAGATCTCGTTGGCCTGCTCACAGATGGCGTCCAGGTCCTCCTCCTTGAGGCCCAGATTGTTGAGCACGTCGTCGATGGGCTTCATGCCCAGCTCCTTCGCGCACTTCAGACAATAGCCCTCGCTCTTCATCTCCCCATTTTCCATGCGGGACACGAAGAGGACGGCTTGATTCTTTTTGCATCGCACACAAAGCGCCGCCATTAGGCACCTCCAAATGATGGTTGTTTTTTCGTTACTTGGCTTCCGATGTCAGGAGACTTGTGATGAGGGAGAGCAGCACCCCGTTGAGGGCGGTGAGCCGCATGAGCACCTCGGGCATGGCCTCAGGCTTCACCTCCACCCGGCACACCGTCATGTCGTTCCCGGGGCGAAGATACCCCAGGGCGTAGGTGTCCGTGGTCAATCCTTTCACCTGCATCAGCGCCTGCATCATGGCTTCGGAGCGGGAGAGGAGGGCGTGGGTGGCTTCGCTGGGCCCGCGTATGATCAGCAGCAGACGCACCATGTTCATGTTCTGCGCCACACTTTGCCAGCTGGCTTTCAGGGCATTGTCCATTCGTTCGAGTTCCATTTCACGCGACCTCCTTCCGTAAAGAGTATATGAGATATAAATCTACTTGCTTAGCATACGCTTTTGAAGGCCCATATGTCAATTGTCATCGGTAGGTTTTTGTCATGGGTTTGCAGGTTTTTCACAATGATGAAAAAGGATCTGACAAAAAATCCCCTCTTTACGGAGAAAGAGGGGAACATCTAAAAGCGCGGAGGTTCAGCCGTTTTAGGCGTCGCCGGTGGGCTCTGTAACCTCCATGGTGCCTACCTCGACCTTCCGGGGGAACATGGTGTAGAGGGAAATGCCAAGATCCTCTTCCTTCACAAGCTCTTCGCCCTTGTAATACATCTTGTAGGTGCGATACTTGTACCCCTTGCTGCCCTTGGAGGTTTCCTTGTGGTAGGTCGTGGGTTTATTGGGAAGGTAGGTGTACTCCGTTTTTATGGAAGTGCTGCTGATCTTCTTGGTCCTGATCTCGATCCGGTCATACTCGTCGGTCTCAAAGGGGATGCCATAAATCTCCATATGCAGCGTATTCCCATCGGTGTAGGCGATGATGATGACGTCGCCGGAGGTGTTGTTCCGGAATTTGAAATCGATGATGTTGCCGATGGAGTTGATGGTAGCGTCCCGCCCCTTGTCCACATAGCTGACGGGCATGCTGTGGTTGCGCCGCTCCTTGATCTCCATGTCGGCATACAGGGCAGCGTTATAGAGGGTGGAGGAAAGCTGGCACACGCCGCCGCCAGCCTGCTGCACGTGCTCGCCGCCTTCATACGCGGTGGCCGTCTTCCAGCCGTTTTTCCTGGTGCGCTTGCCCAACACCTCGTTGGTTGAGAACACGTCACCGGGCTTGAGTATGGTTCCATTGATCTTTTCAGCGCCAAAGCGAATGTTATATTTCCGGTTCTTGGGGCTGGAAGCAAAGCCGGTGGTATAGGCGCCCCGCAGAACATACCGGCCCTCCAGCATCTGTCGCGTGGTTTCTGGCTCCAGGTCCTGCATGGGGATGGAGAGGGTTTCGCCCGAGAAGGGGTTGGTGCTCAGGATGGAGGTGATGAGCGCAGCCTTATCGATGCCCCTGCCCATGGCTTCGTCCGAGTATACGAGCTGGTTGTTCTCCATGCCGATGGTCGCATTGACTGCAGGCTTATCCAAAAGGGTGGACAGATATTCAACAAATCGGCCCACGGAATCCGTGTTGTACTCGGGAACGGGGGCGGTTTCCTGTCCGGCTGAAATCTGTTTCACCTGGGCCATGAAATCGTCATAGGAGATGGACCAATCCCGCATAAGAGAAAAGGCGATGTTCACGGCTTTATCCACATCGAATCGAAGCTCAATGCCCACAGGCTCAGTATTCTCCGGTGTCGGCGTGGCCTCCGCTTCCTCCAATTTCTGAGCAGCTTCTTCCTCGGCCGCTTCCTCGGGATCGACGGCGTCATCGTTCTCCTCTTCCTCGGGAATCGGTGTGGCATTCGCTCTGGCAAAGGCCTCTATGCCTTTGCCGGAAGCGGGGAAGATGTTCGTTCCGTCAGTGAGAAGCACATTGGTTGACAGAGGATCCTGGGCGAGCCTGTTCGCTACGGCCGCTTTGGCTTCATCGCGGGACATGCCGCTCACATCCACTCCATAGATGATCGTACCAGGCAGCATGGTGTTGCGAATGATGATGGCTTCCATCTCAAGCCGGCGCTGTTCAGCGGCCATGTCAACTTCAGGCGTTCCCACAACGATATTGGCTGGAGCAAGTGCTGTAGCCGGCGCAGGTACGGCAGTGGGCGACACAATGGTCTTTTCCGGAAGGGGGGCCTGGGTGAGCGTGGCGTTGTTTCCGCTCAGCAGAATGGCGCACAGACCGCCAGCTAAAACTAAAACACCTGCACATGCTCCAAGGAGCCAATATTTTTGTTTTCCGTTAAAAATGCTCATAAGAGCCCTCCTTATCATATCGGTATCATTTTATCGATTTTTATGGGGAATGCCATACCTTTTCGCGAGGCTTTACAACAAAGTTACAAATTTGTGACGTTTGACTATCCAAGCCGACGGATTTATGGTATGCTGTTACCATGAAACGGAAGAATGACCATTCAAAACCCGCTGCCATGAGCCCCATGGATGCGGCGCTCTCCTATCTCACCGGGCGCATGCGCACCGTGCGGGAGGTGGAAGACAAGCTGGACGACCTGCAGTATGGGGAGGGCGACATCCTCACCACTGTGGCGCGGCTCAAGGAGCTGAACCTCCTGAACGACGAGGAGTATGCCCGGGAGTTCGTACGCTCAAGATTGGCGACCAAGCCGGTGAGCCGTCAGAAACTGCATATGGACCTGCGGGCTCATAGGGTGCCGGAGGAGCTGATCGATGCAACTTTGAACGAGCTTCCCCGGGACACGGAAGCGGACAACGCCCTCGAGGTGGCGAAGAAGTATTGGCGGCAGATGAGCGCCTTGGAGGAACCGGTGCGCCGGGAGCGTGTGCTGCGTCGCCTGACCAGCCGCGGGTTCTCCACAGAGGCCAGCCTGGCCGCCATTCGGCAGGCGGCGGAGGCGGAGGCGTGAGGCCCGTTCTGACAGCAGTCGAATACCAACAGGCGTTGCAGGCCCTATCCTCGGATGAGATACGGCAAGCAGCAGCGGCTGTCGCGTCGGCGGCCGAAGCGATGATGGCGAAACATGGCCTGGAGCGGGCGGTGTTCCTGTCCGGCAGGCCTCTGCAGCGGATCGCGATTCACGCCGCCGAACTGCTTGCACAGCAGGGAAAGGGGGCGTCCGTCGCTCTTTCGGATAGGGACGAACTGCCCGATCTTTCCGAAAAGTTGGTCTGCGATCTGCTGTTTGTGCCTTCCATGGACGAAACGCTGTCCTCAAAGTGCACGGCTTGGATCAGGTCCATAGATGGCTCCGGCTGTCCTCTCCTGAGCGTGGCCATGCCGGCGGGGGTGGACCCCGATACTGGCAGGGTGGGAGAAACGGCGGCCAAGGCGGAGATCACCGTTGCCTCCTATGCGTATCTGCCAGGACTGTTCCTCCATGACGGCCTCGATCACTGCGGGGAGATACGGCCAGTAGGTGGAGAGACGGACAGCCTGAGGGGGCTCGCCCGCTTTGAATGGGAGGACGCGAAACGACTGCTGCCGCCCCGGAAGCGGACCGCGCACAAGGGGGATTCCGGCAAGGCCCTGCTGTGCGTGGGCTCCCCGAAGTATGTGGGTGCAGCCCTGCTGAGCGCCCGAGCCTGCCTGGCAGCTGGGTGTGGCATCCTGTATGTGGCCTGCCCCCACGTGGTCCGGGAGGCCCTCTGGCGGCTGCCGGAGGCCATCGGCATCCCTGTGGGGACCGACTGGAACGGGCAAGGTTGTCGGACGGCCATCCGCGCCATCGAAGGCATGAGAGCCCTCGGCCTGGGCTGCGGCGTCGGTAGCGGCGACATATCGCCCCTTCTGGAGGCCGCATTGAAGGCAAAGCTGCCCATGGTGCTGGATGCGGACGGACTGAACTGTCTATCCCGCCATCGGGAGCTTTTTGGCCTGCTCCATGAGAAGGTGGTCCTGACCCCGCACCCGGGGGAGATGGGGCGGCTCACGGGGCTGCCTGCGGATCGGGTGACGGACGATCCTATATCCCTCGCTCAGAGGTATGCCAGCGAGTGGGGGTGCACGGTGCTGCTGAAGGGGGCCGCAACGGTGGTCTCCGACGGGAACCGGACCCGCATCGTGGCGGAAGGGAACGCGGGCCTCGGCAAGGGCGGCAGCGGGGACGTGTTGACGGGCATCGTCATCGGGCTCCTCAGCCAGGGCGTCGAACCCTTCCCGGCCGCCTGTCTGGGCAGCTTCCTGCTGGGGACTTCGGCGGACAGGGCGTTTGAGCTGTTGAGGGATCGGATGCTTCGGGCTACGAACGTGATCGAAGCGCTGGAAGATTGGAACGAATAAAAGGAGGTTGGAAAGATGCTTCGCATTGGTGTAGATGTGGGCGGTACTTTTATCAAAGCCGGGGTGGTGGACGAGTCGTATACCATCCTGCACAAGGTGAGCGTGCCTACGGGCGGGGACGCCGCGTATGATGCCGTGGTACAGCACATCGCTCATGCGGCAGAGCTGGCGGCCCAGGCGGGCGGCATCGCCGTGAGGGAGGTCGCTTCGGTGGGCATCGGCATCCCAGGGCTCCTGAATCCAAGGACGGGTGTGGTGGTGTCGGCCCCCAATCTGAGGGGCTGGCAGGACGTGCCCTTTCTGGACACCATCCAAAAGCTGCTGCCTGTCCCGGTGCGGGTGGGGAACGACGCCAACTGCGCCGTGGTAGGCGAGACCCTGGTGGGCGCAGCCAAGGGCTGTGAGAACGTGGTCATGCTGACCCTGGGCACCGGCGTAGGCGGCGGTATCGTCGCCGGCGGGCGGCTGTTCGTGGGCGGCGAGGGCCTTGGCGCGGAGCTGGGGCACACGATCCTGAAGTGGGGCGGCGAAACCTGCGGCTGCGGCATGCAGGGCTGCACCGAGGCCTACTGCTCCGTCACTGCGCTGGTGAAGCAGACCCGCCGCGCCATGGAGGCGGACCCCGCCTCAGCCATGCATGAGTACGCGAGACAGGCGGGGCTGGTGGACGGACGCACGGCCTTCGAGTGCTCCAAGCTGGGGGATAAAGCGGCTATAGAGGTGGTGGAAAACTACTGCGGGTACCTGGCCAATGCCATCGGGTCCCTGGTCACCGTCTTCCGGCCCGATGTGGTGCTGATCGGCGGCGGCCTCTCCAACCAGCGGGAATACCTGATGGACAAGCTCAACGCCCTCCTGCCCAAATACGTGTTCGCCGCCAGCATCATCGGCGTGCCGCCCATCCTGCGGGCCACCCTGGGGAATGACGCGGGCACCATCGGCGCCGCCTTCCTGGACCGGATGTAGGGGGAATCATGGATATACAGACATATTTGAACGTGATGCACGTGGCGGAGCGGTTGAAGGACGCCGTACGCCATGGCTATTCCTCCGGCGGACGGCGGGAGAGCGTGGCGGAACACAGCTGGCGCATCACCCTCATGGCGTACTTCCTGCAGGACGAGTTCCCGGAGGTGGACATGAACAGGGTCATGGAGATGTGCCTGGTGCATGATCTGGGGGAGTGCTTCACCGGGGACATCCCTACGTTTTTGAAGACGAACGCAGATGAACAGCGGGAGGAGCAGTTGCTCTTCGACTGGGTCCGGTCCCTGCCGGAGCCCTACGCCACTCGGCTGAATGACCTCTATGCGGAGATGGAGGCTTTGGAGACCCAAGAGGCGAAGATCTACAAGGCCCTGGACAAGATGGAAGCGGTGCTGCAGCACAACGAGGCGCCCCTCTCCACCTGGATCCCCCGGGAGTACGAGCTGAACATGACCTACGGCTTCGATCAGGCGGCATTCTCACCCTACCTGACGGCCCTCCGGGAGCAGATGCTCCACGACACCAAACAAAAGATCGAGAACAGCAAAAAAGCCCCGTAAAGGGCTTTTTTCATATGTGTTTATTTAGAAATTGTAGGGGTTGAGGTTCGGCCAGTTATTGATGAACTCGTGTCCCGCCTGGCCTGCGCCCCGGATGAGCAGGGCGATTAAGGCGATGAAGGCGATGAGGATGAGGACGATGCGGACGGCGCTGATGATCGTCCCGGCGATGGCCAGGCCACGGCCCTTGTTCTCCGACAGCTTCTTTGCGGCACCGATGCCCAGGATGCTCAAGATCAGGCCCGCGATGGCGGTCAGGACGCCGAGACCGACGGGGATGAAGATCAGTGAGCAGACGAAACCGGCGATGGCCAGACCGTTGGTGGCCGGCGGCACGGAGGCGGTGTAGGTGGTCTTCCCCTGGGAGGAATAGTTGGGATTGGAATAGGAGGACGGCAGCTGAGCGCTGGCGGCCTTATATCCCTCGGAAGCGTTGACGGGAGGCGTATAGGCCGGGGCGGTTTCCTCAACGGGTTCCTGAGCGGATCCTTCCTCAGGCGCACCGATGGGCTCATCGACCGGCGCTTCCTTGACGACGGGCTCCTTGTCCGGAGCCGCGGGAGCAGCTTGCACGGGCTTGCCGCAGGCGGTGCAGAATTTGGCGGTATCAGGTATTCGAGCGCCGCAATGGATGCAATGCATGGTGTGTGTCCTTTCCGGAATGGTATGGAGAAAGTTTCTTCTTTCACCCATATACTATACCCTGCCCGCTGGGCCTGTCAAGAAAAGAAAAGCATGGCATAAAGAGGCGGAGTATGGTACAATGCACAAAACAGGAAAGGTCAGGAGCGCAACCAATGAGCAAGTACAGTTTTCCCAAGATCGATCTGCATCTGCATCTGGACGGGTCCATGCTGCCCGAAAGCGCGTGGGAGATGGCGGCGGAGCGGGGCATCGCCCTGCCTGCCGATACGCTGGAGGACTTTCGTCATTTCATCGTGGTGACGGCGGACTGCCGGAGCGTGAACGAGTATCTCAAGCGGTTCGAGATGCCCCTGCAGATACTGCAGGACAGGGCTTCCTTGGAGCGTACGGCCTACGAGCTGGTGTGCCTTTTGGCCGGGCAGGGGTTGCGGTACGCGGAGATCCGCTTTGCCCCACAGCTCCATCTGCGCAAGGAGCTGACGCAGCGGGATGCCGTGGAGGCGATCCTGACCGGCGTGAAGCGGGGCATGGCCGAGCGTCCGTCCATCGACATCGGCGTGCTCCTGTGCGCCATGTGTATCGGCGAGTATTGGCTCAATATGGACGCGAACCTGCAGACGGTCCGGGAGGCTGCCCGGGCGCTGTCGGAGGGCGTGGTGGGGATCGACCTTGCGGGGGCGGAGGGGCTGACGCCGCTTTCCGGCTTTGCCCCGGTGTTCGACCTGGCCCGGGAGCTGGGCGTTCCCTTCACCTGCCATGCCGGGGACAGCCAGGGACCGGAGACCGTGTTGGCCGCCTTGAACTTCGGCACCAAACGGATCGGCCACGGCCATCACATCTTCGAGGACAGGGCCCTCTGCGCCAGGGCCATCCGGGACGGGGTGACGCTGGAGGTGTGCCCCACCAGCAACATTCAGTGCAGCACCCGGCCTTCTTATGAGGCGCACCCCCTGAAGCGGCTGATCGACATGGGCGTGAGCTGCACCATCAACACGGACAACATGATCCTGTCCGACATCGACCTCGACAAGGAATATGACCGGTGCATCGGATCCATGGGCCTGACCATCCAGGACGTTATCCGCTGCAACATCAACAGCGTCCGTGCCTCCTTCATGGCGCCGGAGAAGAAGCTGCCCCTGATCGAAGAGCTGTTGAAGGCGCTGGAAGCATGCGGGTCCTGAGCTATCGGGCGTCGGAGCAGGATGCGGGGAAGCGGGTGGAGACGGTGCTGCTGGACCAGCTGCAGGTCTCCCATGGGCTCCTGTCCCGGCTCAAGCGGCGGGAAAACGGCATCTGCGTCAATGGGCGGCGAGTCTATGCCACCTATGTGCTGCAAGCGGGCGACCAGGTCACGGCGGACGTGGGGGACGCGGAGCCGCCCCGGCATCTCGATCCCGTCAGGATGGACCTGGCCGTCCCCTATGAGGATGAGGACCTGCTGGTGCTGGATAAGCCCGCCAACGTGCCCGTGCATCCCACCCGAGACCCAAAGGAGAGGAGCCTGGAGCAGGGCCTTTTAGCCTATCTGCCAAAGGAGGCTTATCCTCATTTCGTGAGCCGCCTTGACAAGGGGACCACGGGCCTCATGCTGGTGGCCAAAAGCGGTTACGTTCACGAGCTTATGAAGCGGCGGCTGCACACGGAAGATTATTATCGGGAATACCTGGCGGTGGCGGACGGCACGGTCACGCCCGCGACCGGCACGGTGGACGCGCCCATCGGTCTCGCTGACGGGTCCTCCTATCGCCACTGTGTCCGGCCGGACGGCGCCAAAAGCTGCACGGTCTACGAGACCCTGTCCACTGCCAACGGCCGGACCCTCCTGCGGCTGCTGCCCCAAACGGGCCGCACCCATCAGCTGCGGGTCCATATGGCGTATCTGGGCTATCCCCTGACGGGGGACTGGCTGTACGGCGCCCGTTCCGATGCCATCGACCGACCGGCCCTCCATTCCCATTACCTGGCGTTTGTTCACCCTTTGACCGGGGAGAGGATCGAATGCCGTTCGCCCCTTCCACCGGACATGAAGAACCTGATTTCCTGAACCGCCTCGGGCGGTTTTCTTTTTGTTCATACTCATTCCGCGTTTTGTACGACTTTATAACGCATTTTGTCCGCATCTGGATGCTATGCTGCAGGCGTAAGGAAAGAGAGGAACAAAAGGATGAAACGGATCATACGGATCAGCCTGTGGGGCTGTTTACTGGCAGGATTGTTCTGCGCACTCATCAATTTCAGGGTCGTCCGCGCGGCGGCACAGCGGATCGTCTGGCCCAACGCTTTGGAGGGGCAGCGGGTGGATTGCATCGTCGTCCCCGGCGCCCGGGTATATGAGGACGGGGCCCTTTGTACCGTGCTGCAGGATCGGATGGATACGGCTATCGGCCTCTATCGCGCCGGCGTGTCGGATCAGCTGCTGTTGTCCGGGGATCACGGCACGGTGGGATATGACGAGGTCACCGCCATGAAAGCCTATGCTCTCGAACAGGGCGTGGCGGAGCATGACATCTTTCTGGATCATGCCGGGTTCTCCACCTATGAGACCATGTACCGGGCAGCGGCCGTCTTCGGCGCGAAGAGCTGCGTGGTGGTCACCCAGGGGTATCATTTGTATCGGGCGGTGTACCTGGCGGGCCGGATGGACATGGAGGTGTTTGGGGTGAAGGCGGACCGGGGCACCTATCAAAGGATGCGATACTACCAGGTCCGGGAAGCTCTGGCCCGGGTGAAGGACGTGTTCTTTGCCGCCTTCAAACCGGCGCCCACCTACCTTGGCGACCCCATTTCCCTGATGGGAGACGGACGGGTCACGGCCAAAGCCCCCTTCGCGCTGCCGATCCTGGTGGAGGGATAGGGAAAAGTGAGAGGACAGATGATTGACTTTGCCGCCATATAATAATATACTGTTTTCAATCATAGACAGGGAAGAGGTACAGGTATGATCCGTATTGGCATCGTTGGCTACGGCAACGTGGGGCGGGGGGCGGAAGCCGCCGTCCTGCAGAGCGATGATATGGCGCTGGCGGGCATCTTCACCCGGCGGCCCCCGGAATCGGTGCACGCTTTGCGGGAGGAAACGCCGGTCTATCCCATGTCCCTGCTGACGGAGCAGGGGACGGGGGCGGACGTGCTGCTCCTGTGCGGCGGCAGCGCCACGGACCTGCCCGTGCAGACGCCGGAGCTGGCCCGCCGCTACTGCGTGGTGGACACCTTCGACACCCACGCCCGCATCCCGGAACACTTTGCCAATGTAGACGCTGCGGCGAAAGCGGGCAGGACCGCGGCCATCATCAGCACCGGCTGGGACCCGGGCCTCTTCTCCCTGATGCGGCTTCTGGGCACCGCCATCCTGCCAGATGGCGCGGGGGACACCTTCTGGGGCCCCGGCGTGAGCCAGGGCCACTCGGACGCCGTCCGGCGCATCGAGGGCGTGGCGGACGCCCGGCAGTACACCATCCCCGTGCAGAGGACCGTGAACGCGGTCCGCAAGGGCGAAAGCGGGTTTACGGCCCGGGAGAAGCACACGCGGGAGGTCTACGTGGTGCTGAAGGAAGGGGCCGACCCCCAGCGGGTGGCCCGGGAGATCATCACCATGCCCAACTATTTTGACGAGTACGATACCACGGTCCACTTCATCTCCGCAGAGGAGATGGCGGCCGAGCATGGGGCTATGCCCCACGGCGGCTTCGTCATCCGCCACGGGAAGCTGGGCCCGGCGCATCAGTATTCGTCCCTGATGGAGTTCAAATTGGAGTTGGATTCCAACCCAATGTTCACCGGGGCCGTCATGGCCGCCTTCGGCCGGGCATGCTATCGGCTTCACGCTCAGGGGAGGACCGGCTGCTTCACGGCCTTCGACGTGCCGTTGGGGCTCCTTTCGCCGCTGGCCGCCGAAACGCTTCGCAGTCAACTCCTGTAGTTTTCACATAAAAGGAAGGGGAAGAGAAATGATCCAAATCGAAAACATTTGCGTCTCCGGTTTTGCCGCCGCCCTGCGGGGCATGCGCAATCCGCTGAACAGCTGGAAGAAGAGCGACAGCACCATCACCTATGAGAACGGAGAGGAGATCGCTAAGATCGGCCCCAACGATCTGGACCTTATGAAGCGGCTCAGGAAGGCGGGGAACGACCACAGAAAGTACCTGAGGATGATCAACGTCAGCATGGACATCACGGCCATGCAGCCCTGGTGGTTCGAGTTCGACACCTACAAGGTGGGCACGGTGCGCAACTCTTGTTCCAAGATGCACAAGATCCATTCCAAAACCTTCACCGTGGCGGACTTCGCCCACGACGGCATCGATGAGGTGCCCTACGCCCAGGAGGCCCTGAACGCCGTCATCGCCGCTTGCGAGCGGCTCCGGCTGGACTTCAACGCCACCAAGGAAAAGAAGTATTGGCGGGCGCTCATTGAGCTGCTGCCCGAGGGCTACTGCATGCGGGCCACGGTGCAGCTGAATTATGAGGTGCTGCTCCATATGTACTGGTCGAGGAAGGACCACAAGCTCACCGAGTGGCACGACTTCTGCCATATGATCGAGGAGCTGCCCTACTTCAGGGAGGTCTGCCTCCTGGAGGAGGAGAACTGATGCTACTCACCGGAAAGGAACCGGCGGAACGGCTCTATGCCCAGATCGACGAACGGGTCAGATCTAGCTCGTCGGCCCCGTGCCTGTTCGCCCTCTACGATCCCGAGGACAAGCCTGCGGGCTGGTATCTCAGGAGCATCCAGCGGGCCGGGGCTGCCCACGGCGTGCCGGTGTACGATCGTCCTCTCGCGGAGGGGACGGAGCTGCCGCAGGAGAGGCTAGGCGGCATGATCGTGTTGAGCAAGACGAAGACGCCCATCCCGATCCCGGACGAGCTGGACGTGGACGGAACGGGACGGAACAGCTTCGCCACCCTTTACAGGGGCGGGCTCAGGGACTATCCCCGCACCACCCCCTGCACGGCGGAGGCCTGTGTACGACTGCTGGACTATTATGCCGTGCCTATTTCGGGCAGGCATGCGGTGATCCTGGGCCGATCGCTGACGGTGGGACGGCCTCTCGCCATGCTGCTGCTCGATCGGAACGCTTCGGTGACCCTGTGCCACAGCAGGACGGAAAACCTGCCGGACATCTGCCGTCAGGCGGACATCCTCGTATGCGCCACCGGCAGGGAAGGGCTTGTCAACAAGGCGTGTGTACGGCCGGGCCAGACCCTCATCAACGTGGGCGGCGACGCTATGGAGGAAGAGGTATCGTCCATCGTAGAAAACCTATGCCCCTTCAAGGGCGGCGTGGGCGCTCTGACCACGGCGGTCCTTTTCAAGCATGTGACGGATAGACTGCTATGAAAACTGTCGCTGTTTTGACGGGGGCTACCGGCGGTTTGGGCAAGGCATTTTTGCAGGAGCTTCTTCAGGAAGAGCTGGACGAGATATGGGCTGTCGCCAGGGATCCCCGGAAGCTGGAGGCGCTCTGCGCCGCGTTTGGGGAAAAGGTGGTCCCCGTCCGGTGCGATCTGTGCGTCTCGTCCGAAGTGGAAGGATTCGTTGCTCTTCTGAAAGCGAAAACCCCCGACATTCGGTTTCTGATCAACAATGCAGGCTTAGCCAGGATGGGGCCCATCGAGACCTTTTCCGCCGATGAGATATCCAAGACCGTTGAGGTGAACTGTAAGCTCCCGACCCTGATCTGCCAGTACGCCCTTCCGTACATGAACCGGGGCGCCAGGATACTGAACATCGCCTCCGCTGCCGCCTTCCAGCCCAATCCCTATATTGCCCTGCATTCGGCCACGAAAGCATATTTGCGGTCCTATTCGAGAAGTATGCAGTATGAGCTGAGGGCGAAAGGGATCACCTGCACCGCCGTCTGCCCCGGATGGATCGACACGACCATGCTGCAAAGGTCGCGGAACGGCCAAAGGATCAGATTCCCGGGCATGGTCTCCCCGGAAAAGGTGGCGCGCAAAGCCATGAAAGACGCCAAAAAAGGAAAAGACATGTCCGTTTGCACGCTGTTTGTGAAACAGGAACACCTCTGGAGCAAGCTCATGCCGCAAAAATGGTCCATGGCCATTTGGGGACATGCGGTCAGAAAATATGCGGAGGATCAAAACAGCCTTCCGGCGAAATAGGTGACTGCACCCAATATGCCGCCCAGGAGCGCGCCCAGCCATTCGATGGCGGCGAGCTCCTTTTTCATAAGCCCCTTCAGCATCGTGTTGAGCTCCCGCGGCGCCAGGGAATCTATGCGGCTGACAACCAGATTTTTGATATGACCGGAGCTCAGCAGCTGGGGCAATGCCCCGATGATGGCGGCGTGTATGAGCCCCATGAGGCCGTCCTTCAGCCTCGGCAGCTCGCCCTCATATTTTTTCACCGTAACGGAGAGGGGCGTGCCCAGAAAGGTGCCTGCCTCCCTGTACACGTACTGTTGGACGATCTCAGGCAGGCTCTTCTCCAGCTCTCGGTCGATGAGCTTGCCCAGGGTGTTCACATACACGTCCTCCAAGCTGCCGCTGCGCAGGAAAGGCAGCTTTTCATCGGTCCGGTGGGACAGCTGCCGGGCAAAGGATTCGCCCAGCTTCGCCTGGGTGGCCTTCTTCACCAGATAGGTGCACAGGAGGGAGGAGAGGTCCTCCCGCTTTTGGATGTACTCCTCTTCTCCAAAGACCTCTACGAGTAGCTCCCGGGGCGTCTTCTCTGAAGCGGCTGCGGTGGCGAACAGCTGGTCCAGCCAGGCGCCGATGGATGCCTTCGCTTCGGGCGTGTCCAGGGCCTTCGATACGACCTCCGGCGCGAACAGCTCCTTTTCGATGAGCTCCCCCAAACTGTCCGCGATGCGCCCCTGCTCCTTGGGGATGAGGCCGGGCGTAAAAGGCAGCTTCCATTTGCCTATGTATTTGGGTGCGTAGGGGCGAAAGAGCATCTCCACCGCCAGGGCGTTGGTGCCGTAGCCGATGAGAGCACCCATAAGAATCGAAAACAACAGGGAGATCATGGGACTATTCTTCGTCGTGAGGGTGGGACCTATGCTTCTTCTTTCCCGTACGGAAGCGACCGTGGATGACGGACGCCATGACGAGCAGCCCGTTTCCCAGGGACAGGAGAGCAAAAGCCCACAGCAGCCCCTTGGTAATGCTGTTTCGGAGGAAGTTCATGGTGGGGTTGAACCCATCCAGCACCAAAAAGATCATCATCATGAGGGACAGGACGATGAGGACGGCTTGCAGGGTTTTGACGAACAGACGCATTTACGGTTCCTTTCCGAAGGTTTCTCGAATGATGAGGCAGTCGCTGACGGAGCGGCCACCCTTGTAGGGGTCGTTGAGGACGTCGCCGTTATAGTACATTTCCGCGGATCGGCCTCCATCCATGTTGTAGGCGGCTTTGCAGCCCAGCTCGGCGAACAGGGATGAAAACTCCTCCAATGACATACCGGAGGAATCGCTGGTGCGCCCGTCCACCACCACGAAGCAGTAGTGACCCGGTTCATAGTATCCGATGCCCGCCCGGGGATTGGCCCGGCGGATGTTCTTGCTGGTGTTCAGCTCCTCGTCGGGGATGGGCCATCCGCGCTCGTCCAGCAGCATGGGCCCGAAGCACCAGGCCTGGTAGGCCCCATCGGCAATGGCCTGCTCCAGGGAGAAGTCGTCCGGGGCGAAGGTGCGCATGGTCCCGTCGTAGTAAAGGACGCACACGTCGAAGGCGCTCTTCTCCTGCCGATGGACGATGCCGTTGCGGATCACGATCCCCGCATCCTGGTTGCCGTAGGTGTCCCCGGTGATGGCCAATAGGGCGTTGCCGCGCTGGGCCATGCTCTTGACGCTCTCCCGAAGGCCGCTGCCGTATTTGTCCTTGGCCAGCACCGTAGCAAACTGATGGATGTCCGTGAGATAGATGTCGGCCATATAGTACATGGCGCTCTTGGTCTTGCCGTATTGGGACTTGGTGATGCGAATGGACAGATCAGGGCTGGAATACCCCTGCTCGTCGGAGACGATGTCCGCGGTGAACTGCTCGGCGTATTTCTGCACCCAGGGGATGAATACGGGCGTGGGGGTGGGCGTGGATAAAGGTGTGTCCGAGGGATCGGCGGCAGGGGTCTCCTCCGTGGGGGCGGGCGTAACGACGGCCTCCCGATCCAGGGCCTGGGCCACCGCCGCCGGGGTAGGCGTCACGGTGACGAGGCCGGCGCTCACGCGCTGTTTGGGACGGGCGTGGTGGAACCAGGCAAAGGTCAACAGGCTGACGCCTAGCAGCAGGAGCGTGGCCACCGCGGTCCGGATGCTTTCGTATAAGATGCGCTTTCGGCGCATTTTTTCTTTTTCGTGATCCATCGACACAGAGTATAGCACAGCTTTCGCGTTTCATGCAACAGCATGATTGAAACGGCAGCTTTCGGGTCATCCTGAGCGAGGGAGGGGATATGCCGAAAGTGAGGAAATGCGATTGAACAAAGTAGTGATCTGCGGCGTGGACACGTCCACGCTGCCCACGTTGGGACAGGGGGAGATGCGGGAGTTGCTGGTGAAGGCCAAGGCGGGGGATGGGGCAGCTCGGGAAAAGCTGGTGACAGGGAACCTTCGACTGGTGCTATCGGTGATACAGCGGTTCTCCAACCGCTCTGAGCAGGCGGACGACCTCTTTCAGGTGGGGTGCATCGGCCTCATGAAGGCCATCGACAATTTTGACATCTCTCAAAACGTCCGCTTCTCCACCTACGCGGTGCCCATGATCATCGGGGAGATCCGGCGGTTCCTGCGGGATTACACGGCGCTGCGGGTGTCCCGCTCCCTGCGGGACATGGCGGGCAAGGCCATGCAGGTCAAGAAGCGGCTGACCGATGAGCTGAATCGGGAGCCCACGGTGGGAGAGATCGCCAAGGAGATGAACCTGCCCGAGACGGAGGTGGTGTATGCTCTTGATGCAGTTGTGGACCCGGTGTCCTTGTTCGAGCCCGTGTTCCATGAGGATGGTGACGCCCTGTACGTGATCGATCAGATACGGGACGAGGCCTCGGGGGAGGGGAAGTGGCTGGACAGCATCGCCCTGGAGGAGGGGATCGGCCATCTCAACGAGCGGGAACAGCGGATCGTGAAGCTGAGATACTTCCAGATGAAGACCCAGATGGAGGTGAGCCGGGAGATCGGCATCTCCCAGGCCCAGGTGTCCCGGCTGGAAAAGGGGGCCCTGGAGCGGCTGAAAAAGTATATTTAGCTTGAACGGAAGCGGATTCGGGAGTACAATATACCTGTATCGTTTTTTTGGGGGGGGTCTAGCGCATGAATGTCAGGGATCGGATCGTGTCGTGGGCCACGCTGCTCTGCTTTGCGGCAGGGGCGGCGCTGGGCCTGGTTCGGCCTGACTGGGCCCAAAAGATTGGGTTCATCGGCACCGCCTATGTGACGGTGCTGAAGTATTTGGCCCTCCCCACGCTGATCCTTGCCGTCTTCTGCGCCGCTATGAAGGGGGGCAGGAACGCGGCCAGCACCCTTTTTCGGGCGGTGACGCTCTTCGCCCTGATGTTCGTCGCCTCCTTCCTGCTCTGCGCCGTGCCCTATGGGCTTTTCGCCCCGGGGAAAAGCTTTTCCATGACGGGCGAGACAGCCTGGGAAGGAGAGCGGGCCGCCGTCTCCCTGGGGAGCATCCTGAAAAACATCTTTTCCCCCGGCGGCATGACCAGCGTCACGTCCCTCTATCTGCCGTCCATCCTGGCGGCCTTCGTCCTGGGTATCGCCTTTGGAGCACTGCATTCGGAACGGCTGGAGAAGGGGGCGGCAGCGGCGGAGGACCTCTTTCGGAAGCTCCTTTCCTGGGTCATGATCCTGACGCCCCTGGGCGTCCTCTCCCTGATGGCGAAGCTGACGGGGACCTTCGGCGCGGAAGCCCTGCGGTCCTCCGGGGCGTATATAGCATGGGCCTACGGCGGGTGCCTGCTGGTGCTGGGCCTGGTGATGATCCTGCCCCTGTGGGTACTGTGCCGGGTGAGCCCCGGACAGTACTTCCGGCGCACAGGTCGGCTGTTTTTGACCGCGATCTCCACCTGTTCCTCAGCGGCCACGTTGCCCGAGACCATGCGGACCTGCCGGGAATCGTTCGGCGCGTCCGAGCGGACCACCGGCATCGTGGCCCCCCTGGGATGCACCATACACATGTGCGGCGGGGCGGTGTCCTTCTGCCTGCTGGGCTTCTTCGTGCACCAGAGCATGGGACGTCCCGTGACCTTCGTGACGCTGCTGTTGATGCTCCTGTGCGCCTTGCTGCTGAACATGGCGGCCCCGGGCATCCCTGGCGGAGGCATCGTCCTGGGAGCCACCTACCTTGCCATGCTGGGGGTGGAGCATGTGGAGCTGTTTTTGGGCATGTATGCGGGCATCTACCGCATTTTGGACATGGCCTATACCTCGTTGAATGTGGCCGGGGACGTGACCGCCAATCTATTGATCGACCGATGGGAGAACAAGCGATGAAACCGTTGTATCGACAGGTGCAACCCTCCATGACTATGGGCCTCGACCAGCAGGCCCGGGAGCTGGCCGCGGCGGGCCGGAACGTGATCAACCTGACCGCGGGCCAGGTGGATTTGCCCATGCCCGAGGCGGGGAAGGAGGCCGTTCAGGAAGCGTTGAAAGCGGATCAAACCGGCTATGTCCCTGCCACCGGTTCGCCGAAGGTTAAGGCGACCGTGCGCGCACGCATGGGCTGGGAGGAGGGGGAGGTGCTGATCTCCGCCGGCGCCAAGCCCCTGCTGAACGCTGCCGTCGCCTGCATTTGCGGCCCGGGGGACGAGGTGATCCTGCTCGCGCCCTGCTATACCAGCTACCCGGAGATGGTCCGCCTGGCTGACGGGAAACCGGTCGTCGTCCTTGGGGATCCGGTGCGGGATTTCATCGTATCCGGGGCGGCCCTGGAGCGGTGCGTCACCGACCGAACGAAGGCGGTGCTGCTCAACAACCCGGTCAACCCCACGGGCGCGGTGTACGGCCCAGAGGCCTTGCAGGAGATCGCTGATGTCTGTAAGAAGCACGATCTGTATCTCATTGCGGACGAGGTCTATAGCGCCTTCGTGTATGAGGGAAAATTCGTCAGCCTCTATGATCTTCCCAACCTAAGGGAGCGGCTGGTCCTGGTCAACAGCGCCTCCAAGACCTTCGCCATGGCAGGGCTGCGGTTGGGCTATTGCGTAGCTCCTCAGCCGGTGGCAAAGGCCATGGGTGCCTATCTCAGCCACGCCCTGGGCTGTCCCTGCTCCCTGTCCGAGCAGGCGGCGTTGGCGGTGCTGGCCATGGACGACAGCTATGAGAAAGAGGTAAAAGCCGTCTTTCGCGAGCGGCGGGATCTACTGTTCAATGCCCTGTCATCGGTAGATGGGTGGGAAATAAAAAAGAACGCTGGTGCGTTCTATCTGTGGCTGGATGTGTCCCGATGGGACGATGACGTGTCGTTCTGTGAAAAGCTGCTATCTCGGGAGGGCGTGGCCCTGACCCCGGGCAGCGCCTTCTGCTGTCCGGGTTATGTACGGTTGGCGTACACCAAGGATAGATCCATCCTGCTGGACGCGGAGGCGCGAATAAAGTGGTTCGTCAAGATGTATTACAGCAGGTCTTCCGGCGCCAGCAACTGAATCTCCGGGAAGGCTTCTTCAGCGGTCAGGACCGATAGGCGATAGCCTTCCCGTTCCGTGGTGAAAAACCGATAGGGCTCGTTCTGCCAGATAAAGTCCCTGGTCGTGTCGATCTCCTGCAGCGGCAGGCTGAACCCCAGGCCGGTCAGCTTCATGGCGCACTCCTTGCGGGTGAAGACCGTCAGCGGGTCCAGTCCCTGCTCCTGGGGCAGGCAGATCCGCCTTTGCACCGATTCGTTTATGCGCCTGTCCATGCGCTCCATATCCACGCCGAGGGGGGCGTCGCTGACGCCCAGCAGCACGTGCGCCCCGCTGTGGGACAGGCTGAATTCTGGCCGGTTGCCCGCCAAAAATGGCTTGCCCTGGGGGCCGAAGACCAGATCCTCGTCCCTGTGCACGTGCAACACGGAGGCCAGCAGCAGCCCGGCCCCCAAGGTCAGATCGGAATGGGTGCGGGCATAGGCCAGCCGCCGCTGCGCGGGCAGCAGGGGCAGGATGCGCTGATCGTGCGATCGTATGCTTTGGCAGGAGAGCAGATACAGTTTCATGAAAAAATAATACCAAAGAACGCGCCGGAAAGCAAGGAGGGGGAACCGGCGCGTTCACTATGATGGCCGCCTGCTGCTCCCTATGGGCCGGGGAGTCTGGCGGAGAACTGGTAGGCTGCCTGTTTTCCGGCAGTACGTACTTACCGAGGGCCAGGCAGGCGCCCAAACGATACATGCATGGCGATGTCTATGCGGTGAGCATTCCTCCTTTCCTCTCGGGATGACTACAGTGTACGGGACAAATGCGGCGTCAGTTTGTGCAAAGTGCAACACAATCGCATTTTCTGTGTTAACATCTCGTGAACGGGGGTTGGAAAAAGCGAACGGATGTGGTATTATGCCCCCATGAAAAAGAATGTATTCACCTGTTTATTGCTGCTCCTGCTCATCCTTGGCTGCGAGGGACCGTCCAAGGAGGCCGTCGCCGTGCCGACCGCCACCCAAAGCGTCAGCGCCGAGATGGCGACCCCTGCGTCGGAGCCATCCGATGCCCCTGCTGCGACGCCGGAGCCCTACCCGGCCAACGAGCAGATCTTTGTCTCGTCCGTCACCGCATCGCCCACGGTGGAGCCCACCGCTGCCCCCACGGAGGCGCCCACAGCAGAGCCGACGGCCGAGCCAACCCCCGCGCCGACGGAGGTCCCGGCGCCCAAAGAGCGGTACGCGGTGGAGCCGGGCGTGGAGACCGTAGCCTGGCTGTCTGATACCCAGCACTATGCCAACTATCGCGCCAAGAACCTGCCGGACATCTACCCCGTCATGACCGGTTTTCTGCGGGACAAGGCCAAGGAGATGAACCTGGTCTATATCGTGCATACCGGTGACCTGGTCCATGTGAACAATGACCCGGAGAACTGGACCACCGCGCGGGCGGCCATGGATCTGCTCAGCGGCATCCCCACCGGCGTTTTGGCTGGCAACCATGATATGCATCCCGACAAGGGCGGCTATAAGAACTACTGGCAATACTTCGGGGAGAAGCAGTATAACACCCAGGAATGCTACGGGGAGAGCTTCGAGAACAACCGGGGTCACTACGACCTGGTCACCATCTGCGGCCGGGAGTACATCTTCGTGTACATGAGCTATGACCCCAGCAAAAAGGCCATGGAGTTCATCGTGAACAGCTTTTTGAAGTACCCGGACCGGGTGGGCATCCTGTGCCTGCACGACTTCATCACCAGCGAGGGAAAGCTGTCCAAGACGGGGATGCTGCTTCGGACACAGGTGGTCGCCAAGTGCCCCAACCTGTACATGGTCCTCTGCGGCCATCGGTACGGCTTCTACACCCTGGAGGATGCCTTCGACGACGATAAGGACGGTGTGAAGGAACGCAAGGTCTATGAGATCATGATGAACTACCAGGCCGCGGGCAAGGTGGGCGGCGGCGGCTACCTGCGCCTCATGCAGTTCGACGAGGAAAAGCATGAGATCCGCTGCTTGAACTATTCGCCCTACTACGACGATTACGACTGGCTGGACGATCCCAACAACCGGGAAAAACACTACGAGATGGACGAGACCAGCGAATCCTTCACCCTCAAGATGCCCTGGGCATAGGAAAACACACCTAAAAAGGACAGGACCCCGCAGACGCTTTGCGGGGTCCTGACTGCATTCAGGCCTTCATGGTCAGCACACGATCAAATGTCTGCAGCTTTTCTTCGCTGAACTGATGGGACACGATCAGCAGGAGCTTGCCCTGGATCGACAGCAGCAGGTCCTCGATCCTCTCGGCGGTGGCGTCATCCAAGTTCGCCAGCGGCTCGTCCAGGAGCAGCACATCCGTGTCCCGCAGGAGTGCGCGGGCCAGGCAGATCCGCTTTTTCTCGCCGCCGGACAGGTTCGCGCCGTTCTCCGTGATGAGGGAATCCAGCGCCGCCCGGCTGGCGAATTTGGATAAGCCCAGATCGTTCAGAATGACGATCAGCTTTTTGTCAGAGATATTGCGGTACATGGTCAGATTGTTCCGCAGCGTGTCATGAAACAGCACCGCCTCCTGCCGCTCCACCGTCATGCAGCCGTAGGTACTCTCGTATTCCTCGATGGGAACACCATCCACGGTGATGCTGCCGCCATTTACATCATAATACCGCAACAGCAGGTTCACCGCGGTGGTCTTGCCGCAGCCGCTGGGACCTTTGAGCAGATACTTTTTTCCGATCTCTGCCGTTAGATCAAAGCGCTTCAGGATGGGCGTGGCATTGGGATAGGCGAAGGAAACGTCCTGATACCTGATTTCTTTCGCGACATGCTGCAGCGCCTTGCCCTTCGTCGACTCAGTCTCCACTACGATGAACCGCTCCATGGTGTCACAGGCGGGCCGGATCGACACCAGCTGCCGAATGATCTCCGCCAGGGAAATGAGCGGGTAGGACAGCTGGTCGATCATGCCGATGGCTACGAAGAAGCTGCCTGCGGTGAAATCGCCCTTGAGCACCAGCCAAGTGGCGAACACCAGCACGACGAAGTAAGAGAGATACGAGATCAGTGTCGTGATCAGTTGTGAGATGGCGCCCAGGGTGGCGTCCTCCAACAGCTTCTTCATCGTGTTGTCGTTCGAAGCGTCGAATCTTCGCAGGATATGCCTTTCGACGGAGAAGTTTTTGATGATCTCGAAGCCCCTTAACCAGTCGTTGACCTTCGACAGGTTTTCTTCACACGCCTTCAGATACTCCGCCTGGGCCTTCTGCAGCCGCTTTTCAATCAGCTTGGGGATATAGAGCGGCGTGGTCAGCAGGGCGATGGTGATGAGCGCCAACCACCAGTCCAGCAGGAACAGCGCGGCGCTGACGAACACGATCTTGGACAGGATGTCGAAGAGCAGGGGCAGCATCTTGAATCGGCGGTCCCGGATGGCATCCGCTTCGTTGGTCAGCTTCGCTATGTATTCGCCCTGCTGTCGCGCTGAATACGCCACATAGGAGCGGCGCAGGATGCTGCCGAAGATGTCTCGCTTCAAAAGCCGCACGCATCCCACGACGTATTGCGCGCTGCACCGTTTGTATAAGTAATACAGCAGCACCTCGCCCAGGATGAAGGAGAAGAGCAGCAGGACATAGCGTATCGTTGTGCTTATTTCACCGACGATGGCATGATCCAGCACATCACCCTTGAAGAACTGCAGCACCACCGCGAGGGCGTTGCTGGACAGGATGCAAAACAGCGCGCCGAAAAAAGCGGCGCGGTTGCGCTGATGGTATCGTTTCATATGGACCTCCTATCTGCTTTACGATAGAAGGAATGAAATGGATTTTCCTTCTATCGGTCAGAAGGAAGTCCGATATTTGACCATAGCTGTCGATCCTTTCAGGTTCTGATTATGGAAGCATGGTGGCTTATCACCTTAGGCTTGCTTGCCGTCCTCCAGCTTTTCCACGTTTTTGAGCTTGCTTTGTATCTGCCTTGTCCGCACGCCCACCAGCTGGTCCAGGTCTCCGGACACCTGCTGCAGGTGCCGCTGAGAGGCCTCCAGCACCTCGCCGAACTTGTCGAACTCCGTGCGGACCGAGCGCAGGATCTCCCAGACCTCGCTGGACCGTTTCTCGATGGCCAACGTCCGAAAGCCCATCTGCAGGCTGTTCAACAGGGCCGCCATGGTGGAAGGCCCAGCCAGATTCACCTTGTACCGCTTCTGCAGCTCCTCCACCATGCCCCGGTTCACGGCCTCCGCGTAGAGCCCCTCAAAGGGCAGGAAGATGATGGCAAAATCTGTGGTGGCAGGCGGCGCGACATACTTGGTGGCTACGTCCTTGGCCTCCTGCTTGAGCCGGGTGGTGAGGGCTGCCGCTGCGGCAGCGATGGCATTGGGGTCCCCGGCGTCGTAGGCGTCCATGAGGGCGGCATAGGTATCCCCGGGGAACTTGGCGTCGATGGGCAGATACACGGGCGTATCGCCGGTACCGGGAAGCTTCACAGCGTATTCCACCCGGTCGGCGCTGCCCGGGCGGGTGGCCACGTTGGTGTCGTACTGCTCGGGGGAGAGGATCTCCTCCAAGATGGCCCCCAGCTGGATCTCGCCCAGGATGCCGCGGGTCTTTACATTGGACAGAACCTTCTTGAGGTCAGTGACCCCGGCGGCCACCTGTTGCATCTCGCCCAAGCCCTTATAAACGGCTTCCAGCTGCTTGGAGACCACCTCAAAGCTTTTGCTGATCCGATTCTCCAGGGTGGACTGGAGCTTTTCATCCACCACCTGCTGCATCTGCTGTAGCCGTCGGCTGTTGTCCTCCTGCAGGGCGGTGAGCCGCTTCTCCATGGTGGTGCGGATGCCGTCCAGCCGCTCCGTGTTGGCTCGCTCGAAGGAGCTCAGCCGCTCCAGGTTCGCCTTTTCAAAGGCGTCCAGCCGCAGCTCCACGCTCTGCTGGAAGCCCCGCTGGTTGTCGTTCTGCTGGCGGGCGAAGCTCTGCTGACCATTATCCATGAGCTGTCCGAAGCCGCTCAAAGCGGAGTGGACCGCGTCGTTCAGCTCCCGCCGCTGGTCCGACAGCTTGTCCAGGATGTCCTCGTAGCGGTCCGCCGTTTGCTGCTGCACAACCAGGATGATCAGCACGACGAGCGCGATCAGGGACAAGGAAGAAAGGATAAGAATGGCCAGCTCCATGGGTACGCCTCCAAAGTCTGTTACATATAGTATAGCACAACGAAAGGGGAATGAACAGCCTCTTATGCGCCTGAGGGGAAGCGAACGCAGATCACATCGTGGACCAGGCGTTCGCGGCTGGGGGAGTTGATGACGCTGTTGAGCCAGGTCATATGAGCCGTAGCGCCGCCATCCAGATTATAGGCCCGCACACAGCCCAGGGTGTACATGAGCTGGCTTAGTTCCTTCATGGTCAGGCCCCGGGAATACTTGCGACGCCCGTCCACCAGCACGAAGCAGTAGTGGCCCGGTTCATAGTAGCCGATGACGGAGCGGGGGTTCCGCCCGCCCACAGTGGTGTTGAACCGAGTCTTGGGCTGCCCTTGATGATCCAACAGCTCCGGCCCGAAATGCCAGCTTTGCCAGGGGTCCTGAGCCATGATCTCCTCCAAGGAGATAGTACCCGGCTCATAGGTCTCCAGCACCCCGCTTTTGTACAGCACGCCCAGATCGGAGGTAAACCTCTTTTCCCGGAACACCTCCCCGTTGCGCACGATGAGCCCATTGGCGTGCCAGCGGGCGAAGTCGCCGGAGATAGCCACGATACAGTTGTTTTTCTTCGCGATAGTCTCCATGGCCTTTCTGCCGCCGGCTGAATAGGCGCCGTTGGCAAAGGCGGTCGTGAGGGAGGTAATGTCCTGGATCAGCACATCCGCCACATAGAAGGTCACGGGTTTGCTGTAGCTGAGTTCGTCCCGATACATATCCCAGGAAATGGAGACGGTTGGGTTGGAATAGGTGTGATCGGTCAACACCTCTTCTTCGGTGAACCGCCAGGCGTATTTCCCGCCCAGAAGCCCTGCCGGGGCAGAGGAGGGGACGGGGGTGGCCGCAGGCGCAGGACTAGGCGCGGGGGAGGACAGGTACGGCCCGGGCAGGGTTGGGACGGGCGTCTCGGTGTATCGGGACAGGTATGAGCGTTGCTGAGGAACTTCCGAGGGAAGGACCGCAGGCTGGGCATAGTCGGAATAGATACAGCGCAGGCCCATCAGGACCGCCGCGCAGATGGCCAGGAATACAAACAGGATGGACAGGAGGAGCACCGGCACGTGCCTTCCGGCAGCAGCCTTGGCTGTGTTCATGACCGTTTCCTCCTTTTTCCTGCCATTTGTTTCCATAGTATAGCATGTTCCGGCGAAAAATGCAGGGGAATAAGAAAAATTGACAATTTCATAACATCCTGCAGTTTTTCTTTACAGGGGAAGGCGGAGCGTGTATACTAAAAAAATCGAACCGAAAGGGCAGCATAAAATGAAGCGGGTACTGGGCAGCATCCGGCGTGCGGATGAAAGATACCATCTGTTTGAGGATGGGGACAAGGTGTGCATCGGCGTATCGGGGGGGAAGGACTCCCTGCTGCTGATGGAGGCCCTGAAACTGTATCAGCGGTTTTCCAAAACAAAATTCGAGGTATGCGCCGTCACGCTGGATTTGGGCATCGTGGAGCAGGATTGGTCCGCCGTGACCGCCTTTGCGGAGCGGATCGGCATGGACTACTCCCTGATCAAAACGGATATCGGGGACGTGGTCTTCAACATTCGCCAGGAGAAGAGCCCTTGTGCCCTATGCGCCAAGCTCCGCCGGGGCGCCCTCAACAACGCTGCCCGGGACCGGGGCTGCAACAAGGTAGCTTTGGGGCACAACCGGGAGGACGTGATCGAGACGTTTTTCATGAGCCTGCTGTATGAGGGCCGGGTGAACACCTTCGCCCCGGTGACGTATCTATCTCGCTCCGACGTGACCGTGATCCGGCCCCTGGTGTTCCTGCCGGAGAAGCACGCGCTCTCCGTGGCCCGGCAGCGGGAACTGCCCGTGCAGAAGGCCAACTGCCCGGCAGCCGGTCACACCAAGCGGGAGGAAGCCAAAGAATTGGTCAAATATCTCTCCACCCTGGTGCCGGACGTGGAGGAGAAGATGATCCACGCCATCGCCAACACGGAGAAGTACGGCCTATGGGACCGGATGCGCCTTCGATATGACCATCCGCTGTTCGAAGGTCCGGTGACGGAGAAGAACGTTCCGGCGAATCGGGACGATGCAGAGGAATAAAAAACGGGCCTCCTTTTCCACAAGGGGGTCCGTTGCATTTTGACGGATCGATCAGCCTTCCTTCTTGGGCACCTCGCCATCCGCTTTGACGAACTGAGCGGACATGTACCCCTTCATCTCGGTGCCGGCCACCAGCACGTAGTAGTATTCGCCCTCCTGATAGTAGATGTAAACCAGCTTGCCTTCATAGTAGTTTTCAATGTGTTTGCTGGTCACGCTGGGGCCCTCACGAAGCGCCAGGTTGGCGGCAGTGACGGTACCGCGCACAGTGCCTTCGGGTTGGTCATTGCCGGAAGAGGTCTCGCCTAAGACGGAAAGAAGCTTGACGAACTGCTTGGAGATATAGCCATACTTCTTTGTCTCATTCACCAGCAGGAAGTAGAAGTCACCGTCCTCGGCATATACGGTTACCTTGGTGCCGCTCTTGAGACCTGTGGCGATGATCGTGGTGTCGGTGCTGGGCCCTTGACGCATCCGCACGCCGCTCTTGATGAGCTTCCCGTCCGCTGCTCCGGCGATCATCTCCGCGGTGGGCTCTGTCAGAGCACCAGGATCATCGGAAAGGGTGACGGTGGGCGCGGGCGAATCGGTTGCATTGGCGGCCGGTGTTTCAGGCGCAGGCGTTTCCACCTCCGTGATCTCAACCTGCTCAGGCGTCGGCTTGGGCGTGAAAGTGGGTGCAGGATGATACTCAGAGGGGGCGATGGAGGGACTTGCCACAGCGGCCTTTTCCTTGCCGCTGCATGAACCGAACCCCTTCGTGGCGACGGCGATGATGATGAGAGCCAGGATCAAGATCCCTATAGCAGCTAAAAGAAGATAGCCTTCCCGGGTGATGACCAGCTTTTTACGTTTAGCCATAAATATTCCTCTTTCCTTGTTCAATATTTCACAAACATAGTATACTCCACTATTTGGCATTTTGAAAGCCCTAATTCTGCCAAACCGGTTTTTTTTTATTTTTATCATGTAGAATTTCTGTTCAAATGCATCGGTTAGCAAGTGCTAATCTATTGGCAAGTCAAATTGTTTGTGATAAAATACGTTTGTAACAATGTGCCTTTATGCAAAAGGCGGTTGTTTTATATCCGTGGTAATCCGAAACAATACAATGAAGGAGGATGTGTATGACTAGTACGAAGACCACGATCCCATTCACCGGCACGGCGGAACAGGAAGCCGAGCTCAAAAAGGTCATTGCGGATCACAAGGGGAAGCCCGGCGCTCTGATGCCTGTAATGCAGAAGGCGCAGGATATCTATGGGTATCTGCCCATAGAGGTGCAGACGATGATCGCTGAGGGGCTGGGTTGCTCCCTCGAACAGGTCTATGGCGTTTCCACCTTCTACGCCTGGTTCAGCCTGGAGCCGAAGGGAAAGCATCTGATCCGTGTCTGCCTCGGAACGGCTTGTTACGTGAAGGGTTCCCAGGACGTTCTGGACGAGCTGGTGAAGCTTTTGGGCGTGTCTGCCGGCCATACCACGCCGGACGGCATGTTCACGCTGGAAGCAGCTCGCTGCCTGGGCTGCTGCGGCCTCGCACCTGTTATGATGATCGACGACCAGGTCTATGGCCGTCTGGTCCCCGCCGATGTAAAGGGCATCATCGATAAGGTCCGCGCCGAGTAACACTCCTATGAAGTTAGAAGAAGTCGCCCGCCTGGTCGGTGCAAAGGTGTATACGGGAGAGGAGATGCTGGAAGAGGATATCGATTCCGCTTTCAGCAGCGACATGATGAGTGACGTCCTTGCCTACGCGCAGGATCAGGCGTTGCTCCTCACGGGGCTTAACAATCCTCAGGCCGTGCGTACCGCACTGATGTTGGACATGAGCTGCATCCTTTTCGTTCGAGGCAAAGAGCCTGCGGAGGAAGTGGTGGCACTCGCAAAACTGAGCCATATCGCCGTTTTAGCCACCGCTCTAACCATGTACGAGGCGAGCGGGAAGCTTTACGAAGCGGGACTGCACAGGTGATCCCATGAGCGCTGAACCATTGCATGTGCATTACAACGTGGACGGGGGAAATTTCACCTCTGCGGGGGAAGCCTCCGTCAAGGTGAAGCGCCTGCTTCGGCAGTTGGGCTGTTCTCCGGAGACGATCCGGCGGGTCTCCATCGCCATGTACGAGGGAGAGATCAACATGGTCATCCACGCCAACGGCGGCGACGCCGACATCTTCGTGGATGACACGACCATTCGGATCGTGCTGAAGGACACCGGCCCCGGCATCAAGGATGTGGAGCAGGCCATGCAGGAAGGCTATTCCACCGCGCCTGACAACATCCGTGCTCTGGGCTTCGGTGCCGGCATGGGGTTGCCCAACATGAAGCGGTACTCTGACACCTTCCATATCGACAGCGTTGTGGGACAGGGGACGACCATCGAGCTTGGATTTGAGAACAAGTGATCAATCGGGAAGAGGAAAGCATGGAATACAGGCACTCCGTTTCACTGGATCTGGATAAATGCAAGGGCTGCACCCACTGTTTGAGGCGCTGCCCGACGGAAGCTATCCGCATCCGTGACGGACATGCCGTGATCAACGCCATCCAGTGCATCGATTGCGGCGAGTGTATCCGAGTCTGTCCTTACAAGGCCAAGCGGGCCATCTGCGACACCCTGGAGGATCTTGATCGTTCCAAGTATCTGATCGCCCTACCGGCGCCCTCTCTCTTCGGGCAGTTCATCAACGTGACCGACGTGGACTACGTGCTCCAGGGACTCCTGGACATGGGCTTCAACGACGTGTTCGAGGTCTCCCGCTGTGCGGAAATCATCACCGAGTACACCCGGCGCTACATGAAGCGACCCGATATTCCTCGTCCCGCTATCAGTTCAGCCTGCCCTGTGGTGGTGCGTCTCATCACCATCCGCTTCCCGTCCCTCATCGACCATATCGTGCCCCTGATGCCCCCCATCGAGCTTGCAGGGCGCATGGCCAAAGAGGAGGCGCTGAAGAAGCATCCGGAGCTGAAGCCAGACGATATCAGGACCGTGTTCATCAGCCCCTGCCCGGCCAAGTTCAGCTGGGTGAAGAACGGAGGCAAGGAGGACGAGACCCCCTGCGTGGACTACGTGGTGGCCATCAGCGAGGTGTATTTCAAGCTCCTCAACGCCCTTAAGCTCAAAGGAACGCCGAAGGCTACCAGCGAGACCGGCATGATCGGCCTTGGCTGGGCCTCCTCCGGTGGCGAGGGCTCCGCATTGATGAACGACCGATACCTGGCGGCGGACGGCATCGAGAACGTGATCCGCGTGCTGGACAGCATCGAAATGGGTAGTTTCCCCAGTGTGGACTTTGCCGAGCTTGATGCCTGCAGCGGTGGCTGCGTGGGCGGCGTGCTCACGGTGGAAAACCCCTACATCGCCCAGGTCCGCTTGCAGACCCTGCGGCGGTACATGCCGGTGAGTCTCAACCACGTGCCCCGTCAGAGCGGGAATGTGGACGTGCCGGAGGAGATCATGACCGTGAAGCCGGCCACCTTCGCCAACGTCTCGGCCCTGAACGTGAGCCGGTTCGAGTCCATCCGCATGATGGCGGACATCGAGAACATCCATGAAAGCCTGCCGGCCCTGGACTGTGGCTCCTGCGGCGCCCCCAACTGTCGCGCCTTCGCGGAGGATGTGGTGAAGGGCGAGGCCAACATCGATGAGTGCATCGTCCATATGCGGGAGCAGTTGAAGAATCTGATGAGCGAAATGGAGAAGAAATCATGACCGTCTTTGAGATCAGGGATGCATTGGGGCTGACCCCCCTTCATGAAGCCGAGGATCGGCCGGTCACCGGTGGTTACGCGGGCGATTTGCTGAGTTGGGTCATGGGTCGGGCCGAAAGCGGCGACTGCTGGATCACCATCATGTCCAACCGGAACGTGCCCGCGGTCTGCTCTCTGACGGACGCGGCCATGGTCATCTTCGCCGAGGACGTGACGCCTGACGATGCGGCCCTGGAGGCGGCGGTAGACAACGATCTCAACTTCTACCGGTCCCCTCTGTCGGTCTTCGACCTGTGTGCCAAGGTATCCGCGTTGCTCTCATGAACGCCTTCGCCGTCGATCTGCACATCCATTCCTGCCTTTCCCCCTGTGGAGAGGACGATATGACGCCCTGCAACATCGCGGGGATGGGGTATCTGAATGGGCTGAAGATCATGGCGCTGACGGATCACAACACCGCCAAGAACTGTCCGGCCTTCTTTGCCGCCTGCCAGGCCTACGGCATCGTGCCCGTCCCGGGCATGGAGCTGACCACGGCGGAGGACGTCCACATGGTCTGTCTGTTCCCGGAGCTCGAAACGGCTCTGGCGTTCGACAAGGCGGTGGAGGAGAAGCGGATGAAGATCCGGAACAAGCCCGCTATCTTCGGTGAGCAGATCATCATGGGGGCGGAGGACGTGCCCATGGGCAACGATCCCTGGTTCCTGCCTGCGGCCACCTCCCTTTCCATCGAGGAGGGGGCGAAGCTGGTCCGGTCCCTGGGCGGGGTTTGCTACCCGGCCCATATCGACCGGGAGGCCAACGGGCTGCTGGCGGTGCTGGGCTTCTTCCCGGAGGAACCTGTGTTCACCCTGGCGGAGGTCCATGACGAGGACAAGCGTGACTTGGCGGAGGGACGGAGGATCCTGGTCTCCTCAGACGCTCATCGGCTCTGGGAGATCAGCGACGGCAGCTTCTGTGTGCATCTGGATGTAGACCCGGAGGCGGGGGAGGAGGCCATTCGCAAAGCACTCTTTGCCATGCTGGAGAAGAAATCATGAAAGAACTGTCGCTGAACATCCTGGACATCGTGCAGAACTCCATCTCGGCGGAGGCCAGCCTGATCAAGATCCTGCTGGCCGAAACGGAGGAGACGCTGCGCATCACCATCGAGGACGATGGCAGAGGCATGTCACCGGAATTCCTGGCCACGGTGATGGACCCCTTCTCCACCACGCGCAAAACCCGCAAGGTTGGCATGGGTATCCCCCTGTTCAAGCTGGCGGCGGAGCAGACCGGCGGTGAATTGACCATCGATTCCAAAACGAGGGACATGCACCCGGAGGATCACGGAACCGTCATTTCCGCTTTCTTCTACAAGAATCATATGGACTTCACGCCCTTGGGGGACGTGGTGTCCACGCTGATCAGTCTCATTCAGGGTTGTCCTCAGGTGGATTTCCTCTTCGAGCATGAACTGCCCCGGGGGGAAACGGTCCATCTGGACACACGGGAGATGAGGGAGGCCCTGGGAGACGAGATACCGCTCAACAGCTTCGAGGTCCTGGAATGGGCCCGGGAGAGTTTGAACGAACAATACGGTTTTTAGGCGAAAGCTTACTACATAACCAAAAACTACGAAAGGAAAACAACTATGAAAAGTCTTGAGGAACTTGCAGCGATTCGGAACAAAATGAAGGATAAGGTCGCTCTCCGCGAGAAGGAAGGCGACATCCGCATCGTCGTTGGCATGGCCACCTGCGGCATCGCCGCCGGCGCCCGTCCCGTGCTCAATGCCTTTGTGGAGGAAGTCAGCAAGCAGCACGCTGACAACGCCACCGTGACCCAGACCGGCTGCATCGGCATGTGCCGCCTTGAGCCCATCGTGGAGGTCTTCGAGGGCGGCAAGGAGCGGGTCACCTATGTGAAGGTCAAGCCCGCTATGGTCCCCCGGATCGTCAAGGAGCACATCCTTGGCGGGAAGCCCATCACGGAATACACCATTGGTGCCGCAGAATAAAAACGGAGGATATTGAGAATGATTCGTACGCATGTAATGATCTGTGGCGGCACGGGCTGTACCTCTTCTGACAGCCCCAAGATCGCCGAAGCCATGGAGAATGAGATCGTCAAACTGGGCCTTCAGGATGAAGTCAAGGTCGTCCGCACCGGTTGCTTCGGCCTTTGCGAGATGGGCCCCGTCATGATCATCTACCCCGATGGCACGTTCTACTCCCGCGTGAAGGTCACCGATGTGCCCGAGATCGCTTCCGAGCACCTGCTGAAGGGCCGTATCGTGGAGCGCCTGGTGCACCGCGATGCCGAAGGCGGCCAAAAGGTGGAGGTCCCCACCCTCAAGGACATCGAGTTCTACAAGCCCCAGCTTCGTGTGGCGCTTCGCAACTGCGGCGTCATCAACCCGGAGGACATCGAGGAGTACATCGCCATGGACGGCTATTCCGCCCTGGGCAAGGTCCTCACCGAGATGACCCGTGAGCAGGTCATCGAAGAGGTCACCAAGTCCGGCCTGCGCGGCCGTGGCGGCGCCGGCTTCCCCACCGGCCTCAAGTGGAAGTTCGCGGCCGTCAACCAGACCCCCCACAAGTACGTGGTCTGCAACGCTGACGAGGGCGACCCCGGCGCGTTCATGGATCGTTCCGTGCTGGAAGGCGATCCCCACGCCATCCTGGAAGCCATGTGCATCGCGGGCTATGCCATCAACGCGAACCAGGGCTACATCTACGTCCGTGCTGAGTACCCCATCGCCGTGCATCGTCTCCAGATCGCCATCAAGCAGGCCCGTGAATACGGCTTGTTGGGCAAGGACATCTTCGGCACCGGCTTTGACTTCGACATCGACGTGCGTCTCGGCGCCGGCGCCTTCGTGTGCGGCGAAGAGACCGCGCTTTTGACCTCCATCGAGGGCAACCGCGGCGAGCCCAAGACCAAGCCTCCGTTCCCCGCCAACAAGGGCCTCTTCGGCCAGCCCACCATCATCAACAACGTGGAGACCCTGGCCAATATCCCCCAGATCATCCTCAAGGGCGCCGAGTGGTTCGCTTCCATGGGCACCGAGGGCAGCAAGGGCACCAAGGTGTTCGCGCTGGGCGGCAAGATCAAC
>CACWJZ010000006.1 GCA_902761365.1 uncultured Eubacteriales bacterium | reverse complement strand
CCGTCCAGGATCATCTGGTCGCCGGTGTAGGCGTGGACCGTGGTCATGATGCCGGCCTGGATGGGGAAGTTGTCGTTGAGGGCCTTGGTCATGGGCGCCAGGCAGTTGGTGGTGCAGCTGGCCGCGGAGATGATCTTATCCTCCTTGGTCAGGATGTTGTTGTTGACGTTGTACACGATGGTGGGCAGATCGTTGCCCGCGGGCGCGGAGATGACGACCTTCTTGGCGCCGGCGTCGATGTGCGCCTGGGCCTTGGCCTTGCTGGTGTAGAAGCCGGTGCACTCCAGCACCACGTCCACCTTCAGCTTGCGCCAGGGCAGGTTCTGGGCCTTGGGCTCGGCATAGATGGTGATCTCCTTGCCGTCCACAGTGATGGAGCCGGGGACCTTGACGGTCTTGCCGTCCTCTTCGAACACGGGCTCCTTGGAAGTGACGGTGTGCTTGTTCTCACCGATCACACCGCAGTAACCCTTCTGGGCGGTGTCATACTTCAGCAGATGAGCGAGCATGGCGGGGCTGGTCAGATCGTTGATGGCGACGATCTTGTACCCCTTCGCGCCGAACATCTGACGGAACGCGAGACGACCGATGCGGCCGAATCCATTGATTGCAACTCGAATAGTAGCCATAAAAGCCTCCTTTGATTTTTTCGGATGTATTATATACTAACCTGTCGCCGTTTTCAACAGGAAAGATACAATTATTTTCCTGCTTTCGATGAGGGATCGGTGTTGAGCTCCTCAGCCACGATGTACAGCGGCCGAGCCTTGGATTCCTCAAAGACGCGCCCCAGATACGCCCCCTGGATGCCCATGCACAGAAGGATGATCCCCTGCAGCAGCACCACGCCGCACAGGCCCCAGAGCCAGGGCGCCGTACCCACGGTACAGGCGCATATGAGCACCGCCAGGAAGCCGAGGAGCGACAGGCCTGTCACTGCGCCGCCGAAGGCGATAGGCAGGGTGAGAGGCTTGGTGGAGAAGCCGGTGATGCCGTCCAGGGCAAGCTTGAGCATCTTCTTCAGGGTGTACTTGGTCTTCCCCGCCGCCCGCTCGTGGCGCACGTACTCGATGGGCACCGCCTCAAAGCCCATCCAGGCGGACATGCCCCGGAGGAACCGGCCATGCTCCCGCATCTTCAAAAACACGTCCGCCACGTTCCGGCCGATAAGGCGGAAGTCGCCGGTGTCCAGGGGGATCGGGTAGGCACTCATACTGGTGAGGAGCCGATAGTAGCAGGCAGCGGTGAACTTCTTGAAGAAGGTCTCCCCCTCCCGCTTCTTCCGCTGGCCGTAGACGATGTCCGCCCCCTGCTCCCATAGCTTCACCATGTCGGGGATCAGCTCCGGCGGGTCCTGCAGATCCGCATCGATGATGATGAGGGCGTCGCCGGTGGCCCTATCCATGCCCGCAGTGACGGCCAGCTGGTGGCCGAAGTTGCGGGAGAAGGACAGGACCTTCACGCGCTTGTCCTCCGCGGCGATCCGCCTGAGCTCCCGCATGGTGCCGTCCCGGCTGCCGTCATTGACGAAGATGATCTCGTAATCGTGCCCCGTCTGCTCCATAGCCGCCTTCATGCGCGGGTAGGCTATGGGCAGCACCTCCTCCTCATAGTAGACCGGCACGATCAGGGAGAGCCGTTTTTCCTTTGACATCCGCAAAAAGCCTCCTGTTGCATCTCTTATAGGAAGAGTATACCAGCTTGCCCCATGCAAAGCAAACGTGCGCCCTGTATTTTTGCAGTTTTGTTACAGTTGATTTTTTCCATCATTGCTGATATACTGAGGAAAACAAAAATACAAACAAAGGAGAATGATTTATGGCAATCGTCACCACAAAAGAGATGTTCAAGAAGGCCTACGACGGCGGCTACGCCATCGGCGCGTTCAATGTGAACAACATGGAGATCATCCAGGGCATCACCGAGGCCGCCATCGACCAGCACGCCCCCCTCATCCTGCAGGTGAGCAAGGGCGCCCGGGCCTATGCCAAGCACGTCTACCTCATGAAGCTCATCGAGGCCGCCATCCAGGACGCCGAGCAGACCGCTGGCTTCGACCTGCCCATCTGCGTGCATCTCGATCACGGCGACACCTTTGAGCTCTGCAAGAGCTGCATCGACGGCGGCTTCTCCTCCGTCATGATCGACGGTTCCAGCAAGCCCTACGAGGAGAACATCGCCCTGACCCGCAAGGTGGTGGAATATGCCCACGACCACGGCGTGGTGGTGGAAGGCGAGCTGGGCACCCTGGCCGGCATCGAAGATGAGGTCAACGTGTCCGCTGAGGATTCCTCCTACACCCGTCCCGAGGAAGTGGAGGACTTCGTCACCCGCACGGGCGTGGACTCCCTGGCTATCGCCATCGGCACCAGCCACGGCGCCTACAAGTTCACCGCTGCCCAGTGCACCCGCGACGCCGACGGCAAGCTGGTGCCCCCGCCCCTCCGGTTCGACATCCTGCGCGAAGTGGAAAAGCGGCTGCCCGGCTTCCCCATCGTGCTCCACGGCTCCTCCTCCGTGCCCCAGGAGTTCGTCAAGATCATCAACGAAAACGGCGGCAAGATGCCCGACGCCGTAGGCATCCCCGAGGAGCAGCTTAGGGAAGCGGCCCGCATGGCTGTGTGCAAGATCAACATCGACTCCGATCTGCGCCTTGCCATGACCGCCTGCATCCGCAAGCACTTCTGCGAGCATCCCGATCACTTCGATCCTCGGCAGTATCTGAAGCCCGGCCGGGAAGCCATCAAGGCCATGGTCACCCATAAGCTCATCAACGTGCTGGGCTGCAACGGTAAAGCGTAAGCCCGATATTCGACCTCAATGCGCAGCCTGTGAAAGCGGGCTGCGTTTTCCTTTTTCATGCAACCGATCCCCCGTCTTTCCGCTCTATATGGATGTAAGCGCTTACAGAAAGAGAAAGAAGCATGGATCAACAGTGTTTTGATCGAATCTACGAAACCACATACCGACCCCTGCTCAAGTACGCCATCATCCACCTGAGCGACCCCACAGACGCGGAGGACGCCCTGCAGAACGTGTACCTCGCCTTCTACCGCCGCATCGAACGGTACGGCCATATGGACGTGCTGTTTCCCAAGGCGTTCCTGCTGAAGATGCTCAAGCGGGAGATCATCGAGTGCTATGCCGAACGGCAGAAGCGGCCCCTGCGACCGCTGGAGGACGTATCGGAGGATCGGCTCACGGACGATCTGACCTTTGAGGACGGGGTGCTGGACAGGGCCCTGGCTCAGGACATCCTGGCGGAGGCGAAGCGCCTGCCCCGGGAGACCTACCGGGTGTTCGTGCTGTACTACGGCTACGAGCTCTCCGTCTCGGAGATCGCTCAGGAGCTGGGCATGGGGACCGAGGCCGTTAAGAGCCGGCTGTTCCGAGGCCGAAAGGCCATCCGGCAGTATCTGATGGCAGACGATGTGGATGCGGAATCTGGGAGGTAAGAGCATGAAGGAAAGCAAATTCTATCATAGAGCGTTGGACCTGTCGCTCCTGGACGGTAAGGCCGTGAAGGCAGCGCTGGATAAAGGGATCGCCAGAAAATCCACAAAAGGCCGGGAGCGGATCGGCTTCCCCTGGCGGAAGGTGGGCATGGCGGCGGCAGCCTGTCTGTTGCTGTTCATCACCACCATCATGGCCATCCCCTCCACCCGGGCGGAGGTCCTCTCCTGGCTGGGGATCATCTCCCGGCCCCAGGACTATCTGACGGCCGAGCCTTCGGAGCGGCCCGTCATCCCCGCGCTGGACAGCATGATCGCCACGGCAAAGCCGGAAGACACGCAGGTGAACGTGACCCTGATCGACCGCGACGGTTCCCGGGCGGTGAACAGCGAGGGGGCGTTGAAGGTGGCAGAGCTGCTCAGCCGAGACGTGCGCATCACCCTGGGCGACACCCTGTATGACGGGAGCATGGCCTATGTGTCGCTGCGCCTGGGCGGCACGGCGGCCCTGCCCCTGCTGGACAGCTGGACCGGCGGCAGCGCCACCCTGGTGAAGGTGGACCCCCAGCGCATGTATGATTTCTTTGAAGGCGGTCCGGGCAAGGAGTTTCTGTCCGGCGAGAAGGAGCTGTATTGGCGACCCACGTCGGAGCTCCTGCTGGTGTTCCCCGACGGGTCCAGAATGTCCGGCTTCCTGGATCAGACCGAAACGGATGCGTTCAAGGCCCATTGGGCGGCGCTGGAAGCCAAAAACTTCCACTGGGACGATCTGCAGCCGGAAGAGCTATCTGAGATCGACCGCATGAACCAGGCGTTTCTGGAGAAGAATGAGATCGTCGCCTATACGATGATGGCCGAGGCGCCGGAGATATTGGAAAAGAACGCGGACGAGAGCGGGACCGTGACCGCCAAGGCCTGGTTCAACGTGTTCGTGGAGGAGGACTATGATCTGCCTCCCACGGAGCTCTTGAGCGTGGAGGCGGGCACGGTGCGGTTCAACGTGACCGGATACAAATCCATCGAGAATCGAACCGTGGAAGCGGATCAGAACAAGGTGGTTTGGCAGGGCGATACCGTCTTCACCTATATGGAGCTGGTGGAAGAGCAGGACCACACCAAGCCGGCCACGGACTGGAACAATGCGCTGCAGGTGTTCACCAACTGCGCTGCGTCTCTGGACGGCATGACCATGGAGACCCTGCCCGGCGCCCACGCCGACGTTCTGGGCATCTACGATCTGGACGTAAGGATCACCCTGCCCGACAGCATGGAAGGGAACGCCCGGGCGGCCTGGACCAACCTGGTCTCCATGCTGCCCATCGACTTCAAGATATTGATCGACGGCCAAGAAGGCAACTGGTATCACGGCGGCTATGGTCTCAAGCCCAACGACGACGGCACCCTGACGTTCCATATCGTGGACATACAGGGGTTGAACCTGGAGACCATCAAGGATATTCAAACCGTGACGCTGATCCCTGTGCTGCGGTATGTGACCGGCTTTGAGGGTCCAAACAACGCCTTTGTGGAGCTGCCCCTCAACGTGCGCACGGAGAACCCCAGATCGGATGGCGGCGCCTATATGGGGCAGAAGTTCCAACGGACCGAATACCCCCAGTACGCCATCACCTTCACCCTGGGATAATAAAATGCAGCAAAAGAGCCGGGTTCCTCCCCCGGCTCTTTGTGTGTTTCGATCCTCAGCAGGCTTTCTGCTCGTGCTCCAGCTCGCTCTCGTCCAGGACGAACTTCTTGCGGAGCACGTACTCCTCCTTCTTCCCGGCGTTGAAGTTCTGCACGGGGCGAAGGTAGCCAACCACCCGGCTCCAGACCTCCGTGGGCTTGCCGCACTCCGGGCAGGAGAAGTGCTCGCCGGAGATGTAGCCGTGCTCCTCGCAGATGGAGAAGGTGGGCGTGATGGAGATGTAGGGCATCTTGTACTTGGTGAAGATGGTCTTGATGAGGTCCTTCACGGTCTCCACGTCGTTGATCCGCTCCCCCAAATACAGGTGCTGGACCGTGCCGCCGGTGTACAGGGACTGCAGCTCGTCCTGCAGATCCATGCACTCAAAGATGTCGTCGGTATAGGTCACGGGCAGCTGGGTGCTGTTGGTGTACTGGGGCTCGTCGTGGCCGCTCTGGATGATGTTGGGGTACTTCTCCTTGTCGAGACGCGCCAGGCGGTAGCTGGTGCCCTCGGCGGGCGTAGCCTCCAGGTTGTAGCTGTGGCCCGTCTCCTGCTGGAACTCCACCATGAGATCCCGGAGGAAGTGCATGACTTCCAGGGAGAATGCAAGGCCCTCCTTGCTGCCGATGTCCTTGCCCAGGAAGTTGAGGCATGCTTCGTTCATGCCCACGAGGCCGATGGTGTTGAAGTGGTTGTACCAGTATTCCCCGGTCCGCGCCTTCACGTTGCGGAGGTAGTGGGCAGAATAGGGGTACAAGCCCCGGTCCGTCTGGTGCTCGATGATCTTGCGCTTGATCTCCAGGCTCACCTTGCCCAGCTCCGCCACCCGCCGAAGACGGGCGAAGAAGTCCTCTTTGTTCGTCGCCAGATACCCGATCCGGGGCAGGTTCACGGTGTATACGCCGATGCTGCCCGTCATGGGGTTGCTGCCGAAGAGGCCGCCGCCCCGCTTGCGGAGCTCCCGCTTGTCGAGCCTGAGCCGGCAGCACATGCTCACCGCATCCTCCGGCGAGAGGTCGGAGTTCACGTAGTTGGCGAAGTAGGGGATGCCGTACTTGCAGGTGATCTCCATGAAGCTGTTGACCACGGGGCTGTTCCAGTCGAAGTCCCTGGTGATGTTGATGGTGGGGATGGGGAACGTGAATACCCGGCCCTTGGAATCCCCCTCCAGCATGACGGCGCAGAAGGCCTGGTTGAAGAGGTCCATCTCCTTCTGGAAGTCCCCGTAGGTCCTGTCCATGTATTCCCCGCCGATGATGACGGGCTCCTCCCGGAGGGTGCGGGGCACCTTGATGTCGAAGGTCAGGTTGGAGAAGGGGCACTGGAAGCCCACCCGGGTGGGCACGTTGATGTTGAACACGAACTCCTGCAGGCACTGCTTCACCTGCTCGAAGGTCATATGGTCGTAGTAGATGAAGGGGGCGCAGTAGGTGTCGAAGGAGGACCAGGCCTGGGCGCCCGCGGTCTCACCCTGGGTGGTGAAGGTGGAGTTGACCACCTGACCCAGGAACGAGCGAAGGTGCTTGGCGGGGCTTGATTCCACCTTGCCCTCCACGCCGCCGAAGCCGTCCATGAGGAGCTGGCGAAGATCCCAGCCCGCGCAGTAGGGACCGAAGAACCCCAGATCGTGGATGTGGGCGTCGCCGGATTCGTGGGCCTTGCGCACGTCCTCGGGGTAGACCTTGTAGAGCCAGTATTTCTTGGTGAAGGACTCGCGGACGTAGTTGTTGAGGCCGTTGACGCTCCGCTGCATGTTGGCGTTTTCCTTGGTGCCCCAGTCCTTGTCGTCCAGATAATCGGCGAACATGTCGATGGTGGCGCCGATCATGGCGTTGATCTCCCGGGTGGCGCGACGCTTCTCCCGATAGAGGATGTAGGCCTTGGCGGTCTTGGCGTGGCCGTTCTCGATGAGCACCTTCTCCACCGCGTCCTGGATGTCCTCCACCTCGGGGATGGCGTCCGTGAAGCGGTCGGAAACGACCTGGACCACCTGATCGGCCAGGTCCTCCGCGATGGCTTCATTGGTGCCGCCTACGGCCTTGGCCGCCTTCCAGATGGCGTTTTTGATCTTTTCCTGATCGAAGGATTCGATGCGGCCGTCCCGCTTTTTGATCTGTCGAATCATAGGCCCCTCCCAAACTGTCCTTACAGCACGAAGTATACCCACTGCCATATTTTGTGTCAACCGCCCGAAATGAATACAACATCTTGGACCCATTTTGGGTATACGGTGAATAAATGGTGTGGACAAAACAAACGACGGCCCCCAAAAGGCAGGCCGCCGCCATTTTGGATATTCATCCTATGGAGAATCTATTCAGTCCGATGTGTATAGTTTTTGAATGGCCGTGAGTAACTATGAACATTGTTTAAGGAGCGTTCATATTCGCGTCATGGGTCATTCAATTTTCCGTCATGGCTCATTCAACATGTTGTGTCCATGCCATGAACGGGTGACAATCCCTTGTGCTTAGCCCAGCAGACGGTCGATCTCCCTCCTGCCCTCGCGGTACAGCCGCTCCTCATCGACCCCCAGCAGCCGCCCCGCCTGGACGGTGAGCCCGCCGTTCACGAACACGTAATCGCAGGGCTTGTGGTAGCCCACGTTCCCGAACAGGTCTTTGGGGTCCAGCTCCGCGCAGAGAAGATCAGGCTGTTCTTTGTGGATGAGAAAACAGTCGGCTCGCTTCCCTGCCTCGATGCTGCCGATGTCCCTCCGACCAAGAAGGGAAGCGCTGCCCGCCGTGGCCAGCTTCAGCAGCTCATAGCCCGCAGGCGCCTGCTCGCCCCAGGTGAGGCGATGGAGCAGGAAGGCCGTCCGCACCTCGTCCATCATGTTGCTGCCGTCGTTACTGGCAGAGCCGTCCACCGCCAGGCCCACCTTCACCCCGCGAGAGAGCATGTCCGGCACCCGGCAGACGCCGCTGTGCAGCTTCATGTTGGAGTTGGGGCAGTGGGCTACGCCCGTGCCCGTGGCGGCCAGCAGGTCCAGCTCCCCGTCGTTCATATGGATGCCGTGGGCGTACCACACGTCCGGCCCCATCCAGCCCAGGGATTCCATGTAGGCTACGGGCCGCATGCCGAAGCGGGACAGGGTGTAGTCCTCCTCGTCCTTCGTCTCCCCCACGTGGGTGTGGAGGCGCACGCCGTAGGCCCGGGCCAGTTTGGCACTCTCCCGCATCAGCTCCCCGCTGACGGAGAAGGGCGAGCAGGGGGCCAGGACGATGTCGTGCATATGGTCCTTGTCGGGATGATGATACCTTTCTATGAGCCGCTGGCTGTCCGTCATGATCTCGTCGATGGTCTGGACCACGCTGTCCGGGGGCAGGCCCCCGTCCTTCTTGGACAGGTCCATGCTGCCCCGAGAGGCCACAAAGCGAATGCCCAAACTGTCCGCCGCCTCCATCTGCCGGGCGATCAGATCCCCGGCGCCCCGGGGGAACACGTAGTGGTGGTCGAAGCAGGTGGTGCATCCGTAGCGCATGAGCTCCCCCATGGCGGCCATGGAGGAGAGATACACTGTGTCCCCGTTCAGATTCTTCCATATCTCATACAGGGTCCGAAGCCAGTCGAAGAGCTCCATGCCCTGGACCTTGGCAAGGCTCCGGGTGAAATACTGATAGAGATGATGATGGGTGTTGACGAACCCGGGATAAAGGATCATCCCGGTACAATCAAACACCTCATCCGGCTTCCCTTCCCCCGCGCCGATCCTCTCAATGACCCCGTCCCGAAACCAAACGTCCGTATACCGGTACACTTGATCCTCCCTGTCGCAGGAGATCACGGTGTCCACGTTCTTCAGCAGCGTACGCATATATCCACCCCCTTCGTCTCTATAGAGTATACCATTTGTTCCGCATTCGGTCACCCTTTATTTTATACTTGTTTTACCGGCAGGGTATTGGTATAATAAACTGATTTTGGAGGAAACGGCATGATCGAATTCAAAGGCGTCAGGTTCAGATACGACGAGGAAGCCCCGGAGGCCCTCAAGGGGGTCGATTTGACGATCCCGGACGGCATCTTTCTGGTGGTGGCCGGGCACAACGGCAGCGGCAAAAGCACCCTGTCAAAGCACATCAATGGGCTCCTGCTCCCCTCGGAGGGGCAGGTGCTGGTGAACGGTCTCGACACGAAGGAGGAAAGCAATCTGCTAGCCATCCGGCAGCAGGTGGGCATGGTCTTCCAGAACCCGGACAACCAGCTGGTGACCACCATCGTGGAGGAGGACGTGGCCTTCGGGCCCGAAAATCTGGGCATCCCCTCCCCCGAGATCCGCGTCCGGGTGGACGAAGCGCTGCAGAAGGTGGGCATGACCGCCTACGCCGGCAGCGCCGCCCATCGGCTCTCCGGCGGCCAAAAGCAGCGGATCGCCATCGCCGGGATGCTGGCCATGGAGCCGAAGATCTTGGTGCTGGACGAAGCCACCGCCATGCTGGACCCCAGGGGCCGGGAGGAACTCTTGCAAACGGTGTACGAGCTGAACCGGAAGAACGGCATGACCGTGATCATGATCACCCAGTACATGGAGGAGGCGATCATGGCGGATCGGCTGGTCGTCATGAGCGGCGGCGAGATCGTCATGGACGATGTGCCCGATAAGATCTTCTCCCGTGGAGAGGAGCTGCGGCAGCTGGGCCTGGACGTGCCCGAGATCGTGCGCATCCGGGAGGATCTGGCGGAAAAAGGCATCTCCCTCCCCCCCACTGTTTTGACCGATACCCAGCTTGCGGAGGCCCTATGCCCATTGTTTTAGAGCATCTCAGCCATACCTATTTTGACGGCACCACATCCGTCCCCGCGGTGAAGGATGTGTCCTTAGAGATACGCGAAGGCGAGTTTTTGTCCATCATCGGCCACACCGGCTGCGGCAAGACCACCCTGGTCCAGCACCTGAACGGCCTGCTGCTCCCCAGCTCCGGCCGGGTGCTGGTGGACGGTCTCGACACGGCCGACAAGAAGCAGCGCCCCGCCGTCCGCGCCCGGGTGGGCATGGTGTTCCAGTACCCGGAGTACCAGCTCTTCGCGGACACGGTACGGGAGGACGTGGCCTTTGGCCCCAAGAACATGAAGCTCGGCGAGGATGAGATCGCCCTGCGAGTCAGCGAAGCCATGACCATGGTGGGCCTGTCCATGGACAAATTCGCCGAAAAGTCCCCCTTCGAGCTGTCCGGCGGCGAAAAGCGGCGGGCGGCCCTGGCGGGCATTTTGGCCATGCGGCCCAAGTACCTGGTGCTGGACGAGCCCATGGCGGGTCTGGACCCCCAGGGGCGGCAGAGCATCCTCGCCATGCTGGAACAGCTCCGACAGGACACCGGCTGCAGCATCATCATGGTCTCCCACTCCATGGAGGACGTGGCCCGACACGCGGACCGCATCCTGGTCATGAACCACGGCGAGGTCATGTACCTGGACACGCCCAAGGCCGTCTTTTCCCACAGCGACGAGCTCTCCGAGATGGGGCTCTCCCTGCCCGCTCCCTGCCGGGTGGCGGCCCTGCTGCGCAAGGGCGGCGTCGACGCGCCGGCCGACATCTGCACCCGGGAGGACCTGGAAGCGTTTTTAGTGAGGAGGCTGAAGGTATGACGGACATCACGTTGGGCCAATTCATCCCCGGCGACTCCTGCATCCATCGGCTGGACCCCCGGACGAAGATCATGCTGATGCTGGTCTATATCGTCATGGTGTTCCTGGTGAAGACCCTGGCGCTGTTCCTGGTGCCGCTCCTGTATGTGTTCCTGTGCCTGGCTCTCGGCCATATCTCCTTCAGCTACTTTGGCAAGGCCATCAAGCCCATCCGCTTTTTGCTGGTGCTCATGTTCCTGCTGAACCTGTTCATCACCCCCGGGGAAACGGTGCTGTTCACCTGGCGGTTCATCACCATCACCAAGGAAGGGCTGCTGCAGGCGGTCTATATCTCCCTGCGGCTCATCCTGCTGGTGACCGGCGCCTCCATCATGACATTGACCACCTCCCCCATCGCCCTGACGGACGGGCTTGAGCGGATGCTTTCGCCCCTCAAGGTGTTCAAGTTCCCCGCCCACGAGCTCGCCATGATGATGACCATCGCCCTGCGGTTTATCCCCACCCTCATGGAGGAGGCCGACAAGATCCGTAAGGCCCAGATGGCCCGGGGCGCCGACTTCGAGTCGGGGAACATCATCGCCCGGGCTAAGGCCATGATCCCCATCCTGATCCCCCTATTCGTCTCCGCCTTCCGGCGGGCGGACGAGCTCGCCATGGCCATGGAGTCCCGCTGCTATCACGGCGGCGAGGGGCGGACCAAGCTCCATCAGCTGAAGCTGGGCGTCAACGATCTGATGGCCACGCTGGTGACACTGGCCTTCATCGCCGTCATCTTACTGGTGCAGGGATTCGTCCCGGGACTCCTGTGATGCGGCGCATCCGGACCATAATCGCATACGACGGCACGGACTACGTGGGCTGGCAGACCCAGCCTAACGGCGTGGCCGTGCAGCAGGTAGTGGAGCAGGCCATCCTGGAGGTGACCGGCGAGCATGCCAGCCTCCAGGGCAGCGGCCGCACGGACTCCGGCGTCCACGCCCGGGCCCAGGTGGCCCACTTCGACACGGAAGCCCGCATGGCAGCGGACAAGTTTGCCATCGCGCTCAACACCCACCTGCCCGCGGACATCCGGGTGCTCTTTTCCGAGGAGGTCGATCCCGCCTTCCACGCCCGCTTCTCCGCCAAGGAGAAACAGTACCGCTACTTCGTGCAGACAGGTCCCCACGCGGATGTGTTCGCCCGCCGCTATGCCCTCCATGCCTATATGCCCCTCGACCTCGATCGCATGAACGAGGCCGCCGCCCTGGTTGTGGGCACCCATGATTTCTCCGCTTTCATGTCCACGGGCCGGGAGGTGGAAAGCGCCGTGCGCACCGTGAGCCTCTCCCGGTGGGAAAAGCAGGGAAAGTTTTTGGTCTATTCCGTCCAGGGGAACGGGTTCCTGTACAACATGGTCCGCATCCTGGTGGGCACCATGCTGGGCATGGGCAGCGACCGCATCCCGAAGGACAGCATGGAGCAAGCCCTCTCTACCCTCTCCCGCAAGGCCGCCGGCCCCACGGCCCCGCCCCACGGGCTGGTGCTGTGGCGGGTCAAGTACCCCGACTTCGACACGGAGGAGGTGCTCGCCCAATGACGATCGATGGTATCGATCATGAGGAGCGCTGGATGCAGGAGGCGCTCAAGGAAGCCCGGGCCGCCATGGCGGAGGACGAGGTGCCCGTAGGGGCCGTCATTGTCAGGGACGGGGCCATCGTCGCCCACGCCCATAACCTGTCCCGGCAAAAGAACGACCCCACCCAACACGCGGAACTTTTGGCCCTCCAGGCGGCCCAGCAAAAGCTCGGCTCCCTCACCGGCTGCACCCTGTACGTGACCATGGAGCCCTGCGCCATGTGCGCCGGAGCCATGGTGCTCATGAAGCTCCCGCGCCTGGTGTTCGGCGCCTTCGACCACAGTTGCGGTTGCACCGGCTCCCGGGTGGACCTGACGGATCACTGGTTCTACCACTCCGTGGAGACCTGGGGCGGGGTCCTGGAAACGGACTGCGCTGCCCTGCTTTCAGAATTCTTTCAAAGAAAGCGTTGATTTTTTCTGACCGATACGGTATACTACCCCCTGCCTGGAGACGTATCGAAGTGGTCATAACGGGGCTGACTCGAAATCAGTTGAACAGCGATGTTCCGTGGGTTCGAATCCCACCGTCTCCGCCAAAAACAAAGGCCATCCTTGCGGTGGCCTTTGTTTTTGGCTTTTGGAGACGGAGGGATTCAAAGCCGCGTTAAGAAAACGTCGCAATGCGGCGTTTTCAGCGGCATGGGCAGAATCCCACCCCGGCTCACCCGAAAGCAATTGGGTGCCGTGCTTTCCATTCCTGCGGTTGGCCTTTTGGAGACGGTGGAGATTCGAACGGGCTCCGTAGTGAATGAGGCTCCTGCGGAGCCTCAGAGCCGAGCCCATGGCCCGCCGCGCACGGCGGGTCGAATCCCACCCTGCTTTGCGCTCAAATATCTGGAGGCCGTATAGCGGCACAGGCAGGATAGCGCCCGGCCCATACGCAGTTCCAGTACGTATCCGTGGAAAAAGGCTTGTCATGGAAAGAGAGGGATATTATACTGTATATATGGAACATATCGTGTCATGGGAGGATGCCCGAATGAAAAAGACAGTCTCGATCGTGCTGGCCTTTCTTTTCGTCCTTTTGCTCTTTAGCTATGCATCCGCGGAGGAGGTCAAAAGGGACGATGTGATCGTCTTCGGCCGTTACGAGCAGGACAACGATCTTGGCAACGGGCCGGAGCCCATCGAATGGATCGTGCTGGACACGCAAGACGGCAAAGCATTGCTGCTCAGCAAATATGGGCTGGATGCCGTGCCATACAATGATGATAATAACAGCGCTGTGACCTGGGAGACCTGCACCCTGCGCACCTGGCTCAATGATACCTTTCTCAATGCCGCCTTCACCCAGGAGGAGGCCGAAGCCATCCTTATGACTCAGGTGGATAACAGCGACAGTCAGGGCTATGAAAAGTGGACCACCCCCGGAGGAAACGATACCCAGGACAAACTGTTCCTATTGAGCGCCGCAGAGGCAAAGCAGTATTTCGGCGTCATAAAGCTGAACGAGTACAACATGGCCGCCCGCCTTACTTCTACCCCGTATGCCAGCACGAAACGTGCGTCCTCCTACTGGTGGCTTCGCTCCCCGGGATGGACCGAGTTCAAGGCCGCATTCGTCAATCATTACGGCGCGCTGGAAAGCAGTATGTCATTTGCCATCGGCAACTTTGCCGTGCGTCCCGCCCTGTGGCTGGATCTGGGAACGTCCGTGTATGAAAGCGTCACCGTTGAGACCTCCGGCGATGCCTCCGATGAACTGTCGTTGGCCGGACGGTGGAAAGGCACCTCGACGGAGAAGGGTACCGGAGCGAAATATGACATGGTCATCGATATAGACTCAAACTACTCAGGCGTCATGAGGATTTCCCAGAACGGTCAACAGCTCTCGTTCCGTTGCCGTTTCGCCGTGTCGGGAACGCACCTTTCCATCGAAATCCCTGCGAACGTCGTCGGGCTCAGCAGTATTTCCGCGACCTACGGGGTAAAGGACGGACAAATGGGAATCGCCATTACTTTTTCCTATACCAGTGGCGGATCACGGCAATACTCCTGTAAGCTTCAGAAGGTGAACTGATGCCCACCATTGCCTTACTTCCGCATGTAAGCCCTTTTATCCCGCTCCTTCCCGCTTGACCCATACAGTATTGATAGATGACCGCACAAAAAGTCGGGCATCCTGACGCGGACTCTGCTATGATGTCCTTGACAGGAGGGAAAATCATGGACTGGATCACGGGCATACAGCGCGCGCTGGACTACATCGAAACCCACATGGAGGACGATCTCGACTATGATCGCATCGCCAGGGAGAGCCTGTCCTCCCCCTTCCATTTCCAGCGCATCTTCAGCATCCTGTGCGGGTACACCCTGGGCGAGTACATTCGGAACCGTCGCCTGTCCATCGCCGGGGCGAAGCTGGCCGCCGGGAAGGAGAAGGTGATCGACATCGCCCTTCGGTATGGCTACGACAGCCCCGACAGCTTCGCCAAAGCCTTTCAGAAGTTTCACGGCATCACCCCGTCCGAGGCGCGCAAAAGCGGAGCAAAGCTCAAGTCCTTCTCCCCCCTGTTCATCAAAGTCACTTTGGAAGGAGGCAACATTATGAACTATCGCATTGAAGAAAAGCCGGAAATGCTCCTGACCGGCTTCAAGCGCCGCTTCACCGGCGACCCCTGTGACAAACAGGATCAGGATCATTGCTTCGCCTGCGAGACCCGGGTGGAGCAGTATGTACTGGAAGGGATGAGCCGGGAGCATGAGATCATTTACACGGTCATGACCGACTTTACGCCGGAGGGCTACGACTTCTATATCGCCTACCAGCTGCCCCAATGGGCGCTGAAGGATTTTGAACAGTGTTTGGGCGAGTTCGCCAAACGGTTCGAACACCTCTCCATCCCCGCCGGCACCTATCTCGTATGCGAGACCGAGCGCTGCAAGTTCCCCATCAATCTGGTGGACGATCTTCGTCGGCAGGCCGTCACCCAATGGCTGCCCTCCTCAGGCTACATGCTGCGGGAGGCGCCGGAGATCGGCGTGATCCACTGGCCCTTCGAGGATGGGAACGAGGTGGTCAACAATTCCCACTACTGTGAAATCTGGCTCCCCATAACCAAGAAAGACTGAACCCATCCCATGCAGGAGGCAATGTCATCTGTCTCCTGCATTTTTCATTGACTTTTTTGCAGACTGCCGATATACTGTTTCCATCAACATAAGGAGCACTTCAACGAAGGCATGCGCAACTGATCGATTTTGAACGCAACATCATCCCCATCGGCACGAAGGTGTCGAAGTGTATGTGCGCTCAAAGGATCACGACCGCAGGCTTTTTCTATTCTGCCGGACGTGCTTTTCTGAGCGCGGAAATTGGAGGCAGATATGCTGCAAATCAGAAATGTGACCATACGCTCCAGGAAGGACGACCGTCTGCTGGCGGACGACCTCTCTTTCACCCTGCACAAGGGCGAGCGGGCCGCCCTCATCGGTGAGGAGGGCAACGGCAAGTCCACCCTGCTCAAATGGATATATGACCCGAAAATGGTGGAAACTTACGCCGAAGTCCACGGCCAGCGGATCGTGGACGGCAGGATGGGCTACCTCCCGCAGGAGCTGCCCCCCGAGGAGAAGAGCCTGCCCGTCTGCGTCTATATGGAGGGCGCCTGCAGGTTCTATGCCCTGTCCCCGCGGGAGATCAATGAGACCGCCCAGCGCCTGGGCCTCTCCCCCGACCTCTTCGAGGAAGCGCGGCCCCTGGAGACCCTCTCCGGCGGGGAGCGGGTGAAGGTCCAGCTGGCAGGACTCCTGCTGAGCCGGTGCGACATCCTGTTGCTGGATGAGCCCTCCAACGATCTCGATATCGAGACCCTGGAATGGCTGTCCGAATTCATGAACGCCTTCCCCGGGGCCGTGCTCTATATCTCCCATGACGAGGTCCTTTTGGAGGAGACGGCGGACATCATCATCCACCTGGAGCAGGTGCGAAGAAAGACCATCTGCCGCTCCACCGTGTCCCGGGAGGGGTATCGGGCCTATATGGACCAGCGGGCTCGGCAGTTCGCCCACCAGGAGCAGGTGGCCCGGTTCGAGCAGGCCGACTTTCGGAAGAAGAAGAATCGGTATCTCTCCATCTACAACGCCGTGGAGCACGCCCAGGACAGCATCAGCCGGGGCAACCCCTCCGGTGGCCGGTTGTTGAAAAAGAAGATGCACGCGGTGAAATCCATGGGCCGGCGCCTGGACAAGGAGGAGGAAGATTTGACCCAGCTCCCCGAGGCGGAATGGGCCATCCTGCCCAAGTGGGAACCGGGCATTGAACTGAGCCGCGGCAAGGTGGTTTTGGACTATGTCCTGGAGGAATTGCACATAGGCGAGCGGCTGTTGTCCCGGGACGTGCGGCTCAAGATCATCGGCCCGGAGAAGGTGTGCATCCTGGGGCCCAACGGTTGCGGCAAGAGCACCCTCATGGACCGGATCGCCCGGGAGCTGCTCGCTCGCAAGGACATCCGCTGCACCTACATGCCCCAGCGCTACGGGGAGGGCGTGAGCTACCGCATGCGACCCGAGGAGTTCCTGGCCCCCGACGGGGACAAGGAGAGCGTCACCAAGGCTCGGATCTATTTGGGGAGCATGAAATACACCACCGATGAGATGAGCCACCCGGTCAGCGACCTCTCCGGGGGCCAGCGGGCCAAGCTCCTGCTGCTCAAGGCGATCCTGGATAAAAGCAACGTGTTGCTGCTGGACGAGCCTACCCGCAACTTCAGCCCCCTCTCCTGCCCCGCTGTGCGCAAGCTCCTCAGCGAGTTCCCCGGCTGCATCCTGGCCGTGTCCCATGATCGAAAGTTCATTCAGGAGGTCACGCCCGTCCTCTACTCCCTGACGGAAAGCGGGCTGCAGCGGATATACAGGTAACATGAAGGAGGCGCCGCCAAGCGCCTCCTCAGTCTTTCGAAAAAGGCGGCAGATCATTTGCGGCGTATAATAATTGGAATACTACTGGTAGGTAGAAATGGTGCTGGAAGGCACCATTTCTTTTGAAAAATGCCGCAAATTAGCCGTTTTTCCTCCCTCTCACAGTACATAGTACAGCTTCGGGTCGGAGAAAACGGCTCTGCCAACCTTTTCTGACAGACTGATCAGCTTGTCAAAAGGTTTTTGACAAGCAAAGGAGGCGCCACCAAGCGCCTCCTTTTGAAACAGAATGTCCTTATTCCTTCGCCATACGGAAGATGTTAGCCATGTCCTCTTCGTAGAGGGTCATGGCGCTGCCCACCTTGCCGCCGGTGGCCAAGGCGCAGTTTTTAGCGAGGATGGCGATCTCCTCCTCCGTGATCACTTTACCCAGCAGCTCCTGAATGGTCACCGGCATGCCGATGGACCGGAAATAGCCCTCCATGGCCGCGATACCCTGGAGCGCCGTCTCCTCGTCGGAAGCACAGGGGGCTACGCCCATGACGTTCACGGCGAATTTGACGAAGCGGGGCAGGCAGTTCTTGTACACATACCGCGCCCAACTGGGCCAGACCGCAGTGAGCCCCGCCCCATGGGTCACGCCATACAGGGCGCCCAATTCGTGCTCCAGCCTGTGGGAGGCGAAGTCGTTGGCGTCGTTTCCGCAGCCGGTGAGGCCGTTATGAGAAAGGCTGCCCGCCCACATGATCTCAGCCCGGGCCTGATAGTTCAACGGGTCCTTGTGGAGGATGGCTGCGTACTTCATGACCGTGCGCAGGAGCCCCTCCGCCAGGGCGTCCGTGATCTCCAACTTGCTGCCGCTGGTGAAGTACCGCTCCAGGGTGTGCATCAAAATATCGGAGCAACCAGCGCAGGTCTGATAATCCGGCAGGGTCATGGTGAGCTCCGGGTCCATGATGGCGAACTTGGGCCGGCACAGGTCGCTGTTGTAACCCCGTTTCTTGTCCTCGTAGGAGATGACGCTGCTGTCGCTCATCTCGCTTCCCGAGGCGGCGATGGTCAACACGGTCCCGATGGGGAAGCAGCCCTTGGCTTTGCGGGTATGCTCGTACAGTTCCTTCACGTCATACTCCGGTTCCGCCAAGGCGTAGGCAATGGCCTTGGCCGAGTCGATGACGGACCCGCCGCCCACGGCCAGAAGGAAGTCCACGTCGTTCGCTTTGGCCAGCTCGATCCCCTCGTACACCTTGGAAAGCTGCGGGTTGGGCACCACGCCGCCCAGCTCCACATGGAACACGCCAGCTTCATCCAGCGACGCCTTCACCCGATCCAGAAGGCCCGAGCGCACGGCGCTGCTGCCGCCATAATGGATCAGCACCCGGCTGCCGCCAAAGGCGCGGACCAGCGCCCCGGCTTGCTCTTCCGTCCTGTGTCCAAAGACGACCTTAGTGGGGGTGTACAGTGTAAAATCTCCGTTCATAGTCATCCTCCCTGTTCTTGATGACACCAGTATACTGTATGCGTCTCCTTTTTTCAAAGTATTTTTTTGCATGCGAGCCCCCAAAAAGTCTGAAACCGTCTCGTTGTTCCCTGTCCCGAGCCTGGCTTTTTTTCAGAAACACGAAAATCATGGCTGTACAAATCCTGTTTTTTCTGGTAGAATACTATCGTACTTTTATGTTGGGGTTTATTTTTGGCGACGCCGCCAAGGGACACGCCCTGTACGATGGATTGTTTGGCCGCATGCGGTCTCACAATAAAGAAAATATAGGAGGAAGAAACTAAATGAAACGCTTTCTGGCTGTTGTGATGTGCCTGCTCATGGTGTTTGCCATCGTTGGTCACAACAAGGTCGCCAAGGCCGACACCGTTAAGGTGGGCTTCATCTGCCTGCATGATGAGCAGTCCACCTACGACCTCAACTTCATCAATGCCGCCAAGGCCGCCTGTGAGAAGCTGGGCGTCGAGATGGTCCTGAAGACTGGCATCGAAGAAGGTATCGGCTGCTACGAAACCGCCGCTGACATGGCTGATTCTGGCTGCATCGCTGTCTTCGCCGACAGCTTCGGCCATGAGGACTACATGATCCAGGCCGCGCAGGAGTATCCCAATGTGCAGTTCTGCCACGCCACCGGCACCAAGGCCCATACTGAGAACCTGCCCAACTACCACAATGCATTTGCCGCCATCTATGAGGGCCGCTACCTGGCTGGCGTGGTCGCTGGCTTGAAGCTCAATGAGATGATCGAAGCTGGCAAGTTCACCGCGGAAGAAGCCAAGGTCGGTTACGTCGGCGCCTTCACCTACGCTGAGGTTATCTCCGGCTACACCTCCTTCTTCCTGGGTGTCCGCTCCGTGTGCCCCACCGCCACCATGGAAGTCACCTTCACCGGTTCTTGGTATGATCCCACTGCTGAGAAGGAAGGCGCTCAGAAGCTGATCCAGGACGGCTGCAAGCTGATCAGCCAGCACGCCGATTCCCTGGGTGCTCCCTCCGCCTGTGAGGAAGCTGGCGTCCCCGATGTTTCCTACAACGGCAGCACCAAGGAAGCCGGTCCCAACACCTACCTGGTCTCCTCTCGTATCGATTGGGAGCCCTACTATGAGTACGCCATCAAGGCTACCATGGAAGGCACGCCCATTGACACTGACTGGACCGGCACCATCGCCACTGGCTCCGTCAAGCTCACTGAGCTCAACGAAGGCGTCGTTGCTCCGGGCACCGCTGAGAAGCTGGCCGAAGTGCAGGCTGCTCTCGAAGCTGGCACGCTCCACGTGTTCGATACCGCCACCTTCACCAAGGACGGCGCGGTCCTGACCAGCTACCTGGCTGATGTGGATACCGATCCCGCCTATACTCCCGACACTGAGGTCATCAAGGATGGCTATTTCCATGAGTCTGAATTCCGCAGTGCGCCTTACTTCGATCTGCAGATCGACGGCATTACGCTGCTGGATGTGAACTTCGGTTAATTCCCTTTGCCCTGGACAGGCTGCAGTCATGCAGCCTGTTTTTTTGTTTCTATCGTGTCAAAAAAAGTTTGAGACGGCCCAAGATTTTTAATTTACAACAGGGATTCGGTATGGTAAAATATTGTAAAATTGAGCATAATATTACATTCAACTTGCTTGATGGAAAGGATGTCATGCCTTGGAAGCAGTAAAGAACGCCGTCAGAATGGAGGGGATCACAAAACGCTTCGGCAACGTGGTCGCCAACAACGCTATCAACCTGGAGCTGCATGAAGGGGAGATTCTATCTCTGTTGGGCGAGAACGGCAGCGGAAAGACCACCCTGATGAATATGCTTTCCGGCATATACTATCCGGACGAAGGCCAGATCTATATCCATGACAAGCCGGTGACCATCGCCTCCCCTAAGGACGCCTTCGACAACGGCATCGGCATGATCCATCAGCACTTCAAGTTGGTGGACGTTTTCACCGCCACGGAGAACATCATCCTGGGCCTCAACGAGGAAGGAAAGATGAATCTCAAAGAAGCCGGCAAGCGGATCAAGGAAATCAGCCAGAAGTACGGCTTCGACATCGATCCCGAACAAAAGGTCTACAATATGTCCGTTTCTCAGAAGCAGACCGTGGAGATCGTCAAGGTGCTGTACCGGGGCGCAGACATTCTGATCCTGGATGAGCCCACGGCGGTCTTAACGCCTCAGGAGACGGACAAGCTCTTTGCCGTCATGCGCAACATGCAAAAGGACGGCAAGTCCCTTATCATCATCACCCATAAGCTTCACGAAGTGCTGGAGGTCTCCGATCGGGTGGCCATCCTGCGCAAGGGCGAATATATCGGCGATGTGCTGACGAAGAATGCCGATCAGCAGAGCCTGACGGACATGATGGTTGGCCGTGCGGTGAGCCTGAACATCGATCGTCCCATGCCCGTGGATCCCCAGCCGCGCCTGGAGGTGAAGGGCCTGACGGTCTATGACGAATTGGGTGTGAAGCGGCTCAACGACATCACCTTTACCGCTTACAGCGGCGAGATCTTGGGCATCGCGGGCGTTGCCGGTTCCGGTCAGCGGGAACTGCTGGAAGCTATCTCGGGCCTCTACCCCATCGCCGAAGGCTCTATCATCTATCATAATCCCAAAACAAACCAGACTGGCGATATGGCCGGAAAAGACCCGCTGGAGATCCAAAAATCAGGCATTTCCATGGCCTTTGTGCCAGAGGATCGACTGGGTATGGGCCTCGTCGGTTCCATGGGCATGACGGGCAATATGATGCTACGCTCCTGGCGCAAGAAAAAAGGAATCTTTCTGGACAAGAAGGAACCGGAAAGGGTCGCCAATGCGGTGTGGAAAGAGTTGGAGGTCGTGACTCCTAGTGTTGACTTCCCCGTGCGGCGTATGTCTGGCGGAAACGTGCAGAAGGTCCTGGTGGGCCGTGAGATCGCTCAGGACCCAGCGGTGCTGATGACTGCCTATGCCGTGCGCGGTCTCGACATCAACACCTCATACACCATCTATAACCTCCTGACCGCAGAGAAGATGAAAGGTGTGGCCGTGATCTACGTCGGCGAAGATCTGGATGTGCTGCTGGAGCTCTGCGACAGGCTCCTGGTCCTCTGCGGTGGGCAGGTGTCCGGTGTGGTGGACGCTCGTACCACCGATAAACGACAGGTCGGTGTACTGATGACCCGTGTGGGAGGAAAGAACAATGAAAAATAAAAAAGCCCTGTTCCACATCGTAAAGCGGGAAGCACTCCCCTGGTATCAGGCTTGGTTGATCCGCGGCTGTGCCATCCTCCTAGCTCTGCTCATGTGCTCCCTCGTCACCATCATCGTCACGGGTCTAAATCCCCTTGCCCTATACAAAACCATGTTCTACGGTACCTTCGGCACCAATCGAAAGACATGGGTCCTGTTCCAAAAGCTTGCGATATTGCTGGGGATCTCCCTTGCGGTGACCCCCGCCTTCAAGATGCGTTTCTGGAACATCGGAGCCGAGGGCCAAGTCATCGTGGGTGGTCTTGCCTGCGCGGCTGTGATGATCACGCTAAGCGAAACCATCAAGTCGAATACGGTCATGCTGCTGCTCATGCTGGTGGTCAGCGTAGCCGCCGGCGCCCTCTGGGGCTTCTTGCCCGCCTTTTTCAAAGCCCATTGGAACACCAACGAAACGTTGTTCACTCTGATGATGAACTATATCGCCATTCAGTTGGCCGCCTATTTCATCATCATTTGGGAGGTGCCCAAGGGATCCGGCAAGATCGGCATCATAAATCAGAAAACCCGCTTAGGGTGGCTGCCCTACCTGGGTGGGAAGCAGTACGCCATCATCGTTCTTTTGGTGGCGATACTGACGATCCTGATCTTCATCTACCTCAAGTACAGCAAACAGGGGTATGAGATCTCCGTGGTGGGCGAAAGCGAACGAACCGCTAAATATGCAGGCATCAAGGTGGAGCGGGTCATCATTCGGACCATGGTGCTTTCCGGTGCCCTGTGCGGTTTCATGGGCATGCTTCTGGTGGGCGGTACGGATCACTCCCTGTCCACTGAGCTGGTCGGCGGCCGCGGATTTACCGCCGTCATGGTGTCCTGGCTCGCCAAGTTCAACCCCATCGTGATGATCCTCACCAGTTTCCTACTGGTGTTCATGCAGCTAGGCGCCAAGGAAGTGGCCACCAATTTCTACCTGAACGAATCCTTCTCGGAGATCCTGACGGGTATCATCCTGTTCTTCATCATCGGCTGCGAATTCTTCATCACCTACAAGATCCAATTTGCAAAGAGCGGTAAGGAGGCATAACGATGTTGAACTTTCTTGTGACCTTTATTCCGCGGGCGATCATGCAAGGCATTCCCCTGCTGTATGGCAGCACTGGCGAGATCCTGACGGAAAAATCCGGCAACCTAAACCTCGGAATCCCGGGCATCATGTACATGGGCGCCATTTCCAGCGTCATCGGTGCTTTCTACTATGAGACGTTTACCCCCAAGGACAGCATGAACCCCCTCCTGGCGGTTTTGATCCCCTTGGTCTGCTGCCTGATCGGCTCACTGCTAATCGGCCTTCTGTACTGTTTTCTGACCGTTTCCCTGCGTGCCAACCAGAACGTGACGGGTCTTGCCATCACCACCTTCGGTGTGGGCTTTGCAAACTTCTTTGGCGGATCGCTGATCAAACTGTCCAACGCGGAGGTCCCCGCCATCGTGCTGGGTGGCACCAGTGGATATATCAAAACCACCCTGCCCTTTGCAAATAAGATGGGCTGGTTCGGTCAACTGTTCCTATCTTATGGATTCCTGGCCTATCTCGCTATCATCATCGCTTTAGTGGCATCCTACGTGCTCAAACGTACTCGGACCGGTCTTCATCTGCGCGCCGTGGGTGAAAGCCCTGCTACGGCGGATGCAGCCGGTATCAACGTGGTCAAATACAAGTATGTGGCTACTTGCACGGGCAGCATGATAGCGGGCCTCGGCGGTCTATACTACGTGCTGGATTACTCCAACGGCATTTGGTCCCACAACGCCTTCGGCGACAGAGGCTGGCTCGCTATCGCTTTGGTCATTTTCACCATCTGGCGTCCCAGCGTCAGCATCCTGGCCTCCATCTTGTTCGGTGGTCTGTACATTCTGTACCTCTACATTCCCACGGGTACGGAGATGGCCATCAAGGAAATCTACAAGATGTTCCCCTACGTCATCACCCTTTTAGTGCTGATCATCGTATCCCTACGGAAGAAGCGGGAGGATCAGCCGCCCATGTCCCTGGGTCTCCCCTACTTCCGCGAGGAGCGGTAAAGCGCAGGCAAACGATAAAGCAGCAGGTTTTGAACCTGCTGCTTTTTGCATAAACATCTCCCCTATTCTCCGTCCTGGATGTGGAAGCCCTGCTCCCAGAGGAACCGGATGGCCAGCTCCGGCCAATCCCGGACACCGTCGCTGACGGGCGGCAGATCGTCCCGGCGATAGACGAGATCGTCCCCCGTGGCGAGGCCGTGGCGCCCGTCGGCGAACACGTGGAACGCAAAGGGCACATCCTTCTCCGCCAGGGCAGCGGCCAGCCGGATCGTCCCGTCCACGGGTACCGAGCCGTCCGTCCGGGTATGCCATAGGAACACCGGCATCATATCATGGCGGATCAGCCTGTCCAAAGAGAGCCGGTCCATCAGTTCCGCATCGTCCCCGCAGAGATTGACGAAGCTGTCCCGATGGGTCCTCCCCTGGGACACGGACACAGGATAACACAGGATCAAAGCGTCCGGTCGTATCACGGACGGTGTGGCGATGTCCGACACCTCCTGGGCATCAAACAGGGTCCCCAGCGTTCCGCACAGATGGCCGCCGGCAGAAAAGCCCAGGGCCGCCACATGGCGGCTGTCGATGTGGAGCTCGTCGGCGCAATCACGGATATACCGCATGGCCAGCGCCGCCTCCCGCAGCGCCACCGGGAACCGGCACGGGGCACAGGAATAGTTCAGCACGAAGCAGGAGAATCCCCGGGCGACAAAGCGCATGGCCACCGGCTCCGCCTCCCGGGACGAGACCCAGGAATAGGCGCCGCCCGGCAGGATGAGCACCGCGGGAAACCGCCGATTCGGATCGACCTTGGGTATGGGCGACAGCGCATACACCGTCAGCTGCCCGCCCGGCCCCCGCTCAGGCTGCGGATAGAGCTCATACAGATCGACCGTCTCCATGCGGATCATATTCATGCCTCCCTGTTCCAGAAATGCATTTAGTTTACCGGTTCCTAAAGCAGGTGTCAATCCACCGCGGTCGAAAATTGCAGACACGCTTCTGCCCTTCGATACGCCTTCCTAATTCACCCACCCGATGCTCTTGGGGGGCCATATGCGCGCCACTACCTGCCCCATGACCTGGCTGGTCTCGATGCAACCGATCAGGTTGCTGCGGCTGTCGATGCTGGTCTCTCGATGGTCTCCCAGGACGAAGAGGCTGTTTTCGGGGACGGTATAGGGAAAGTTCAGATCGCAGGTGCCCACCGCCTTATGGGCCACGTAGGGCTCCCGCAGTGGCAGTCCGTTCACGTACACGTTGCCCGCTGCGTCCATGTCCACCACGTCCCCCGGCAGGCCGATGACCCGCTTCAGAATCAGCCTCCCCTGAGCGTACATGCCGCACATCTCCCCATATCCGATGGTGCCGGATCGGAGCAGGACGAGGATGTCTCCATCCCGCAGCGTGGGCTCCATGCTGCTCCCCGACACCTCCAGCACAGGAAGGAACATGAGCAGGATCAAAAGCCCGCCCATGAACGTCACGAGAAAGGACAACAGAAAGGTGCCCCAGGCGCGTCTGCGGTGGCTGCGACGGTCTAGCTTCCTTCGCTCCGCTTCGACCTGCACCAGGGTGGGGATGGCCTGTCCCCGCCGGGTCTGATAGATCATGAGGCCCGCTCCTCCGCTTCCCTCACATCCTTTTCCTGGGCTTTCACCCCTGCAAGATACATGGCCGCTGTCTCGTCCGCGGCTTCAAAGAGGCCAGCGATCACCGCGGCGACCTCCGCCAGGGACCCGGCGCGCTCCATCCGCATCGTACGGTCCTTCAGCCTGGCCCTGGCCCTTTCCAGCCGCTTCTCTAGCTTCTCCTCCCTGCGCTCCAGCTCGTAGATGATCTCGATCAATTCCCGTCTTGAGTAGTGGCGGCAATCTCGGCTCCTCATGAAACACCTCCCGTTCCTTGGATTAGCACCCCCACTATAGCAACCCGTTCCGTGTTCTTAAACGGTGAACTTTTCTCGTCTCCTGCTGCAGGATGTCGCAAAATCGACGGGATCGCACCTATCGACAGCATGTAAACGAAAGACCCACAGTATTATCCTCCGGAAAGTTTTCCGCGGAAGCCTTGCAAAAAAATGGATATATGATACTATACTCATAGGTGGAAGGAGGCGAGAATATGCGCTTGCAGGAATCCGGAGAGATGTATTTGGAAACCATCCTCATCCTGTCTCAACGGTTGGAGCATGTGCGGTCCCTGGACGTGGCGGAGCACATGGGGTTCAGCAAGCCCAGCGTCTCCCGCGCGGTGGGCCTCCTCAAGAGCGGCGGCTATCTGCTCATGGATCCCACCGGGTATCTCACGTTGACCGACTCCGGCCGGGCCATCGCCGAGAAGATCTATGAGCGCCACAACACCCTGTCCCAGTTTTTTATGAGCATCGGCGTAGATGAAAAGACCGCGTTGGAGGATGCCTGCAAGGTGGAGCACTACATCAGTGACATCACCTTCGACCGCATCAAAGCCTTCGCCGCAAAGCACACCGCCGGATAGTCCCCGTTGGCAGCCGATGGGCTGCCTTTTCATACCAAGGAGCCTGTATGGATCGCATCATCGATTACGTCCGCTGGTATTCGGACATCCCCTTTGAGGTCCTCCCCTTCAACGAGGTGGACAATCTGGTCCTGTGCGGACTGTCCTATTGGAAGTTCCCCGAGATGGGCTGGGGCCACAAAAAGCATACCCTGCGGGCTTGCTTCGACCAGCTGCAGGGCGCGGACGTACAGATGATGACCACCGACACGGATGCGTCCATGGCTGAATTTGTTCGCTGCGCCGCCTGTTCAAGGCGATTCGGGGATCTGTTCGTCAGCGACTACGTGGATGTGCTCATCCCCGAAGTGCCCACCCAGTTCTCCGCCATCACCTTCCATCTGAATCGGAGCACCCGCTATATCGCCTTCCGAGGCACGGACAGCTCCATTGCCGGCTGGAAGGAGGACTTCATGATCAGCTTCACAGAGACGAAGGCCCAGCGGATGAGCCTCGAATACCTGGAGCAGCACATTCGGCCAGGCAAGGTCTACTATGTGGGCGGTCACAGCAAGGGTGCCAACGAGGTCCTCTATGCCGCTGCCTTGCTGTCGGGACGAAAGAAAGCTCAGCTGCAGCACCTGTACATCAACGACGGTCCCGGCTTCTGCAAGGAGGTGCTGGACCCGAAGCTCATCGAGTCCATCGACCCCATCTCCACAGCTATCCGGCCGGAATACTGCGTGATCGGCAAGATCTTCGAACCGAACATCACCGATTGCCGCATCGTGAAGAGCACCCAGAAGGGCGGCATGCAGCACTCCATCTTCTCCTGGGGCATCGATTGCGGCAGCCTGGCCCTGGCGGAGGACTATGACCCGCAGTGCCTGACCATACAAACCCTATTGGACAAATGGCTGGAAAACATGCCCCCTGAGGAGCGCCGGATGTTCACCAACAGCATCTTCGACGCCCTTGAGAAGGACGGCTCCAAGACCCTGTTCGATGTGCTGGACAAGTGGCCCGCCTCCTTCGAGAACGTGATCGTGTCCATATTGGATGCGGACCCGGCCACCAAGGATGCCATCAAGAAGCTGCCGGAGGCCGCCATGCACGAGGAACGGAAGGCCGCCGACAAGGTGACGGTTCTGGTCAGGCAGGAGGTGGCCCATCAGCCCTATCTGCTGGATGCGGCCATCGCCCTGGTGGGTTTGCTGCTCCTGCTCCTGCCCATCAGCTTCTTCGACATGGTCATGGCGGGGGCCCTGTTCCTGGGGTTCGCCGCGGAGGCCGCATACACCGTCCGGCGGCTCAGGCATAACCACTGGAACACCCGCGAGGAGCGCACGCGGATCACCCTGTGCATCGTATTTTTGGTCATCATCCTGTTGATCCTGGTGAAGGAGCAGGCGCTGTTCGTGCTCAGCTCCGCCCTCTTCGGCGGCGTGCTGCTGTACTATGCCTATTACACCGCCGCGAAGCTGAAACAGGAGAAGCGTTGGGGCACCTTCTTCTGCCTGCATCTGGCGGAGGCCGTGCTCTTCGCCCTGTGCGGCCTGTTCATCCTGATCGCCCCTCAGTGGGCCATGCGCTGGTATGCCATCAGCGTAGGCATCATTCTGATCCTGGACGCCCTGACCCACGCCGTAATCCGCTTTTTGCGGATCAAGAACGAGAAGTGAACCAACACCCGGAGGTAGACCAATGAAGATCACGTTTATCGGAGCGACCCATGAGGTGACCGGCAGCTGTACCCTGCTGGAGAACGGCGGCCGGTACTACCTGGTGGACAAGGGCATGGAGCAGGGCGTTGACCTGTTCGAGAACGTGCCATTGCCGGTGGCGCCGGAGGAGATCAGCGCCGTGTTCATCACCCACGCCCACATCGACCACACGGGCATGCTGCCCAAGCTCTACAAGGACGGGTATCGGGGCCCGGTCTATGCCACGTCGGCCACCTGCAGCCTCTGCAACATCATGCTGCTGGACTCCGCCCACATCCAGGAGTCCGAAGCCGAATGGCAAAACCGCAAGGCCACCCGGGCCGGGGACGAGATAGTGGAGCCCCTGTACACCACGGAGGACGTGCACGGCCTCATGCCCCTGTTCCGTCCCTGCAGGTATGGCGAGGTCATCTCCGTGGACGAGGGCGTCCAGATCCGGTTCACCGACATCGGCCATCTGCTGGGCTCCGCATGCATCGAGGTGTGGCTTCAGGAGGGAGAAACCTCCAAAAAGATCGTCTTCAGCGGCGACGTGGGGAACACCGACCAGCCCATCATCCGGGACCCGCAAAACGTGGCGGAAGCCGACTATCTCGTCATCGAATCCACCTACGGGAACCGGCTCCATGAGCCCTCGGAGGGCGTGGACCCCATCGCCGATTTCGCCGCCTATATGCAGAAGGCGCTGGACCGGGGCGGCAATTTGGTCATTCCCGCCTTTGCTGTGGGTCGGACCCAGGAGCTGCTGTACGGCATCCGGGAGATCAAGGCCCGGGGCCTGGTCCACGGCCACGACGACGCGCCGGTATTTTTGGACAGTCCCCTGGCTCAGGAGGCCACGGCCATCTTCCGGGATGTGGACGAATCCTATCTCGATGAGGAGGCCCTGGAAATCCTGCATCGTGGCGAAAACCCGGTTTGGTTCGACGGGCTGGAGCTGTCCGTGACCACGGAGGACTCCATCGCCATCAACAACGACCCGCGGCCCAAGGTCATCATCTCCGCCAGCGGCATGTGCGACGCGGGCCGCATACGCCACCATCTGAAGCACAACCTGTGGGACAGCAAGAATATGATCCTGTTCGTGGGCTATCAGACGGCGGGGACACTGGGCCACGCCCTGCTCCACGGGGCCAAACAGGTGAAGCTCTTTGGAGAGGCCATCGCCGTCAATGCCCAGATCTGCTCCCTCCACGGCACCAGCGGTCACGCCGATCAAAACGGGCTGCTGAATTGGGTCAAAGGATTCACAACCCGTCCCAAGACCATCTTTGTGAACCACGGAGACGAGGACGCCTGCGAAACCTTTGCCGAGCTCCTTCGGACCACCTTCTCCTCCACGGAGGTGATCGCCCCCTATTCCGGCACCGCATACGATCTTGGCGCCGGGGAGCTCCTGTATGCCGCGGAGGGCAAGCGGATCACCAAGCCGAAGCAGGCCAGGCTGAACCCGCTCTACGAATCCCTGAAGGCCGTGGCAAAGAAGCTCATGGAGCTGATCGACAGCATGGGCGGCCGCAGCAACCATGAGCTCAAGGCCACCGCCCGGGAGATCGCCGCCATCATCGACGAACACGAGCTATAATCTTTTTGAGGATAAAAACGACGGGGCATCCTCTGCCCCGTCGTTTTATGTTTTGTTGATTTATTCGTTTTGGTACAGAAGGCGATACTCTTCGTCGCCGGTGATCTCGTATACCGCCTCCACGTCCTCGTCCATCCGCTCCAGGCAGGGTCCGGGCGCCGCATAGACCACGCAGGTGCCGCAGGAGGAGCTGAGCTTCCGAAACACGGGCATCATGCGCGCCTGCACGCCGGCGCCTTTCAGGTTCCGATCAGTCATCAGCGCGGACAGATGGGTATGGAAGGTGGCAACGTAGTCTCTCATTTCTTGAGTTCCATCCGATAGTCGTCGCCGTCCCGGGTGACCGTGACCTTGTACCCGGAGGCGTTGGCGAACCGGGTCACGTTCTCCACGCACACCTGCTCGTCCACCAACACCGTCAAGCTCTCAGGGTTCTCCGCCTTCACGGCCCGCTGCACCATGACCACCGGGATGGGGCAGGAATATCCACGCGCGTCTACCATAGCAATATCCTCCTTCTACGCCGTTCAGGCTTGCTTCTTTGCCACTTTGGGCAGGTTGATCAGGGAGATAGCCAGCAGGATCACGAAACCGCACAGGATGACCACCTTAGCGTTCAGGGAGACCGCCTCCGTGGCAGGCTTTCCGGCGGCGCCGGCCAACCCGAAGTTATGGGAGATGGCAGCCCCGGCGATCATGCCGAACACCGCCACCGCGGAGTCGCCGTTGCCCTCACCGGCCAGGATCAGCTGACGGAGGGGGCAGCCGCCCAGGAGCACGGAACCCCAGCCGGCCAAGGCCATGCCCAGGAAGTTCCACACATGGGCGCTGTGGGCCACGGGCTGCTCCGCAAAGCCCAGCTTGAACGCAGTAAGATTCTTCCAGCCTAAGCCGCCCAGGGCCAACTTGCCGACGATGGTGACGATCAGGATGGCCACGAATCCGTACAGGAGCTTGAAATCCTTGAACATCATGGCGTCACGCAGGCCGCCCACCATGCAGAGGCGCGAACGCTGCGCAAAGGCGCCCACCACCATGGCGATCACCAAAGCGATAAGGAAGGGCGCGTGCTGAGAGCCGGGCCCCTTTTCGCTGATCTTGAACAGCGCCGGGAACAGCAGGAACGCCACGCCGCCGAGGATCAGCAGCACGGGTAGCACCGCTCCCTCCGCCGTGCCCAGGGTATAGCTGCGCTTCAGGGAAAAGCCCCTCTTCAGGAACAGGGTTCCCACGAAGATGCCCAGGGCAAATCCCAGCAAGGCCACCAGGGCGTTGAGATCGCCGCCGCCCAAGCGGAGCATCATCCGAAGGGGGCAGCCCAGGAACACCAGGGCCCCGATCATGACCAGGGCGCCCAGCAAAAAGCGGGTCGCAGGCGAGGAGCCGCCCTTGGCACGAAACTCCCCCTTCACCAGGGCCATGACCATGGCGCCCAGTACGAGGCCGATGATCTCCGGCCGCATATACTGGACCACCGCCGCGGAATGCAGGCCCAACGTGCCGGCGATGTCCCGCTCGAAGCAGGCGATGCAAAAGCCCATGTTCGCGGGATTCCCCAGCGCGCTCAGAGCCAACGCGGCGATGCCTACCGCCACGCCGGCCAGGACGACCGTCCAATTCACTTTCTTCATACATACCTCCCAAAAGACCGAAATATCGGTTTTCTCCCCTCCATTATAGGGTCACCCTCGACAAAAATCGAATGGGAAATATAGATGGAATGCTTCAAAAAATCGGTTATTCCGATAAAAGAATAGCGCTTGTCTGGGCCTTGACGTGCTGGATGAATTTCAGCTCCGTAGCGGTGAGCAAAGCATCCCTGGGCCAGACGATGTAGAGCTTGCGCGCCTCGGCCTGGGGCTCGAAGGGAAAGGCCAGGAGCTTCCCGGCACTAAGCTCGGCGGAAACGGCCAGGTCGGAGACGATGGACACGCCGATGCCCTCCGCCACGCTCATCTTGATGCTCTCAGGGTTGTCCATCCGGGCGACGATGTTGGGCGCCTGCACTCCCAACCGCTGCAGGAAGGCGTCGGCGGCGTGCTGGGTGCCGGAGCTCTCCTCCCGGGCGATCATGGGCCGATCCAGCAGGTCCTGCCCCGTCTTCCCCGCCGCCTGCAGGGCGCGGTATGCTTCGCTGTTCTCCGTGATCAGCACCAGATGGTCCCGGGCGATCTCCTGAAAGATCAGCGACCGGTCGCTGTTTTTGTAGCCCACCAGCCCGATGCGGATCTCCCCCTTCTGCAAACAGTCCAAAATATGCTCGCTGTCCCCCCGCCGCAGGATGTACCTGGCATGAGGATGCTTCTTCAGAAAGCCAGACAGGAGCTTGGGCAGCAGGTATTGGGCGGGCACGGTGGAGGTGCCGATCCGCAGCGGTTCCTCCGCCCCCTCTGACCGACGCTCCTGCAGTGCCTCCATGCGGGACAGGATGTCCTTGGCCATGGTGTACACCCGCTTCCCCTCCTCCGTCAAAATGACCTTCTTACGGGCGCCCCGCTCGATGAGGCAGGTGTTCAACACCTCCTCCAGGGTGCGGATGTGCATGCTGACGGTGGATTGGGTGAGATGCAGGTCCTCCGCCGCCTTGGTGAAGCTGCAGTACTCCGCCGTGGCCACGAAGACCTCCAGTTGACGGATGCTGATGTCGAGCATGTTCTCTCCTTCCTGAGCCATGGGAAAATTCTATGTGACTTTTTCTCCGGGCTGTGCTATCCTGTACCCATGGACACGATCTATCTGGACAACGCCGCCACCTCCTTCCCGAAGCCGGAGACGGTGGCCCGGGCCATGGCCCGGTATATCGATGAAGTGGGCGCCCCCCTGAATCGCTCCGTCTATGAGAGCGCCCGGGAGGCGGAGCTCACGACCCTCTCCCTGCGAGAACAGCTCAAGAGCTTCTTCCACTTCCCGGAGAAGGCCACCCATGTGATCCTGACCCCGGGAAACACCTACGGGCTGAACTTCCTTATCAAGGGGTATCTTCGCCCTGGCGACCACGTGATCGTCAGCAGCATGGAGCATAACGCCGTCATGCGGCCCCTGCTCCAGCTCTCTGATGTCGCCTTCGACCGGATTCCGGCGGATCGGCAGGGGTGCATCGACCCCGACGATATTCCCGCCCTCATCCGTCCCAACACGAAGCTGATCCTGATGGCTCACGGCTCCAACGTGTCCGGCACGGTCCAGGACGCTCAGACGGCGGGCGAGATCGCATCCCGATACGGCATTCCCTTCGCCCTGGACGGGGCCCAGACCGCCGGGCATTACCCTTTGGACTTTGAACAGCTTGGGCTCAGCGCCCTGTCCGTCCCCGGCCACAAGGGGCTCCTGGGGCCTTCCGGCATCGGCGCTCTGCTGGTGACGGACGAACTGGCCAAGAAACTCTCCCCCCTCATCGCCGGCGGCACGGGCAGCGTCTCCGACAGCGAGTATCTGCCCGAGTATCTCCCCGACCGCTTTGAATCCGGCACCATGAACCTGCCCGGCATCTATGGCTGGGAGGCGGCCATGGTCTATGTTTCCCAACGGGGCGTGGATGCGCTGCGGGCCCACGAAGGGGCATTGACAAAGCGGTTCATGGACGGTCTTCGCGACATCCCCAATGTGCGCCTGTGCGGGCCGGAGCGCCTTGAAAACCGGGTCGGCGTCCTCTCCCTGGACTTCCTGCGCCAGGACAACGCCGCCGTTGCCTACGCGCTGGAGCAGCGCTTCGGCATCCTGACCCGCTGCGGCCTCCACTGCGCCCCCTCCGCCCATAGGAGCCTGGGCACCTTCCCCAAGGGGACGGTCCGCTTCTCCCTGGGATTCGCCAACACCGAGCAGGACGTGGACGCAGCCCTGGCCGCCATAACCGCCCTGGCCTGATCAGCGGAGGAAGATCCGCTTTCCCCCTTCATACGCTTTCACCGTTCCGATGCGCTGGGCGCTGGGAACGGTTTGTTTAAGTTCCTCGAACATTCTATCCGCGTCCTGGGGCGCGCAGGCGATCAGCAGACCGCCGGAGGTCTGAGGATCGAAGAGCATGTCCTGAACGCACAGCTCGATCCCGGTGAGCTCCACGGCCTTCTCTGCGAATGTCCTGTTGCGGTACGCCCCAGCGGGGATGAGGCCGAATCGGGCCAGCTCCTTCGCCTCGGGGATCAGGTCCAGGGCCTTCGTATCGATGACGGCCTCCACATCGCTGCCCTCCATCATCTCAAAGGCGTGACCCATGAGGCCGAAGCCCGTCACATCCGTACAGGCGTGGACCTCATACTTCACCATCACGTCCCGGGCGGAACGGTTCAGGGTGGTCATAAGCTCGAACATGCGCATTTGCCCCGCTTCGCTGACCATGTCCGCCTTGGCCGCCGTGCTCAAGATGCCGATGCCCAGGGGCTTGGTGAGAAACAGCACGTCCCCGGGGCGAGCACTAGAGTTGGTCAGCACCCGGTCCGGGTGGACGAAGCCGGTGACGGCCAGGCCGTATTTGGGCTCGTCGTCGTGGATGCTGTGGCCGCCGGTGATCAGGGCGCCGGCCTCATACACCTTGTCGTACCCGCCCCGAAGGATGTCGTGGACCGCGTCCATGGGCATCTTCTCCGGCACCGCCATGATGTTCAGACACAGCTTGGGCTCCCCGCCCATGGCGTACACGTCGGACAGGGCGTTGGTGGCCGCGATCTGGCCGAACAGGTAGGGATCGTCTGCGATGGGCGGGAAGAAATCCACAGTCTGGACAAGAGCGAGGTCGTCCGAAACTTTGTACACGGAAGCGTCGTCGCTGTGGTCGAACCCCACCAGCAGATTGGGATCGTGATGGACCTTGATGTCCTTCAGCAGCTGGGCCAGCACCCCAGCGCCCACCTTGGCCCCGCAGCCCGCGCATTTGCTGAGCTTGGTCAGCTTGACGGTCTCTTTTTCCATGGCTTCCCCCTCTTTTATCGTTTCTTTCGATAGTATAGCACAGCATGCCCGCTTTGTAAACCAGGCATATACGCATCATCTGCCATCCGTTATTCTTGTATAAAATGTTCTATGCGCCTGGATCGGAACGATGCAAATGGCAGCGTTTGCCACATTCTGTTTGCAATGTTCACAGGAATCGGTGATCGCGTTTTAGGTTAACTTAAACTTTGCCCTATATAGTTGGCCTATCAAACCAAGGAGTGGACCTGATATGGAAACCACCTACATTTTCAAACGGATCGAACGAAAATACCTCGTGGACGAGGTCACCAAGAGGCGTCTGCTTCAGCGGATGAAGGATCGGCTGCTGCTGGATGAATATGGAAAGAGCACCATCTGCAGCCTGTATTTAGACACGCCGGATCATCGGATCATCCGCAGCTCTATTGACGCCGGCGCCTACAAGGAGAAGCTGCGGCTCAGGAGCTACGGCACGCCCCGGGCGGACTCCACGGTGTATCTGGAGCTCAAGAAGAAGTATGAGGGCGTGGTCTACAAGCGCCGGGTCAGCCTCCCCCTCTCCGAGGCCAAGGCCTACCTGACCGGGGCAAAGCCGCCCCAAGACAGCCAGATCTGGCGAGAGATCGACTACGCCATGAACTTCTACAGCTGGCCCGAACCGGCCATGGTCATCTCCTACGAGCGGGAAGCCTACGCATGGACGGAGGATGGAAGCTTTCGCGTCACCTTCGACAGCGCCCCCAGGGCCAGGAACAGCGCCCTGCAGCTGGAGCGCGGCTCAGCCGGCAGGCTGCTGCTGCCCATGGGCCTGGAGATCATGGAGGTGAAAAGCGCCGGCGCCATGCCCCTCGCCTTTGCTCGAACGCTGAACGAGCTGAACGTGCGGCCCGTCTCCTTCTCCAAATATGGGACCGCGTATCTGAACACACTCAATGAACCGGGCCACCAAAGGGTGGCCGCCGCGAAAGGAGCGATGCAATATGTCAGCAATCTTTGATTCCATCCTGTCCGGAGGGTTCTCCGTGGGCATGTTCCTGGCCTGCCTGGCCGCGGCGGGGCTGTGCGGCCTCATCGCCTCCCTCATCATGAGCCGGTCTGGCGAAGCCAGCAAGGGGTTCCTGATCTCCCTGGTGGTGTTGCCCATGGTGGTGTGTACCGTGATCCTCATGGTCAACGGCAGCGTGGGCACGGGCATCGCCGTGGCCGGGGCCTTCTCCCTGGTCCGTTTTCGGTCCGTAGCCGGGAAGGCCAAGGACATCTCCGCCATCTTCCTGGTGATGACCGCGGGGCTCGCCTGCGCCGCCGGGTACGTCCTCATCGCCCTTCTCTTCACCATGCTGGTGAGTTTGGTGATGCTGCTCCTCTCCCGCCTCTCCTTCGGGGAGAAGGCGCTGTACGAGCTGCACATCACCGTCCCCGAAACGCTGGAGTTCGCCGGGGCCTTCGACGATCTGTTCGCCCGCTACACAAACAGCTATAAGCTGACCAAGACCCGCACCACGAACATGGGGAGCCTCTATAAGCTCAGCTATGACGTGGCGCTGAAGGACCCCAGCGCATCGAAATCGTTCATCGACGAGCTGCGCTGCCGGAACGGGAATCTGGAGATCCTGCTCTCCGAAAAGATGGAAGGAGCCGATGCCCTATGAGGAACGTTAATAAGATCATGGGTCTACTATGGGCCCTGCTCCTGTTCGGATTCACGGCCTATGCCGCTCTGGACACCTTCGTGATAGAGCACACCTACACGGTGGTGGAAGAAGCCGCCCCCAGCGCACAGGTGAGCGAACCCTACCCCAGCCAGGAACCCGCCGTAGAGGCCGCGCCCACCGCCATCGCGGAGCCGGTTTCAGCGACCGACGCCGCGCCTGAGGCGACAGCCTCCCCCGCCGCGACGACGGTCCCCGTCTCCACGGAGAACAGCTATGCCGACGGGAACGTGTCCATCACCATCCAGGAGATCCGGGTCTACGACTCCACCGTCTACGTGGCGGACGTGGTCCTCTCCTCCCCCGAGTATCTGCAGACCGCCTTTGCCAACAGTGTATACGGGCGGAACGTGACCGCGAAAACCAGCAGTATCGCCCGTAACGCCAACGCCATCCTCGCCGTCAACGGAGACTATTATGGGGCGCGCCAGTCCGGCTACGTCATCCGAAACGGGGTGCTGTACCGGGACAAGGCCAATAAGAGCGCGGAGGATCTGGTGATCTATCAGGATGGCACCTTTGGGATCGTCAACGAGTCCCAGATCACCGCCCAGGCCCTGCTGGACAGCGGCGCCTGGAACGTGCTCTCCTTCGGGCCGGCCCTGTTGATCGATGGGGAGATCGCGGTGGATGCCAAGGATGAGGTGGGCCGAGCCAAGGCCAGCAATCCCCGCACGGCCATTGGCATCGTGGACGATCTGCACTACCTCTTTGTGGTGTCCGACGGACGAACCAACTCCAGCGAGGGTCTATCCCTGAAGGAGCTGGCGCAGGTGCTGCAGGACCTTGGCGCCAAGACGGCCTATAACCTGGACGGCGGCGGGTCCTCCACCATGGTGTTTCAGGGGCGGGTGGTGAACAACCCCACCACCAACGGAAAACGCATTACGGAAAGGAGCGTGAGCGACATTGTCTGCATCGCCTGTTGAATTCCCGAAGGACGCCCGCGTGCGCCTGGCGTTCCGGTATCTGCTCATCACCATCCTCTGCGTCGTTTTCGGCGCCGTCTATGAGGCCTTCAGCCACGGGGTCTACGCCTTCGGCATGGTGTACGCCTTCGCCATCCCCCTGCTGGGTGGGGTCCTGCCGACCCTGCTCCTGACGCGACACGGCCGCGCGCTCCCATCCGACACGGCCGTACAGCTGTGGCACTTCGGCATCTCGGCTCTGACGGTGGGCAGCCTCTTCTCCGGCGCCCTGGAGATTTACGGCACCACCAGCCGCCTCACCGCGGTGTATTGGCTGGCGGGCGGGGTTTGCCTGCTGCTGAGTCTGTTGACGATAGTGTTCATACCGATAAGGTGTGAAGAGACAGATACTATTGTGGCAGCAAATGAATTAACGGTGTAAAGACTCGAATTCGTGCCTGCCGGCTTGGTTAGGGGCCGAGCGCCAGGAAAAAGCTCCGGTGGAGCTTTTTCAGTGAGGCCGAGCGAAGCCCATGGGCAGGCTCTGAAGCCCCGCTGGGGCTTCATTCACCACCACATCCGTTCGAGTCCCTTCCATAAAATACCATAGAAATAGCCACCCGACTGGGTGGCTTTTTCTTTGGTGGGGATGTAGGGACTCGAACCCTAGACCTCTGCGATGTGAACACAGCGCTCTAACCAGCTGAGCTACATCCCCACGCGCAAACAAGATTATACAGCATCGCTTTGGAATTTGCAAGTCCTTTTTTTGAAAATGATCCGCACTTGTTTTAGGAGCGTGCCTGTGGTATGCTTTTCCTGAAAGAAAGGCAGGTGATTTTGTTGAAAATCAACGACGTGAAACAGATTTTGAAGGCTACGGCCTATCCCCACACGGCGGCCAGCCCCGAGGAGATGAAGTGCCTCACCTATTTGCAGGAGAGGTGTGAGCAGATCGGCTTGCCCACCCGTGTGGAGAGCTTCCCCCTGGAGCGGGCGACCATCCGTGCAGCGTCCCTCACCGTGGATGAAAAGAGCTATCCCTGCAAGGCGTACATCGGCTGCGGCAGCGGCAAGGTGGAGGGGCCCCTCTACTACCTGCGGGACACCGACGATCTGTCCCTGTCCCTGTGCCGGGATCACATCGTGCTCACGGACCAGCCTTTGAAGATGTGGACCTATCAGGATATGTTGACGAACGGCGCCCTGGGCTTCATCACCTTCACCGGTCGATACAGCTGCCCCGATCGGGACATTGACCAGAAGACCCTCCGCCCCGCCACCAGCTTGGGCAAGAAGGTCCTGGGCGTGAACATCAACGTGAAGGACGCCATGCAGATCGTGGCCAAGGAGAGCCAGCGGGCCTGCATCGAGATCGATCAGGAAACCTATGAGGCCGATGCTCACAACCTGATCGGAGAGCTGCCGGGCGAGATCGACGAATGGGTCATGCTGACGGCGCACTACGATTCCACGCCCCTGTCCTGCGGCAGCTACGACAACATGACCGGCTCCATCGGCATCCTGGGCGTGGCGGAGCGCTTTGTGAAGGCGCCCCATCGGCGGGGCCTTCGCTTCATCTGGTGCGGCGGCGAGGAGCTGGGACTGCTGGGCTCCAAGGCCTACTGTGCCGACCATGAAGGCGAGCTCAACAAGGTGGTGCTGAACATCAACCTGGACATGATCGGCAGCATCATGGGCAAGTTCATCGCCTGCTGCTCCGCCGAGGAACGGCTGGTGTCCTTCCTGGAATACACGGCGGACGAGCTGGGCTTCCCCATCGCCGCCCGCAGCGGTGTCTATTCCAGCGATTCCACCCCCTTTGCGGATAAGGGCGTGCCCAGCCTGTCCTTTGCCCGCCTGGCGCCGCCCACCGCCGGATCCATCCACGAGCGGTACGATACGCCCGCCATCGTGTCCCCGGCGCAGGTGCTGGTGGACACAGAGTTCATCGCCGGCTTCACCGGCCGCATGGCCAACGCCGTCCGCTGCCCGGTGAAGCGGGAGATCCCGGACAAGATCAAGGACAAGCTGGATGTCTATCTGAACCGGAAGCGGCCGCCCAAGACGCAGGATTGAGAATAAAGCATCATAGAAAAACGGACGGCGTTGGCCGTCCGTTTTCGCATCCGAAGAAGTGTCAGTCGTCCTCGTACCGAGGCCGGGGCCGTTTCTTCACCTTCTTGCCCTTCTTTCCGTAGAATATCTTCCAGGTGCAGATGAGAAACAAAACCCCCAGCACCAAAGCAAGGCCCGCGATGATCACGTCCAGATACTTGGAGACGATGACCTGCTCCCCGAGGAAATGGAGCATGGGATTGAAGCCGTCCAGGATATAGAACACGATATACACCACCGCCAAGACGATAGCGGCATTGGCGATCACCGTAGACACGATCTGCAGCCAGCGAGGGACGGATTTCTTTTTTTTCATACTCAATTCTCCTTTGCAGGTTCAGCTATATAGGCGATGTCGGTCGTCCCGCGCGTGTTCTGACCGTAATTCATTCCGGCAAAATACATGCAGGAGGAGCCGCCTCCATCCAGGTTATACGCAGCGGCCAGGCCCATATCAGCGCAGAGCATAGACAGCTCCGCCATGGATATGCCTCTGTCTTTATCTCGGCCATCCACCGTGATAAAGCAATAATGGCCGGGTTCATAATAGCCTATCACTGATCGCGGATTGTTGTTGGCCACATTCCTGCCGATCGTGAAGGTTTCCTTGGCTGAGCCGTCCGGGCCCAGAAGGGCCGGTCCAAAGTACCAGATCTGCTGCGGGAATTTTGCATAGATGCTGTCCGGATCCACGGTCTGGGTCTTTATATCTATGGTTTCCATGGTGCCGTCGATGTAGAGGATGCACAGATCGCTGGACAATTTGGAGAATCTGTTGAGCTGCACTCCGTTACGGACGAACCATCCATGCTTGTTCTCAAATGATGTGATGTACATGTCCCCGTTTATGGCCAACAATCCGTTATTCTCTAAGCAAGTGTCCTTGACCTTCTTCTGGGGGCCATAGGCCGTCCGGAAGCTGGAGGCGTCCTGGATGTAGATATCCGCAACCGTATAGGTCACTTTGTCGCCGTTCTTGCCCGCCTTGTTATACAGCTCATTCCCACAGAAAAGACAGGGGCCATAGTTCTCCGACGTATGATAACACTTCTTACAAATGTAACCGGCTCTTTTGCTGAGCTCTATGGCAACGTTTTCGCTGCGATATTCCGTTTCAGTGGATATGATCTGCCCGGTAGTGAACTTCTCCGCATATTTGCCCTTCAGCAAACCTTTAGGCTCCGCTGTGGGCTCCGGAGTAGGCTCCGGGGTGGGCTCGGGCGTCTGGGTCGGCTTGGGCGTATCTTCCGGGACATTCGTTTGAGTTGCGGGTCCCGTGCTGGTTAAGGTGTTCGTCGCTTCAGGCGTCGGCGCAGGTGTATCGGTAGGCGCAGGCGTAGCGGTGGGCACCGGCGAGGGCGTCGCCACAAGTGGCGTCGGCGTGGCCAATACGGTCATGGTTTCCGAAATATCCACCGGTTTCCAGGGGAAAAAGCGAAAGACCTGGGCGCAGATGAGATAGGCCATCACGCAGAATCCGAGGATGTCCAGGATCACCCAGCGCAGGATCCGTTTTTTACTGGTCTTTCTCATGCTATTATTCCTTATCCTTCACAAACACGAATTTGCGCTGGAGCACGAAGCTCATGGGGTATACGATCAACTGCACGATCACATAGGCGATCCACTCCGGGATGCCGCAGAGCACCGTGAACAGGTACAGCAGCCCATAATGGCAGCCGAAGATGAACAGGGCCAGCACCGTATACCGCAGGAAGCTGGTCTTGTTGGCCGTCTCAAACACCAGCTGCTTGTTGTACAGGTAGTTGAAGATGGAGCTCAGCACCCGGGAGATGGCGGTCGAGAAGAACATGGATGAGGTCAGCGCCCAATTCCTGGTGAGCCAGGTCAGCAGCAGGAACAGGATGTACTCCAGCAGGAAGCTCAGCAAAGAGGAGCTGACGAACATGAGGATCATCTTATAGATACGCCAACCGTCTCTCAGCGCCCGAAAATGAGAGGAAGCGTTGTCCTCGATGTACACGGTCTCAATGGGTACCTCTACCACGGGGATCATCTCCCGGCAGCAATAGAGGAGCTGGCTGATCTCATACTCGTACCGATCACCCTTCAAAGACAGCATGCGGGGAATGTTTTCCCGGGAAAAAGCTCGAAGGCCGGTCTGGGTATCGTACACCTTCACGCCGGTGGAGATGGCGAACACGAACCGTGTGATGGCGTTGCCGGCCCGGCTCTTGAAGGGCACTTTCCCCGTGAAGCGGCGGGAACCGGTGACCAGGGCGTCCCGATGGGCATGGAAGGTCTCCGCCACCCGCAGCACGTCGTCGGGCAGGTGCTGTCCGTCCGCGTCCACGGTGATCACACCCTCCGCCTCGGGGCAGTGGTCATAGATATACTGAAAAGCCGTCTTCATGGCAGCGCCTTTGCCGCGGTTCACTTCATGGTGAAGGACTGTGACCTGCTCCCGTTCCGCGAGTGCGGAAAACAACGGCTGACAGTCCTCGCGGCTGCCGTCGTCCACGACGACGATGGGAAATTTTGTCTTTGCAATCAGGGTATCTACCACATCAGTCAGCTTCTCGTCCGGCTGGTAGGCAGGGATAACGATCATCATATAGCGGGTTTTTCTCCTAAAAAACTTTTTCCATTATACCACAGCACTCAAAAAAAGGAAGAGGAAAAACAGGGAACATGTCACAGATTTGTAAACTGTTTGTAATATCCAAAGGGTTTAGGTAGAAAGAACGCCTTCAGCAGTATATGATAATGATATTATTAAAGGAGAACTTGCTATGCGCAGAGATTCCAAAAAGAATAAACGCATCCGAACCTATGCCCTGCTCGCTGCCATAGCCATCCTGGCCATCGCCCTTGGCGTGCTCCTGGGTGGAAAGATATCCGGTGTGCTGTTCTCAGGACAGGATCTGTTTATTAACGATATTCAAACGGTGCAGGCCACCCCTGCGTCCGTCCAAGTCACTGCCTTGCCCATCGCCGTACCCACGTCTGACGCCACCGTCGAACCGACAGTTGAGCCCATGACGCCCGAGCCGGCCACCCCCACTCCCGGTGTTACGGCCACGCCTGATCCCTATGAGGAGCTGGCCATGGTGGCCGACACCAGTATAATGGACGGCATCGTCAATATTTTGTTCATCGGTGTGGACTATGAAGCCGCCCGTATCGACAAAAAATGGGCCGGTAAGGACGGGAACTCCTTCCACTCTGACGTGATGATCGTCTGTGCCGTCAACTTTAACGAAAACCGAGTGGATCTGATCTCCCTACCCCGGGATACCTATGCCAGCATTCCCGGTGTCAAAGGCGTGTACAAGCTGAACGCCGCCCTTAACTGCGGGACGGATGGCACTAATTATGGCCTATTTTGTGAAAACGGCGAAGGTTTTTTGAAGGTGTGCGAAGCAGCCGAGTGGATGCTGGGCGGCATCCCCGTGAATTACTATTATGCCGTGACCATGGAATCCGTCAAACAGCTCGTGGATATCGTTGACGGCGTTTGGTATAACCTGGAGGGAGACTTTGACAACGGCGGTCGCTATTACAAGGCCGGATTCCAACACATGGACGGACAAGCCTGCCTGGACTATATGCGAGTGCGCAAGCCAGGGCACGGGAAGCTGGCCACCGGTGACAGCAACCGGGTCAAGCGGCAGAAGAACATGATGGTCACCATCTTCAAAAAGATGAAGGAAATGAACCTGGTGTTGAAGGTGCCGGAGATCCTGTCAGACTTTGACGGCATGCTGTACACCAACTGCACGCTGGAACAGACCGCCGCCCTGGCGCTCTTCGGGTATAAGCTGGACCCGGAGGACATCGGCGCCTATTCCATGGGCGGCAGCGGCGCCACATTGTTCCACTGGAACTTTGTGTTTACCGATCAATCAGACCGGGTAGATCTGATTCAAAAGATATACGGTGTGGAGGTCAAGACCCATCCCAAGTACTCCCTGGCTTATGGACGGTATACCTGGTGCAAAATGTTGGAGAACAAGTACATGGATATTTGTGACCCCCTTAAAAACCATGTGCAAAAGTTAATTGATGCGGATGACCAACAAGCGGCACAGATCGATGAAACCACCGGTGAATCAGGTGCTCATAGATATTCCGATGCGCAGCGAGCCCAGTTTGCAGAGTTCAAATCTGCCCTCAGCACACTGAAGAAGAAGTACAGCAGTGCAAGCAGTGAGGCGAAGAAAGCGGCCAATCATAAGGGCAATTCCCTGAACAGCGTGACCAATTCCCTGCTGGACCAGATGATCAAGGTGCAGGATCTGGCCATTGCCGTGGCCAAGTCCTTCAATTACACGAGGGTCAAGAATATCTCCGTGAACGCTTACCCCAACGACACCTACCACAGCTCCCCCTGGGCGCTGGATTTCTGGGACAGCAAGAAGTATAACGAGATCAGGGTGAATTTTAACTGAGCGACTACATCGATATAAGGCCATCCGGGGCGGGTGGCCTTTTTTGTGCGATTGATGGGGGTTTTATGCTCAACTATGGAAAGAAAGTGCGGCTGATGGGATTTGCGGCCCTTGCCGCTAAAAAAGCCCCACTGGGGCTTTTTCTTAACGCGGCTTCAAATCCCTTCCATTCCTATTCCACAGTAAAAGGCCACCGCTATGGGTGGTCTTGTGCTTTGGTGCGGCTGATGGGATTTGCGGCCCTTGCCGCTAAAAAAGCCCCACTGGGGCTTTTTCTTAACGCGGTTTCAAATCCCTTCCATTCCTATTCCAAAGTAAAAGGCCACCGCTATGGGTGGCCTTGTGCTTTGGTGCGGCTGATGGGATTTGAACCCATAAGCTTTCGCCGACAGATTTTAAGTCTGTTGTGTATGCCGTTCCACCACAGCCGCGCTACGGGGAGTATTGTACAATCTATCTCCCCGGTTTGTCAATGATCAAAGGCTCAGCAGGGCGCCGATGAGGCCGCCCGCGGCCAGGAACAGGACCGGATGCACCTTCTTCAGCTTCGGCAGCAGCATCAGCGCGACCAGGACGCCGTACAGAACCAGCGACACCGGGTCCACGTGGAGAGGCGCAAAGCTGAGACTGAGGGAGGAACGGATCACGGACCAGCCGGCCGCCGCCACCAGGCCCGCCGCTGCGGGGCGAAGCGCGCCGAAGGCGTCGTTGACCAGCTTGGAGCTGCGATACTTTTCGAGGCCCCTGGCCACCAGCACGATCACCGCGATCTGCGGGGAGATCAGGGACAGGGTGGCAATCACGCCGCCCAGCAGGGCCCAGATCGTGCCGTATTGGGACAGCACGCTATAGCCCACGTAGGTGGCTGCGTTTACACCGATGGGACCAGGGGTGGATTCCGCCACAGCGATGATGTTCGCCAACTCCTCCCCCGTCAGCCAGCCGTATCGGGCGATCATGTCCTGGAGGAAGCGGATGCAGGCCATACCGCCGCCCACGGCCATGAGGCCGGTCTTCATAAACTCAAAGATGAGCAACAGGATGGTCTTGATCATGCCCTCTTCCACCTCCCCGCCAGGATGCCGAACGCGGCGGCGATCAGCACCAGCCAAACGGAATCCAGTCCCACCACCGTCAGCAACAGGAAAGCTACGATCACGATGGCCCAGCTGATCCAGTCCTTGGCTGCCTTTTTAATGAGGCGGACGATGGTCACGGTCATGAGCGCCGCCACCGCCACCCGGACCCCGGCAAAGATGTGCTGTACCAGGGGATAGCCCATGAGGTTCTGGAGCACGGCCGCAATGATGATGATCACCAGCAGCGGCACCGTCACCACCCCTAAGGAGGCCACGATCCCGCCCAAGACCTTGCCCCGCTTATACCCTACGAAGGTAGCGGAGTTGATGGCGATCACGCCGGGGGTGCACTGAGCCAGGGAGAAGTAGTCCAAAACCTCCTCCTCCGTGCACCATTTTTTGTTGTCCACCAGCTCCCGTATGAGCAGGGGGAGCATGGAATAGCCGCCCCCGAACATGACGGCGCCGATTTTCATGAAAGTCACATACAGTTCCAGCATACGTTACACCACCGGCCATCCGGCCACATACATACCTAAATAGAACACGGATCCTGCGATACACAGCAGGGACATCAACAGGTTAAGCAGTCGATTCTTTGTGAAGCGCATCAGGGCGATGATGATCGGGAAGCAGCAGAAGAGCTGCCGCGGCCCATCCATGACGCCCGTCTGGCTGAGGATCACCGCATAGTACACCATGAAAAACGCCAGATAACTGGCTCTGAGCTCCTTTCCCTTGACAAGGATCAGAGCGAGGCTTCCTACCGCCACCAGAAGACTTGGCAAATACAGTCCCAAAGCATGAGCACGATCAAAGGTGCGGTATGCGTCGATTAGCCGTTCTGTCTGGACGCCGCACACCCGATAGAACAGGGCAAACTGGCTCGAATATAGCTCCTCCAAGCATTCCACATAGGCGAAGAAGCTGCCGCCCACCGCACGGTTGATAGCGAGATACGTGACGAAACCCAGGGGGACCAGCAGGAGCGTGGCGCCGATCATCCCTTTTTTCAGGTAGAACCGCCATGTGACCTCCTTGAGGAAGCGATACTCCTTGGTCATGGAATTGAAGAATTCCAGCAGCAGCGGGATCACCAGAACGATGCCCACCCGCTCCGTCAGGGCGGCCATAGCGCCCAGCAGGGAGCTGAGCACGAAGCGCTTGCGCCGCGCGAAGTATATGCTCATCAACGACAACAGCAAAAAGGTGCTGGCAGGGATGGTGCAGGTGAGCAAAAAGCTGGGCGGCAGGATGGAATAGTACCACAGGGCACGGACGGCGGAGCGACGGTCCGAATCGTGCAGGACGAGGAGATACAGTACGACGCCGCTCAGGATAGCGTTGAGGTTGGAAACGAAGAATCCCGCGCGAAGGCTGCTTAGATACACAGGGCTAATCAGTCGGACGATCAGGGAATAGAGCGGTGGGTACAGGAGATTAAAATACCGGCCAGCCGCTTCAACCGTCTCCACCGCATACCCTTTGTTGGCGATGGAGATGATACGTCCGGCGAATAGGTGGTCCGCCCAGATATGCTGGATCTCAAAGACGGTCTCTGTATAGCCGTTTAGGTACAGGCTCCAAAGGAACCCACCCAGCATGAAGATGCCTCGTCCCAGGGCCAGCAGGAACACCAGCCGCAGGAGCTCCCGCGCGCCAATGATGCTGGTCCGCTTCACGGTGGAGAGCTGCTGATCCTGGTCCACGCCCAAGGCAAAGTCGAACACCCGAGGAATGGACCGGATGTATGCCAGTGCGTACAGCAGCAGGATCACCCCACCCACGATCATGGATTCCACGTAAGCGGGTGTATCCATCACAAGCCAAAGGCCGTAGAGTATGCACAGCACGGCCATTGGAACGGCAATGAATACACCCTTGACTACATCGTTACGTTGCATTTAGTGCCTTTGAAGAGACTTCGGCTTGCCCAGGATCTCCGCGTACAAAACGCCCTGCAGCACGTTGCTCGGTTGAAAGTTCAACAGCGCGCCCGTTTCGGGGGCGGGGCTCTTCCCCGTCTCCGGCGGCTTGACGGCGGCGGCCTTGGGCGGCGGGCAGGCTTCCTCTCCCGTCATGCTGGATTCCGTGTGGGTGTGTCCGCCCTCCAGCGTGCTAGTGACCACGTGGGTATAGCGCGGGGTCCCGCCATAGGTGCCGCTCGATGCGGGTTTGGCCTTGTTCTGAGCTTTTTCCGCCGCCGTGGGCCAGGGCCATTTGGAGTCCATGCCACGGCCCGCGCTGCCGCTCTTTTGCGGCGCAGTCGTGGGAGACGGCTTAGTGGGCCGGCTTACCGTTGCCGTTTTGGGCGAACCGGGATTATTTTGAGAGGAACCGGGAGGTGGCTGTTGATTGGCCTTCTTCTTCATTTCCTCTTTTTTCTTTTTGCTCGCGATGGAGGACAATATCCAGATCACTGCGACCAAAAATACAAATACAGGATTCACGGTAAGTCCTCACTCTCCGATTTATTTCTTGGCCGGGTTGGGGTCAGCGGCATGGGAGATAGCGTTGCGCATATCCGTGTCGGACATGATGTTCTTCATGTTGTAATAATCCAGCACGCCCAGCTTGCCCTCCTTGAAGGCATGAGCAATGGCGATGGGGACCTCCGCCTCTGCCTCGATGACCTTGGCGCGCATGCCGGCCACGGCAGCCACGTTCTCCTGCTCCTGGGCTACAGCCATAGCGCGGCGCTCCTCAGCCTTGGCCTGGGCGATGCGCTTGTCGGCCTCCGCCTGGTCGATCTGGAGCTGGGCGCCCACGTTCCGGCCCACGTCCACATCCGCGATGTCGATGGACAGGATCTCAAAGGCGGTGCCTGCGTCGAGGCCCTTGTCGAGAACGGTGCGGGAGATGGAGTCAGGATTCTCCAGAACCTCCTTATGGCTCTTGGAGGAACCGACGGTGGTGACGATGCCTTCGCCGACACGGGCAATGATGGTCTCCTCACCGGCGCCGCCCACCAGCCGCTCGATGTTGGCGCGGACGGTGACCTTGGCCTTGGCCTTCAGCTCGATGCCGTCCATGGCCACGGCGGCGATGACGGGGGTCTCGATGACCCGGGGATTGACGCTCATCTGGACCGCTTCCAGCACGTTACGACCGGCAAGGTCGATGACGCAGGCCTGGCCGAAGTCCAGAGGGATGCCGGCGCGCATGGCGGCGATCAGGGCGTTGACCACCCGATCCACGTTGCCGCCCGCCATGTAGTGGGCTTCCAGCTTGTCCAGGGGCAGCTGGATGCCGGCCTTGGTGGCCTTGATCAGGGGGTTGACGATGCGGGCAGGGATGACCTTCCTGAGCCGCATGCCCACCAGGGTGCTGACGCTCAGCTTGACGCCGGAGGCGCTGGCCGAGATGAGCAGGCCGATGGGTACGAAGCTGAACAACAGAGAAAGAAAGATGATGACGAGTACGACGATGACAATTGCGGGAAGCATGTAGTTGTTTTCCTCCTGTTTAGTATACTTGTATCAACCGCGGGCGTAGAGCATATAGATGACCACATAGATGGCCATGATGAACAGCGGTATGCCCACGAGCAAACCGATCCATTGACGCGTCAGCGTCTTTTTGTCGGCGGGTTCCGGTTCCGGCTGGTCCTTCGGCTCCTCTATGCCGCATTTGGGGCATACGTCGGTGGCGTATAGGATGCCGCATTTCTTGCAGTACTTCATTTCACGAATACGTTCAGGCCTTCCACCGCCGCCACGACCACGGGCTTGCCGGGCTCGATGAAGTTGCCGTAAGTGGAGACGTTCATGCGCACGCCGTCGATCTCTGCGATGCCTGCGGGGCGCAGGGCCGTGATTGCCGTGCCGGTCTTGCCCACCAGGTCCTTCTCCTTGGCCACCGGGGAGGATTCCCCCTCCACCGCGGTGGTATTCACGATCTTGGACCGGGACAAAGTCCCCTTCTGGAAGGAGCGGATAAACAGGACGATGATGATCGCCAGCAGCAGCACCAGCACCGCCGTGACGATCAGGGCCGCCGTCACGGAGTTGGCCAAAAACTGCATCACGATGATGGCCGCGAAGGCAGCGATGCCGAGACCTCCGGCCACACCGAAACCAGGCGTAAACATTTCCACGACGAACATCAGGATGCCGAACAGGAAACAGAGGATACACGGCACCGCCAAATTTCCGAGGGCTGTAAGCATAACTGACCTCCTTCTTTCTTCTTTCTCATCTTTATTATGCCCTATTCCCGACTAAATTGCAAGTGCTTTCCTTGATTGCATATTCTTCACCGCCGTGGTATACTTTAGAAATAATCCAACGAGAAGGAGAAAGCCGCATGATCGCTTTGCTGTCCAGGCTTTTTTTGCGTGATACACAGGACGAGGAAGCCGTTCGCCACGGTTACGGCATGATCTGCGGGGCCGTGGGCATCTTCCTCAATCTGATACTGAGCTGTTTCAAAATCATTTTGGGCGCTTTGATCGGCTCTTTGGCCATCCAGGCCGACGGCTTCAACAACCTGGGGGACGTGGGCTCTTCCCTGGTCTCCCTGGGCGGCTTCGTCCTCTCCCATAAAAAGCCGGACAAGGAGCACCCCTTCGGCCACGGCCGGGCCGAATACCTGTCCGCCCTTATCATCGCTTTCCTGATCCTGCTCATGGGTGTGGAGCTGATCAAAAGCTCCGTGGAGAGCCTGATCTCCCATGCGCCTGCGCCCGTGTTCACCGTCGCCGCCTTCGCGGTGCTCCTCTGCTCCATCGCCGTAAAGCTGTATATGGCTCTCTACAACACGCGGTACGGCAAAAAGTACGCCTCCTCCGCCATGCTGGCCACCGCCAAGGACAGTCTCTTCGACTGCATCACCTCCGGCGCCGTGCTGCTGTCCATGGCGCTCAACCACTTCTGGGGCCTCAACGCCGATCCCTGGTGTTCCCTGGCCGTCTCACTGCTGATCCTCTGGGGTGGGTATGGCACAGCGAAGGACACGGTGGACCTGCTGTTGGGTCAGAAACCTGATCCGGAGCTGCTCAAGTCCATCGCGGACACGGTCATGGACCATGAGGGGGTCATGGGCGTCCACGATTTGATCGTCCATGACTACGGTCCCGGCCGGAAGATGATCACCCTCCATGCGGAGGTGGACGAGGACGCCGACATGCTGTCCACCCACGATATGATCGACAACATCGAGTGGGAGTTGAACGAGAAATACAACTGCCTCTCCACCATCCACATGGACCCCATCGCCGTGAATAACCCGGAGACCGACGCGGCGAAGGAACAGGTGAAGACGGCGTTGCTGAGGATCGACGAGCGGATCACGATCCACGATTTTCGGCTGGTCCGGGGGCAGACCCACACCAACCTGGTGTTCGACATCTCCGCCCCTTACGACATACAGCTGTCCGATGGGAAGTTGAAAGCCCGGGCTGTGGCCGAGATCACCGCCATCGACGAAACCTTCAACCCGGTCATCACCATCGACAGACGCTGAAAGGAACCCTGTATGCTGCCTGTTCTTTGCTATGGAGACATCTGCGCGGATCTGCTCATCCCCTACGGACAAGCCCTGGCGTCCCGGCAGAAGGATGTGGACCCCGACGCCCTAACCGTCCGCTTTTCCCACGGCGGGAGCGTGGCCAACACCGCCGTGACCCTGGCCCGGCTGGGCACCCCCGCCCTGTTTCTGGGCACCACCGGGCAGGACGCCTTTGGCCGGGCCCTGAAGGCAGGATTGACCCAGGAGGGCGTGGACGCTTCCCTACTCACCCTGAAGGCGTCTGCCATGACCACCATGGTCCTGCTGGTGCTGGACGAACAGGGGGAGCGGGTCCCCTTCGCCTATCCCCGGGTCAGGGCGAGCCAGCACGACGTAAGCGCGGATCAGATCCCCGACGACATCCTTTCCCGCATCTCCTGGATGCATTCCTCCGGCATGACCCTGCGGGAGGACCCCGCTGCCGCCAACCAGCTCTCTTTGATGCGCCGCTGCCATGAGGCCGGGATCCCCGTGGCCCTGGACGTGAACGCGCGGCTGGAATCCCTGCAAGACAGGACCTTTGCGGAGAATATGCAGGCGGCTCTTTGCTGCTGTGACCTGCTTTTCGGCTCCGCGGAGGACGAGCTGTGCCCCCTGGCGGACGAGACGGACCCGGACCGGGCCGCGCGAAAGCTCCTGGAGATGGTGCCCATGGTGGTCGCCCGCCGGGGCGAAAAGGGGGCGACGGTGTATACCCGTCAGGAGGTCTACGCCTTCCCCGCCTTCTCCGTGCCCATCCGGGACCGGGTCGGCGCCGGAGACGTGTATGACGGGGCGTTCCTGTCATCTTTGCTGTCGGGGTATTCCCCTGAGGAAGCCAACCGCCGCGCCTGCGCCGCCGGCGCCTGGTGCGTGTCCCACTTCGGCGGCAGAAGCGGCCCGACCCAGGAGGAGCTGCAGACCATCCTTCGTTTGGACGCCAAAATCATATAAAGCCTATCGACCACCCTCTTCTTGTTGCCAGTCCCACCTGCCACTTGTCTACGGTCGGAAGCGGTTAGACATCGCTATTCTTAAACTTCTTTTGGCGATATAAAAAATTATATGGCTCATTCTCGCCAAAATGACACAAAAAAGTCAGAATTTTATAGAAAAATAGGCATTTTTATGTATAGACAAGCGCAAACTAAGATGATATAATGAGCCAAACTTGAAAGGAGTTTTTCCATGAATAAAACTGAATTCATCAAGGTGATCGCTGAGAAGACCGGACTGTCCAAGAAGGAAGCCGCCGCAGCCGTCGCCGCTGCTTTAGAAACGATCACCGACACGATCAAGGAGGACACGGTCTCCTTGTCCGGCTTTGGCACCTTTGGTTGCAAGCATCGTCTGGCCCGAGAAGGTAAGAACCCCCGCACCGGTGAGATGGTGACCATTTCCGCCGCCAACGTGCCCTTCTTCAAGGCCAGTAAGGCGCTGAAGGATGCCGTGAAATAACCTTTCTTTGGCTCAAGTTTGTGGGTCGGGGCTTCCCCGGCCCTCTTTTTTGTGGTATACTTCCCGTGGGAGGTAGTCTATGGAACAGTTTTCCCTCTTCGCGAAGGAGGTCCCGCAGCCTCTGGCGGCCCGTCTTCGCCCCCAGACCCTGGATGAATTCGTGGGCCAGACCCATCTCTTGGGACCTGGCAAGGTCCTGCGTCGGCTCATCGAAAGCGACCAGGTCTCCTCCATGATCTTCTGGGGGCCGCCGGGCGTGGGCAAGACCACCCTGGCCCGGATCATCGCCAATCGGACCCAGTCCGCCTTCATCGATTTCTCCGCCGTGACCAGCGGCATCCGGGAGATCCGCACCGTCATGCAGCAGGCGGAGGAAAACCGCCGCTTCGGGGAACGGACCATCCTGTTCGTGGACGAGATCCACCGCTTCAACAAGGCCCAGCAGGATGCCTTTCTGCCCTTTGTGGAGAAGGGCAGCATCATCCTGATCGGCGCCACCACGGAAAACCCCTCCTTCGAGATCAACGACGCCCTTCTCTCCCGCTGCAAGGTGTTCGTCCTGCAGGCGCTGAAGACGGAGGAACTGGTGGGCCTCCTGCGCCGAGCCGTCAATGACCCTCGGGGGTTCGGCAAGGATCAGGTGACCATCACCGACGAGATGCTGAACATGATCGCCGTCTTCTCCAACGGCGACGCCCGCAACGCCCTCTCCACATTGGAGATGGTGGTCCTGAACGGGGACATGGACGAGACCGGCAGCATCACCGTCACCATGGAAACTTTGGAGCAATGTATCTCCAAGAAGTCCCTACTGTACGACAAGAACGGCGAGGAGCACTACAACCTGATCTCCGCCCTGCATAAGTCCATGCGCAACTCTGACCCGGACGCAGCGGTCTATTGGCTGGCGCGGATGCTGGAGGCCGGCGAGGACCCCCTGTACATCGCCCGGCGGGTGACCCGCTTTGCCAGCGAGGATGTGGGCCTGGCCGATCCTCACGCCATCGAGATCGCCGTAGCCGCCTATCAGGCCTGCCATTTCATCGGCATGCCGGAGTGCAGCGTGCACCTCACGGAGGCTGTGGTGTACATGTCCATGGCCCCCAAGTCCAACGCCATGGACGTGGCGTATATGGAGGCGAAGCAGGACGCGCTAAAGCAGCTTGACGAGCCCGTCCCCCTGAACATCCGCAACGCGCCCACGGGGCTCATGAAGGACCTGGGCTATGGGAAGGGGTATCAATACGCCCATGACTACGAGGCCAAGCTCACCAGCATGCAGTGTCTTCCCGATTCCCTTCTGGGGCGGGAGTACTTCCGTCCCACGGAGCAGGGGCTCGAGGCCAAGTACAAGAAGCGGCTTGAAGAGATCAAGGAATGGAAGAAGGAGCACTGAGGACAGCGTTTGAAAAAGCCATCCGAGGGGATGGCTTTTTCTACGGTCACAACGAGGTGCCGGGGCGACGGGATTTGATTCGCGCCTGCGGGCTTGGTCGGGGCGCGGCTCTGGAAGCTTCTCAAAATCATTTATCACAACGAGGTGTCAGGGCGACGGGATTTGCGGCCCGTGCCCAGCAAAAGGGCCACACTGTGGCCTTTTTTAGCTGAGCTTCAAATCCCATCGCCCATAAAAATACAGACCATCCATTCGGATGGTCTGTATTTTTGGTCGGGGCGACGGGATTTGAACCCACGACCTTTTGGTCCCGAACCAAACGCGCTACCAAACTGCGCTACGCCCCGAAAAAAAGGGGCTAAGGCCGACCTTAGACCCTCTTTCATGGAGCCAAATGTCAGACTCGAACTGACGACCTGCGCATTACGAATGCGCTGCTCTACCGACTGAGCTAATTTGGCACGCTTCACAAGAAGCTTGCTTATCATAGCAAATCAAAGATAAAAAGTCAAGCCGTTTCCTGCAATAAATCGAAAAAGGAGGGCCACTTGACACCGTTCGTCCCATTCGAAAAAAACCATTTCTTCCTCCTCCACGCGAAGAAGATGAACAAATAGCACGCCACCAAAATATAGCGACAGGCCTTCGGAAGACCGAAGGCCTGTTTTTTTCGCCTGTTTTTTAGCTTATTCCAGGAAGTCCTTCAGCTTCTTGCTGCGGGAGGGATGGCGGAGCTTTCGGAGGGCCTTGGCTTCGATCTGGCGGATGCGCTCACGGGTCACGTTGAACTCCCGGCCCACCTCCTCCAGGGTGCGGGCCTTGCCGTCGTCGAGACCGTAGCGGAGCCGGAGCACCCGGGCCTCCCGGGGCGTCAGGCTGGCCAGGACCTCCATGAGCTGCTCCTTTAAGAGGGTGCTGGCCACGGCCTCCGCGGGGGCGGGGGCGTCGTCATCGGGGATAAAGTCGCCCAGATGGGAGTCGTCCTCTTCGCCGATGGGGGTCTCCAGGGACACGGGCTCCTGGGCGATCTTCAATATCTCCCGGACCTTCTCCTCGGAGATGCCCATCTCCTTGGCGATCTCGTCGGGACGGGGGTCACGGCCGTATTCCTGGACCAGCTGCCGGTTGACCCGGATGAGCTTGTTGATGGTCTCCACCATGTGGACGGGGATGCGGATGGTCCGGGCCTGGTCGGCGATGGCGCGGGTGATGGCCTGGCGGATCCACCAGGTGGCGTAGGTGGAGAACTTGTAGCCCTTGCGGTAGTCGAACTTCTCCACGGCCTTGATGAGACCCAGATTGCCCTCCTGAATGAGGTCCAAGAACAGCATGCCGCGGCCCACGTAGCGCTTGGCGATGGAGACGACCAGACGGAGGTTGGCCTCGGCCAGCTGATGCTTGGCCTCCTCGTCGCCGTTGGCCATGCGGGTGGCGATCTCCACCTCCTCCTGGGGCGTCAAGAGGGGCACCTTGCCGATCTCCTTCAGGTACATGCGCACCGGGTCGTCGATGTTGATGCCCTCGGTGACGGAGAGGATGGTCTCTACCTCGGCGATCTCCTCGTTGATGTCCTCGGGGACCTCCACCTCCTCCACCACGTCGATGTTCTGCTCCTCGATGGCCTCATAGAGCTTCTCCACGGCCTCCTGGTCCAGCTCCAGCTCCTGAAGCGCGTCCATGATCTCCTTGTAGCTCAGTACGCCCTTTTGCTTGCCCGTTTCCAGCAGCTCGTTGATGCGCGCCTTGGGGTCCTTGGTGGGGGTGGTTTTCTTGTTGGTTTCGCTCATGTTCGTCTCCTTATTTTTTTGCCCGTATCATGTCTGTGATCCGCTTGAGAAGCGCGGCGCGCTCCCCATCGCTCAGGTCCGTCCGTTTCAATTCCCGCTGCAGCTCCGAAAGCCTGTCCTCCCGGTCCAGCTGTCGCAGCCGCTTTAAACAATCCAAAGCCGTCTTTTCCGGCTCCACCATATTCTGTTCGTCCCGTATAAGGGCGGTCAGCTTCTCCGCCACCTGCTTTTCCTGGACGCCCACATAGGCGGCGAAGGAGAAGCCCGGCTGGTCGAGGGCGGCGAACAGGGCCGCATACGGCTCCGTCAGCGTCTCCCCCGCCCCCGCTGCCTTCAGAGCGGCATAGGCCCGTTTATCCTTCACGGCGCAGGTGAGCATGGTCCGCAGCAACAGCTCCTTCTGATCCTCGTCCTGGGCGCTGCGGCGGCGGTAGGTGCCTCTGGAGAAGCGCAGGGGCTTTTCGGTGTACCCTTCGCCCCGTTTCCCCTGCTCCCGCAGGGATTCGAGCTCGTAGCCCGTCTTCTGGGCAATGAGCTTGTAGTACCGCTCCTGCTCCACGGGCTGGAGCGTCCCCACGAAGGCGCAGGCCTTCACGGCGAACTGCTCCCGTCCATTCTCGTCGTTGAGGTCATACCCCCGCGCCATGGCCTCCAATTTGAAGGCATGGAGGGAATAGGCGTTGGCCTTCAGCGCATCGAACCCGGCCTTGCCGTAGATCTGAACGTACTCGTCCGGATCGAGATCGTCCGGGAACACGATGACCCGCACGACCAGCCCCTCATGGGACAGTATCTCCAATCCACGGATGGTGGCATTCTGCCCAGCGGCGTCCCCGTCGTAGGCAATGTAGACGGTGTCCACATATCGCTTGAGCAGCCGCGCCTGCTGCTCCGTCAAGGCCGTACCCAGGCTGGCCACGGCGTTGGTGACGCCAGCCTTGTAGAGCCCGATCACGTCCATATACCCCTCGACCATGATGAGGTCGGTGAGCTTAGACCCCTTCTGCAGAAACAGCCCGTACAGGTTGTTCCGCTTGTTATAGATGGGGGTGTCGCCGGTGTTGATATACTTGGGCTTGCTGTCGTCCAGCACCCGGCCGCCGAAGCCCAATACCTGGCCGCCGATGCCCTGGATGGGGTAGATGAGACGGTTCCGGTAGGCGTCGTACACCCGGCCGGAGGTGGGGTTCTTCACCAGCAGGCCCGCGTCCAGCAACTCCTTCTCGGAGAAGCCCTGCGCCTGCAGGTGCTTCATCAGGTTATCCCATCCCTCCGGGGCGTAGCCGATGCCGAAGCGCAGGATGATGTCCTTCACCAGGCCCCGCCGCTGGGCGTAGTCCCTTCCGGGCTGGCCCTCCGGGCCCAACAGCTGCTCGCAGTAGAACCGGGCCGCCGCCTTGTTGGCCGCATAAAGCCGCTCCCGATAGGCCCTCAGGCGCTGAAGGTCCCTGTCGTTCCGATCCTCCGGCAGCTCCATGTGGGCCCGCTCCGCCAGGAGCTTCACCGCCTCCAGAAAGGTGAGATGCTCCATGTCCATGATGAACTGGATGACGGTGCCGCCGGCATGGCAGCCGAAGCAGTAGAACAGCTGTTTGTCGGGGGACACGGAGAAGGACGGCGTCTTCTCCCCATGCAGCGGACAGCAGGCCCAGAGCTTGCGGCCCTTGGGCTTGAGCGCCACATAGGAGGAGACGACCTCCGTTATCTCATTCTTGGACAGAAGCTCGTCCATCCATTCCTGGGGGAATGCCAGTCTAATTCCAGGCCGCCGGTACGAACAGCCGCTGATACTCGTGGATGGCGTAGGTGTCCGTCATGCAGGCGATGTAGTCCGCCGCGATGCGCTGGGCCCCGTCCTCGTCCAGGTGGAGTAAAAACTCCTTAGGCAGCAGCTCGATATGGTCCAAATAGTAGCTGTACAGGGCCTCCACCACGCCCCGCGCCTTCTCGTCCTCCCGTTTTGCGATGGGGTTGAAGTACACGTTTTCATACATGAAGTTGCGCAGGGCGTCAAATTCCCGGGCTGCCTCGTCCGTAAACACCACCTTGGGCTGGTTTTGGCTGGCCTTCAGTACGTCCAGGATCATGCTGTTGATGCGCTCGCTGTGGGTGTTGCCGAAGCGCTTGCGGCAGCTCTCCGGAATGTCCTCGGCCTTCAGGACCCCGGCGCGGACGGCGTCGTCGATGTCGTGGTTCACGTAGGCGATACGGTCGGAGAGGGACACCACCTTCCCCTCCATGGTGGCGGGGTGGCATTTCTTGGGATGGTTCACGATCCCATCCCGGACCTCAAAGGTCAGATTCAAGCCCTGACCATCGTTCTCCAGCTTGTCCACCACCCGGAGGCCCTCCTCGTTGTGGCTGAACCCGCCGGGGACCAGCCTGTCGAGCACGCCTTCGCCGGTGTGCCCGAAGGGGGTATGACCGAGGTCGTGGCCCAAGGCGATGGCTTCCGTCAGATCCTCGTTGAGCCGCATGGCCCGGGCTATGGTCCGGGCGATCTGGGACACCTCCAGGGTGTGGGTGAGCCGGGTCCTGTAGTGGTCGCCCAGGGGCGCCAAAAAGACCTGGGTCTTGTGCTTCAGACGGCGAAAGGCCTTGCAGTGCAGTATCCTGTCCCGATCCCGCATAAAGCAGGTGCGGATCTCACAGGGCTCGATCTCCCGTTCCCGCCCCCGGGTGTTTTTCGACAGGGTGGCATAGGGAGAGAGCATCTGCTCCTCCCAATCTTCCCAGCGGGACCGAACGGAATTATCAGCCATAACGCCTCCCAAATTGTTCACTGCTAATTCATATACGCCGGTTTTGCCCATTTTCCTTTTTGTTTTTCGTTTTTTTGCCAAATTGCCACGAAAAGGAAAAGCCGGAGCCACAATGTGCTCCGGCAACAGGATGATCCCTTTCGTCATACAGCGGGAATATAGTAAATGTCGTGTATCTTCCGGGTCTGCCCCAGGCCCTTGTCGCTGACCAGTTTGCCGTGGAAATACATGCCCGCCGTGCCGCCGCCGTCCAAGTTGTAGGCGCGGACGCAGCCCAGGGAATACATGAGCTTGGACAAGCTCTCCATATCGAGGCAGGTATCGTCCTTGCGCTTCTTGTAGGGCTGTACGTACACGAAGCAATAGTGCCCCGGTTCATAGTAGCCCACGGCGTTGCGGATGTTGGCCCGGCTCACCTTCTTGGGGTCGTTGAACTGGGTTTTGGGCTGGCCGTTCTCGTCCAGCAGCTCCGGTCCAAAGCCCAGGATCTGCCACACATTGGGATCGGTGGTCAACTGCTCCACAGGGGTTTTCTGAGCGGTATAGGTCTCCATATGGCCGTCCGTATAGATCACACCCACGTCGAATTTGGGATCGTGGACCTTGCGAAGGACCTCCCCGTTGCGGGTGACCAGGCCCTTTTCACGGGTCAGCGTAAAGTCCCCCGACACGGCAAAGATGGCGTTATACTTGGGGGCCACGTCCACCAGCATCTCATTCTTCCATTTCTGCTTCCACGATTCGGCAGCACCGCTGCGAAAGTCCTCCATGTTCTGCAGATACACATCCGCCAGGAAATAGTTGAAGGTATGGTTGGTGATGGTCTTGGAATCATCCACCACCCGGGTGATGAAGATGGCCACCCGCTCGGACTGGTAGCTGTTTTCCGTGATCACCGGCTTGCCGGTGACGAACTTGTCCGCGAACCTGCCGTCCAGCACCCCCAGCATGGGCACAGGGGTCTCTGTGGGCTCCGGCGTGTCGGTGGGTGCGGGGGTGTCGGTGGACACCGGTACGGGCTCCGTGGTCGCTGCCGGCTTCGGTGGCATGGTCATGACCGGGACCTGGGTGGCGCTGTTGGTGACGACTGCAATAACCACCTGTTGCTGTTCGAGAGGCGTCGTCGCCGGTACGGGAACCTGTTCGATGGTCATCTCCGTTATGGAGCTCTCCATCTTCGACTGTACAGTCACAGCGTCGCCCTTACCGCAGGCGACGAGCAGCAACACGCTCATCAAAATAAGGAGCAACGATCTGATTTTCAACAAAGAATCCCACCTTTCGGCTTGTTCTTGAGCCTATTGTACAGGATATGTGCAACAAAAAAGCGGACAAGAAATCAACAAATCGTGAACAGTGAAAAGGCTCTGCCAGGTTTTGGCAGAGCCTTGTGTCGTCATCATTTCAGGGTCACCTTGTAGATGGTGAAATCCGTTTGGAAGGTGTAACGCCCGATCTTCTCCGAATAGGGGCCCAAAGCGGTGGTGTGGAAGCATAGGTAGTATTCGCCCGGGGGCAGCTCATCAAGGTCTGCCAGGCTGAGATCGGCTCCGTCCAGCTGTCCCGTCGCCTGCATGGCGCTGTTCCCGTCGTTCACCAGGTAGACGTCCACCCCGTCCACGCTCACGGCGTCCGAAGCGGTGAGGATGGTCAACGGCCGCTGCCATATATAGGTATTCTGGAACAGGATCCCGTTTTCCATGACCTCCTCCAGGGGCGGCATCCCATCCGCCGCCACGCCGTCCTCGTTCAGGCTGTGAGCCATCAGAGTCACCCGGCCGGGATAGACCATGCCGCCAGATTTTACAGCCATGTTGGGGATACTCTGAGGCGTGAGGACGTTGATCGTATGAAGTGCGAACGCCTTGCTCTTGCCGTTGACCTCCGCTGCAATGGTCAGCTTTTTGATCTCGTGCTTCTCCCCATCCTTCCACAGGTAGCACTCCCGCGCCGAGTAATAGTAGGGACCGCCCGTGATGCGCTGCCGGATCTGATCGAGGGGCAGGACCGGCACCAGCTCGTCGTCCCCGTTCTCCAACGTCAGCTTGCCGTAGGTCATGGCGAGAGGCCGGTTGTCGAAGGCCGGGGACTTGCCGAAGACGATAGTGTTTCCGTGGTGGTAGACCACGTTGACCGTCTCTATGTCCGCCCCCTGGGTCATCCAAAGGATGAGGCCGTTCTCGTAGTAGAACAGCTCCGGGGACGGCTCCCCATCGCCCACGTTCAGGGCCAGCACATAGACGGACGTGGGCGGCGTTCCGTCCGTATGCTCTGCATCACTGGCCACGCCGCAGATCCACAGCTCGTCCTGGATATGCTCTCCGCTGACCAACAGGGCCCGGCGGACGGCCTCGGCGTACTGCTCTACGGCCGCCTCCCCGTACCAGTCGTCAGTGAAGTCCCGAATCAGGGGCTGGTTTTGGGACAGCCAATACTCCACGCCCTGGACCTCCGCAATGGGCGTCGGCTGGGGCATTACAGTATTTTGCACGGTCCCAACCGTGGGCAGCTCTTTTTCCATATCCACGTCCACCGGCCCCTCCTCCGTCTCGAAACGAAGGGTGTGAGCTTCCATGACGGCGTCCCAGCTTCCGGCGGGCACGGTCACCAGGAAGTATTCCCGGGCCGCACCGGGATTGGCGCTGTCGGCATCAGCCAGGCGGTTTTGCACCTCAGTGATTGAGGCCGCCATGCTGAATTCGATGTCGGTCCCCGGGTTAGCGCCCACCACGGCGCCACGTTTCACATGGGGGATGCCCGGCTCGGCGATCATGGGTTCCGTGCCGTAGAGAAAATGGCGCTGGGCCCGTACGGTATAGCTGTCCTCCTCCGGACGGACAGCGTGGTTGGGGCCCTGGCCGCTGCCCTCCGTGGCCCAGAGGACTTCAAAATCGTCCGACAGGCAATAGAGCTCCGGTCCGTCCTTGCCGTCGAAGCTGTGCTGGGCCAGGACGTAATACCCGTCTGTCGCCGTTTCTCCCACCCGGCGAAGCTTCATGGCGCAGAGCCACAGCTCCTCAGGCTCCGCTTCGCCTTTATTCTTCAAATAGCTCAGGATGCCCTGATACAGCGCCTCGTTTTTTTCCTTGTTCTCAAAGTCGAAGGATTCGTTCAGGGGGATGACCTTGGTGTCCCATTGGGCAGCAAGGGGCATGGGCGTGGGCTGATCCATGGGTATGGGGGTGGGCTGATCCATGGGCGTGGGCTGGGCCATCTGGGGCGTACTCGTGGCTTCCACCTGCGCAGCGGCGTTGGTTTTGCCCTTTCCTCCGCCCAGGACACCAATGAGCACGATCACCAAGCAGGCGGCGGCTGCCACCACGCTAACGGCTGCGGTAAAGATGCCCGTAGCCGTGGGCCGTTTCCTGGCGCGCACGCCTTCCTGTTCCAACGCCTTCTTCAATCCCCGTTCAAAGGATGCGGGCATGTCGGGGAACAGATCGTTTTGCAGTCTGTTGTCAAAATCCTTTTTCTTCATCTGGCTGCCTCCTTTTCCTGCAGCATGGCGCGAAGGCTGGACCGGCCCCGGGAGAGGCGGCTGCGGACCGTCCCTTCGCTGACCTCGGTGAGGGTGGCGATCTCCCGGGTGTCGTAGCCTTCGTAATAGTAGAGGGTGATGGTGAGGCGCTCCTCGGGGCTCAGCTGGTCGAAGGCCCGGTTGAGGTCCAGATCGGGTACAGCCATCTCATAGCTCAGCTCCCCCTGCCCCTCCACGTCCAGGGTGGGACGGCGGCGCTTGAGCATGTCGAAGCACTCGTTTTTCAGGATCTGGATGAGCCAGGTCTTAAAATACCGGCGCTGCTTCAGCGTACCGAGGTCCGGTTGCGCAAAATGGCAAAGGCGACGCGAAACAGGGTCGGCCCCAGCTTCTCGATCTCACGGGAGAACCAGGCGTCGTTTTCGTGGCTGCTCATACGCGCTCCTTTCTGCTTGGATGATCATCTACTGATTAGACGACGGGAGGCGCAAAATTGTTGCGAACAGGTATTAAATATGTGCTTCAGCGTAGACAAGGAGGGCTTCCCGGTCGTTCTTCAGCGTACCGTCCGCCACCTCGCGGAGCATATCGTTCAAAAGTCGGCCTACGGCTGGCCCGGGGGCCATGCCCAGGGACAGGAGGTCGTCGCCGGAAACGGCCAGGGTCTTCAGGGAAAGGCAGGGCTTTTGGGCCAGGACCGCGTTCAAAAGCTGCTCCCACTTCTCAATGTTCCGCAACGCCGGGTCTCGGCCAACAGGGGCGTGGGCCAAGGCGTCGCAGCGCTGGACCGCCAGCAGGTCCCGCACCCGGTCCACGTCCTCGTGGAGCAGGAACCGGCGCATGTTTTTCTCCGTCTCGGGCAGCCAGGTGTCATGCCTCTCGATGAGATACAGCACCCTGTCCAGGGTGGCGGTGTCGCACTTCAATCGGCGAAGGGCCCCCTCTGCCAGCTCCCGGCTCTTCTGGGGGTGGCCATAGAAGTGGCCCCGGCCGGTCTCGTCCCGGGTGAAGCAGGCGGGCTTGCCGCAGTCGTGGAAGAGCAGCCCCAGGCGGAAGATAGGATTGGCGGGGCTCGCTTCAAGCGCCCGGATCGTGTGTTCCCACACGTTGCTGTCGTGGTAGGGGCTGTGCTGCTCGAAGCCCGCCATGGGGGCCAATTCCGGCAATATGGCGAAACATATGGGCGCAAAGGCCCGCAGGATGCGGCCCGCCCCGGGGCCGATGAGAATGCCCTTCAGCTCGGAAAAGATGCGCTCGGCGCTGATGCCCAGCAGCAGGTCCCGTTCTGCGAGCATGGCCCGGGCGGTGGCTGGCTCGATTTCAAAATCCAATCGGGACGCAAACCGCAGCCCCCGCAGAATGCGCAGGCCGTCCTCCCGGAAGCGCTCTACGGGGTCGCCTACGGTGCGGATGATCCTGTCCTGCAGGTCCTTCTGGCCCCCAAAGCGGTCGATAGGCCGCTCTGTTTCATCCAAGGCCATGGCGTTGATGGTGAAATCCCGGCGGGAAAGGTCCCCTTCCAGATCGGAGAGGAAAGTCACGCCTGCAGGGTGACGATGGTCGAGGTAGGCCCCATCCGCCCGAAAGGTGGTGATCTCCACCGTTTTGTGCGCCACGACGACCGCCACGGTGCCGTGCTTCTTGCCCGTATGGATCTGGGGCAGGTCCGCGAAGACCCGCTCGATCTCCTCCGGCCGGGCGGAGGTGCACACGTCCCAGTCGTGAGGGGTCACGCCCCGCAGAACGTCCCGCACGCAGCCACCCACGGCATAGGCCTTGTAGTTCGCCTGCCGGAGCAGGGAAAGGATGAAGTTGACATACTCAGGTATCATGCCCCTATTATGGGCGGAGCGGCGGGTTTTTGTCAAGGAGCGGGTAGATTTTGGGACCCTTCCATAGTATACTGTAGCCATGCACCAGCGAATGCAACCGATCCTGAATAGCGCAGCCCTGTTCCGCTGCTCCCTGTGCCGCGGCCGAATGACGGCCGGGGAGACCTCCCTGCGCTGCGACGCGGGACACGACTTTGCCCTCTCCAAGAAGGGGTATGTGGACTTTTGTCCCGCTGCCAGAGCCGGCGCCTACGACGACGACCTGTTCGACAGCCGGAGCCGGTTCATCGCCGGCGGATTCTATGAGGAGCTGATCGAGCGGCTGCGTACCTTGCTGGACAGGTATGCCCCTGCCGGGCCCGTTTTGGACGCAGGCTGTGGGGAGGGGAGCTTTTTGAAGGCCATCCTGCCCGACCCGTCGGCGCGAGCCTGTCTCGGCCTCGATCTCTCCCGGCCCGGCGTCCAGCGGGCGGCCCGGGGCGGTGGCGGCTGGCTGTGGGCGGTGGGTGATCTCAGCCGCCTGCCCCTTGCGGAGGGCAGCATGGCCGCCATCTTGAACATCCTCTCCCCCGCCAACTATCCGGAGTTTCGCCGGGTGCTTCTGCCCGGCGGGGCAGTGCTGAAGGTGGTGCCGGGCGAACGGTATCTCCAGGAGGTCCGCGCCCTGGCAAGGGACAGGCTGCGCCGCGAAACGTACAGCAACGAGCGGGTGCTGCAACTCTTCAAAGAAAAGTTTGAGCTCCTGGAAACCGAGGAAATCTGCAGCACCTACCCCCTGACGCCGTCCCAGGCGGCGGACCTTATCGCCATGACGCCGCTCACCCAGGGCATAGAAAAAGAGCAGCTGGATCTGGCTGCTCTCACAAAGGTCACCATCCATCTGCACATTCTGGCAGGCCGTCCACGATAGCTACCGGCCCGCCGCCCGGCGGATAAGGCTGTCGTGCTCCACATCGGAAAAGTTCAGCACCTGGGAAGTGCTGCCCTGGAAGTAGACGTGGGCCACGTCATTGTCGTACTGCAGGGAGGCGGCCACCCGCTTCTCGCCCACGGTCACCGTCACGGCAATTTTATAGTAGCTGTTGCTCTCCCCCAGCCATTTGGTCAACATCTGCCCATTGACGGCCTGCTTGGCCGGGGTCATGTGGGCATGATTCTCCCCGCCCGCAAATACCATCTGGCAGCTTTCCCCCGTGGCGCAGTTGGTGACGGCATAGGCCTCCCCTTCCGTGAGCTGCTTTTTTACTTCAGACCAGTCCCACAGCTCTCCGGTCACCTGAAAAAAGCTGCTTTGGGCGGTGAAGCTCAGGGGCACCGACGCCGCAAAGGGCGCCCGGGACGCCCAGGCGGAAAAGAGCCCGTCCTGCTCCTCCGGGGTCAGGCGGCCATCCTGCCGGACGCCGGCGGCCCGTTCATAGGCGAGGACCGCCCGCCGGGTCACCGCCTGGTAGCTGCCCGTAGGTTTGTAGGCGTAATACCCCAGGTCGCTGAGCCGCTGCTGGACACGCACCACCAGCTGACCCTTGCTGCCCAGGGACACGGTCTCTCTTTCCTTTTCCTCCGCCAGGGCCGTGACGCCTGCGCATAGGCACGCCAGGACCAGCAGGAGCATGAGCATACGTTTCATACTGGGAGTATACCATGTTCCTTGTGTTTGGGGGAAGGGTGTGCTATACTGAATTTACAAAAGATACGAAAAGGAGACGGTCAAATGCGCTGCAGCTGCAAGGTATGCGGCACCTATATGGTCCAGCGGGAGCAGGGCGTGGAAAGCGGCTGCGTCTGCCCCCAATGCTTCTATACCTGCTCCGCCTGTATTTCCCCTGAGGGCGGGAGCCCCCTGAGCCCGGAGCAGCTGCGGATGGTCCTGCTGAACCGCCAGTTTCTGGACAAAGAGGAGGACGGCTACGCGGACCCCTTCCATGGGCCCATGAAGCCGGAGGAGTACGAGGATTAGATTGTTTTGTTTATATGCCCTTTTTCTCTTCGGTGAAGAGAAAAAGGACCAAAAAGAGAAGCTTAAGAAGACAATATGGGATGTCCTCTTAAGCTTTTTAGTTTTCTTAAAGTTCTTTTGGGCGTCTTTTCTTTCAAGAAAAGACGCAAGCTTCCAATGATTCCTCTATTTCCCCACGCAAAACCGAGCGAAGATACGATCGATGACGGTGGCGTCCACGTCCCGGCCGGTGATAGCGCCCAGGTGATGGAGGGCGTCGCGGATGTCCGTGGCGATAAGGGTCAGTTCATGGGCGGTGCGGGCGTGTATGAGGGCGTCCCGGGCGTTCTCGAGGGCCTTGATGTGTCGCTCGTTGGTGATGGCCGCGCCTTCCTTGGCGCCGGACAGGGCTACGATGCGGCGCTTCAATTCGTCCAAACCGTCACCGGTCCTGGCGCTGACGATCAGTTCCCCGAAGCTGTCCCGCGCCTGTAAAAGGTCGCCCTTGCTGCGGAGGATCAATCGGTTCTTGCCCTCGGTCAGAGACATGAGGTTGGCGTCCTCCTCGGTCAGGGCTTGGGTGCCGTCCAGAAGGAGGACCACCACGTCCGCCCGTTCAAGGGCAGCCTTGGCCCGGTCGATGCCGATCCGCTCCACCACGTCCCCGCTATCCCGGATGCCCGCCGTGTCCACCAGGCGCACGGGCACGCCGAAGAAGGCGGTCTCCTCATCCAGGGTGTCCCGGGTGGTGCCAGGGAGGTCCGTGACGATAGCCCGATCTGTGCCGATGAGGGCGTTCAGCAGGGAGCTCTTGCCCACGTTGGGCCGCCCCACCAGGGCCACGTAGACCCCCTCCCGCAGGACCCGCCCCTGCCGCCCTTCTGCAATCAGGGCGTCGATTTCCCGCTGAGCCTTTGTCAGGCTTTCGGGCAGCGCCAGAGACACATCCTCCTCCACCTCGTCGGGATAGTCCACCGCCGCGTCGATGGCGGACAGGCTGTCCAGCAACAGCTCCTCGATGCCATTGATCCGCTCCGACAGCTTTCCATGAAGCTGCTCTAAGGCCGCCTTCAGGCTCTCCTCCGCCCGAGCAGAGACCACGTCCATGACCGCCTCCGCCTCGGAAAGATCCATCTTGCCGTTGAGAAAGGCCCGCTTGGTGAACTCCCCCGGCTCCGCAGGGCGAGCGCCCGTACGGCTCAGCCGCTCCAGCAAGCGGGCCACCGTGCGGCTGCCGCCGTGGCAGGAGAGCTCCAGCATGTCCTCCCCGGTGTAGGTCCCCTGCCCCGGCAGGAAGCAGGCCATGCCGTCGTCCAGCACCTGCTCCCCGTCCAACAGGCGCACGAAGCGCAGCACCCGGGGCGTCCTGGTCACGTCCCGATCCAGCATCTCCCGGGCGATACTCGGGCACAGGGGCCCCGACACCCGGATCAGGGCAATGGCCCCGCCGATGGCGGTGGAGGGGGCATAGATGGTGTCTGCTGTCATGGTGAACCCTTCTTGTAGAGGTATTTAACAAAGCGGACACCTTTTCTTGGAAGAAAAGGTGTCCAAAAGAACTGTAAGAAGGAAAGAAGCACTATGGGACTATCCCTTTTTCTTTCTTAAGTTTCTCTTTTTGCGCCGTTTTTTCTTCTTTGTCTAAAGAGAAAAAGCGGCAAAGGCAAGGAATCTTTCCTTACTCCTCCGGCGTGATGATGACCCGGCGATTGGGCTCGTCGCCCTCAGAGTGGGTGGTGACGCCCCGGAAGCTCTGAAGCGCGGAGTGGATGACCCGGCGCTCGTAGGGGTTCATAGGCTCCATGGCGAAGGAGCGGCCGGACTTGGCCACCTTCAGGGCGTTCCGACGGGCAAGGCGCCTGAGCGTGTCTTCCCGACGGGCCCGGTAGCCCTCGGTGTCGATGGAGATGCGGCGGTAACCGTTCTCTTTGCGATCCTTGTTCTCATAGAGGGAAACGATGTACTGCAACGCATCCAGGGTCTCGCCCCGACGGCCGATCAGCAATCCATCGGTATCGGAATCGATCTTCAGCTTGATCCCTTCCTCATTCTCAAAGGCGGACACGGTGCCGTTGACACCCATCTTGCCCAACAGCTCCTGCAGGAACCTGGCGGAATCCAGCTCCTGGGCCAGCTCCTTGGAATAGGGCAGCTCCTCCACGGGGGCGGCATCGGGCTCCTTCTCCTCCCTGGGCTGCTCCCGACGACGGTCCGAGCGCTTGCCGCTGCGGCTCTCGCGCCGATCGTCCTTCCGATCCCGACGCTCCTTGCGCTCCTCCCGCTGTTCCCGACGCTCTTCGTTGATGGCGGTAAAGTCGGGGACCACGGGGGTCTCCCGCTCCACCAGGCGCACGATGGCGTTGCGGGCACCGAAGCCGAAGATGCCCTTACTCTCGCTCTGCACGGTGATGATGTCCACCTGGTCGATGGTCACACCCATCTCATTCAGGCCGTGGAAGATGGCCTCGTCCACCGTCCTGCCGGAAAACTCCATACTTCTCATGGGTCAGTTTCTCTCCTTTATCAGCTTAGCTTCCCGCTTCTGCTTGTCCCGTTCCACGATAGCCGGAAGCTTTTTGTTCAAAATGACGTTGATGGCCGTAGCAATGAGGTTGCTGATGATCCAGTAGAAGGAGAAGGTGGCGTCATACTGCCAGCAGAAGAACACGGACATGGCAGGCATGATGTACATCATGCTCTTGCCCATGTTCTTTGCCTGCGCATTGGACGAACTGGTCTCCTCTTCCTTCTTGTTCTTGTTCTGCTGCTGCATGGACACCCATGACAGCAGGAACGAGGTGGCACCCGCCAGGATCGGCAGGACGGCGTACCCGTTCACATAGCCCTTGTAGGCGTCGATGCAGGGGCCCATCATGGTCTCGTAGGCGGCCAGGAAGACGGAATTGTCCTCAGCGAGGGTCAGGGCGCCAGCCGCATCCTTCACAAAGAAGCCCATCCGCAGAAGCAGCTCATCCAGGGCCTGCTGATGCTCGGTGTAGAAGATGAACTTATCGATATAGGTGGCCTTGGTGGCAGCAAAGGTCCGCCAGAACTGCTCGCCGGTGAGCACGGCGGAGCTGGTCAGGTTGTCGGGCCGCCAGATGTTCAGGATCCAGAAGAACTTATACTGGCTGAACAGGTTGATGCCGGCCTGCGGGTCCTTATCCATGGTCAGCATCAAGGACAGCATCTGCTCGTTGGACCAGGCGCGGAATGCGTTGATGAACATGAACAGCAGGGGCATCATGATGAGCAGCGGCAAGCACCCGGACATGGTGCTGACGCCCTTCTCCTTCATGAGCTTGTTGCGCTCCTGATTCATGCGCTTGGGGTCGTTTTGGTACTTTTTCATCAGCCGGTCCAGGTCCGGCTGGATCTCCTGCATCTGCATGGAGGACTTGCGGGACTTGATGTCGCCGAAGACCGTCAGGCAGCGGATAGCGACCGTGAAGAGGAGGATGGTGAGAACGATGGCATAGGAAGCCTGCATCCCCGTGAAGGACACGATGCTCTCATAGAGCCAGCGCATACCGGCCAGCAGCCAACGGGTCAGAACGAATGAATTAGTCACTATAGGTCTCCTTTATAACCTGTGTCGGGTCAGGGAACGGGGTCGTAGCCCCCTTTGCAGAAGGGGTTGCAGCGAAGGATTCGCCAGATGGCCAGACCTGTGCCCTTCAGGGCACCGTATTTCGTGATGGCCTCCCAGGCATACTGGGAGCAGGTCGGCGTGAAGCGGCAGCGAGCCGGGAAACAGGGGGAGATATGCCGCTGATAGAATCGGATCAGGGCCAACAACACCTTCTTCATGGCTGCTGCGCCTCCGCAGGGGCCGCACCTACATACACGCCCGCTCGCTGCAGGGCCGTGACCATGCTTTTTTGCATGGACAGGAAGGGGGCCGTCAGCGCACCAGATCGTGCGATGAAGATCAGATTGTAGCCCGGCTTCACCTGCAGGAGCAGCGGTGAAAAGCAGGCCTTCAGGCGCCGCTTGGCGCGATTGCGCGTCACGCTGTTCCCAATCTTTTTTGATACGGAAAAACCGACCTGGACCTTGTTTTTTCGGTTCCGGGCCGTCACCAACACGAAGCTTCCACCGCCGACCTGACGGCCGGTCCGATAGGTAAATCGAAACTCCTTATGCCGTTTCAGGGAGTACGTCCGATTCAAAAGCCGATGAACACTTTCCCGTAAATAGCAACGCACGGCAAGCCATAGCCTGCCGCAGCGCTACAAAGTAATGCGGCGTATGCCGCGTTGCGAAAGCTATGCTTCCGCATTCCGCCTCTCGATGGCGCTCCTGACTGCTCAGGCGCTCAGCTTCTTGCGGCCTTTGGCGCGCCTGCGCTTCAACACGTTGCGGCCATCCGCAGTGGCCATGCGTTTACGAAAACCATGGACCATGCTCCGCTGCCGTTTCTTCGGCTGGTAAGTGCGTTTCATGCCATACACCTCACTCTGTTTGGAATATCTTCATGGAAAAAAACGCCTGACGCGCTCTCCTCCAAAATGAACCTTGTCTATTATACGGGAAAGGTCATGCCCTGTCAAGAAAAATTTCAAAAGAAAATGCGGCGTTTCCGCCGCAGCCGTTTCCCATTTCTCCATCCGATTTATGCGCCGCCGACCAAGGGAAGGAACTCCTCCTCTCCCCGACCGCTGGATGCGGACAGCTCTGCCACCAACACCTGACGGGCGGTCAGATACATCTTGCGCTCCCCGGCGGAGAGCCCCCGCTCCTGATCCCGCCGCATAAGGCACTTGACCACGTCGGCCACCACCAGGGCATCGCCCTGCTTGAGCTTGTCCAGATTCTCCCGATACCGCTGGTTCCAGTTGTCGCTCTCCTGGGAGCAATCATCGGATTTGAGAAACTCCACCACCTTGCCGTAGGTGCCTTCGTCGATTAGAGGACGCAAGCCTACGCTTTGCGCATTCTTCACCGGCACCAGCGCCGTCATGCGCCCCATGAGAAACCGCAGCAAATAATACTGATTGGTCTCGCCCAAGATGTTTTGCTCCTGGATCGCTTCCACCGTGCCTACCCCGTGCATGGGATAGCAAACCATATCGCCCACCTGAAACACGCGCAGCTTGCCTCCTTTCCCAATATCTATGATAAGTATAGCATATCCCTGTGGGAAATGTCAAAGGATTTTTTAGTACAAAAATTTGATATTATAGTACAGGCCAGAATGTATGTCAAGTACTTTTTTCGGGGCCATTCCGGACAAAACTAAAAACAGGACGGGATAGCGTCCTGTTTTCACTTGAATCTTTTTCGGTGCGGTCACGGGGTGCCGCCGCCCGTTCCTTCGCTCGTCATGGGGCTCATCGAGGGGCTGCTGATCGGATCGGAAGCCATGGGCGTTTCGCTGGCCGCAGGGACGACCGTGACGACTGCCGTGGCCACGGGCGCCATGGTGGCCGTCCGGGTGGGCATCGCGGAAGCCGTGGGCTTCACACTGGCGCGGCAGGTGCAGCCGCCGAGCAGCGCACCGATCGAGAGTGTGACGATGGTCAGCACCGTACCGAGAAAGATCCGGATCTTATTTCGTTTCAAGGGGCATACCTCCTTTTTTCAAGTGATGCCCTTATCTTGCCCCTGAGCAACGAAAACATCCATTCCAGGTTTTGCCAGTTTTTTGGTCTCCACCAGGATCAGCTTCACCCGCCCGCCGCGGGGCACCAGCTCCATCCGCTTGGGTTCCAGCCGGTTCTTCCGTAGCCATTCGAATAGGTCCGCCATCCCATCCGCCCGATAACAGAGGCAGAGCCGCCCGCCGTTATTGAGCAGCTGGAAGGCCGCCGCCAGAAAGTCGTCCAACCGATCCCCGTGCCGCTGCCTGGCCCGCTGTGGGTCCTCCCCCGCAGAGGTCTCGGAATAATAGGGCGGATTCATGGTGACCAGATCGAACCGGCCGTGGCCCAGGACTTTGGGCGCCTCCGACACGTCCAGCGCAACGAAAGGGATGCTTTGCCCGTTCCGCTCGGCGGACAGGCGCCCCAGGCGCAGCTGCGCTTCGTCCACATCCACCCCCGTGAAGGCGCAGCCATAGAGGGCGTTGGCGTACAGGGGGACGATGCCGTTGCCCGTGCCCAGGTCCACCGCCCGCTCGCTTCTTTTGGCGTGCAGGAAATGCACGAGGTGCACCGGGTCCTCCGTGAAGCGGCCCAGGGCCTCGTCCTGATAGATGCCGTAGTGTTCAAATTGCAGGCTTTCCCAGCGCATGCCCTTTAGTACTGGCCGATGACGCCGAAGCTGACGCCGGTATAATAATGGGAAAGGATGGTCTTATAGTCCGCGCCGTCGGAGGCCATGCCGTTGGCCCCGGCCTGGCTCATGCCCACGCCGTGACCGAAGCCCTTGGTATGGAAGATGACTTCATCGCCGGTGATCTCCACGGTGAACATAGCGCTGTCCAGACCGAACAGCTTCCGCGCCGTCCTGCCGGTGATCACGTCCTCGTTCAATTGCAGCTTTTCCACCCGGCCGCTGGTATAGAGGGAAAGGACCTTCAGCTGTTCCTCCAGCTTGTCTTCCTCCATATGGGCGTTGGGACGGGCGCCGTTGACCTTTTCTACGAACGTCCCTCGATGATACCTGACTTCCCCGGTCTGACGGCTGCCGATCTCATGGGAGCTCTCCACGGAGCGCAGATAAGCAAAGGTGCTGCCATACACGTTCTCGCTGTCCTCGGTCCAGCCGCCGGACGCAGCGTGATACATGGCGTTGATGGGCTTGCCGTTGTACAGCATGACCACACCCGCCGTATCCATGACCGCTTTGGCGATGACGGAATACCGATAGGTGTAGGTGTTGCCCCACGATCTTCTCAGCTTCGCATCGGACCGGTAGGTTTGGCAGCAGCTGCTGGAGGTGCATACGTCCGCGCTGGGATTGGTCTTGCATCCGCCGTGCCGGATGGAATACATGGTGTAGGTCCGGCAGGCCACAGCCTGGGCCTTCAGCGCCTCCATGGGATAGCTGGAGCCAACCTCACCGGCCACCACGCCCAGGATGTACTCCTCCAAAAGCATGTCCCGGATCTTTCCCTCGTCCGGGAAGAAGACCTTCACATGGGTGCTGTGGACCTTGGTGAAATCCACATCCACGGGAAGCGGCGACCAGGTGGGCGCCTGGATGATGGGTTCCTGGGTCCCCTCCGCCTCAAGCGCGTCCCCCGCCGGCAGGGCGCAGGCGCGCACGACGCCAACGCCCAGCAGTACCACCGCCACCAGCAGGAACGTGAGCCCCAGCAGGACGGGCCAATGGATGGTGTAAACCTTCTGCTTTTTGCGCGAACGCTTCTTATTCGTACTCATGGTATCATTATATGCGTATATCCCCGCGTAATAAAGAGGAAATTGACGAACAAGCGGTAAACTTTCTTCGGTTCTGCTCGTCAGTACGGCATCTGCTTTCTTGACGACCAGGCCCCAGCGGGATAAAATATAAATGATAGGTATGAAAGGGGAAGGCGGCATGTTCAGAAAAGGAAGCCCGTATGGGGAGAATCGGATAACGGTTCAATGCAGCAAAGACCATCTCATGTCCGTGCTTCGAGAAGGCGTTGCGCCGAATGACCGAGCCAGTGCCCTGTCCGATACGCCAAAACCATTGATCGGAGAGATCCAGGACGATTCCTTCTCCGTATATTCCCGTTCAGCCAGAGGGGATAAAGGCGCCGCCCTGAAAGGAAGCGTCCTGCCCATAGACGAGCATTGCTGCGAAATCATCTACCGAACCGAATCAACATCCTTTCAAAAAGGCTTTGCCATAGTGTGGTGTGTGCCCTTGCTGTTTGCCGGTATCTGCGACCGTTCCTTTCCCGCCTTGTTCATGTTGGCTATCGGCGTCTTGTTTTTTCTTTTCGTCGTCAAAAGTCATACCCGGCGCACTTCCGATTATTTGGACGAGTTGATCCAAAAAGCAGGCCCGGTCAGTCGCGAATCCCCCATGGAAGAAAAAGAGCATCTATAGTTTTCTGCCGTATCCTTATTTGCACCGTCTCACAAGCTTATTTTCACTGTCTCATAACCTGCCTTGAAACTTGATCCTCCCTATGCTATACTGCCCTATATGAACATTCATTTTTCTCCCGAGGCCCAACGACGGGAACAGACCCCGGTGGACAACCTGTTTCTCAGCGAATTCATGCCCGATGCCGACGGCGACGCCGTGAAGGTCTACCTCTATGGCCTCATGCAGTGCCGCTTCCCCTCCATGGGGGACGTGGCCATCTCGGAGGCCCTCAACCTGCCGGAGGGGACGGTCCGCACCGCCCTCGTCTATTGGCAGAGCAAGGGCCTGGTCCGTATTTTGAAGGACGAGCCCCTGGAGGTGGAGTATCTGACCGTGGAGCAGCCGGCGGTGACCACGGCGGTACCGCTCAAATACCAGGCCTTCGTCCGCGCCCTCAACGAGCTCATCGCCCCACGCCGCTTCAACATGAACGAGCTGGGGCACATCTACGACTGCCTCGAGACCTTCCATCTGGAGGAGAAAACGGTTCTGGAGCTGGTGAGCCACTGCATGGAGGAGAAGGGCCGGAACGTGCGCATCCAGTACATCGTCACCGTGGGCAAGAGCTGGGCGGACGCAGGCATCTTTACCTACGAGCAGGCGCGGACCTATATCGCCAACGCCACCGTCCGCAAGCATGGGGCCACCATGGTCCTGCGCCGGTGGAACAAGCGCCGTTCCCCCACCCTGGATGAGATGGCGCTCTACGACCGCTGGGTCAAGGAATGGGGCTTTGACGACGAGGCCATCCTGGCCGTATGCCCTCGGCTCACCAACACGTCCAGCCCCTCCTTCGAAGCCTTGGGCGACCGGCTTCGGGAGCTCTATGAGCAGAACAAGGTGAAGGCGGCGGACATTCGGGCGGACAGCGAGGCCCTCAGCGACGAGCGGGAATTCGCCCGCATGGTCTTCGCCCGCATGGGCAAGGTGTCCACCCCCACCAAGGACGACATGCAGCAGCTCAGCGTGTTCCTGGACGGGCCGGAGGGTCTTCCCCGGGAGGTGGTGCTGCTGGCCGCCGAGGAGTGTGCCGACGCGGAGCGGCCCTTTGGGAAGCTGAAGGCCATTTTGAAGGATTGGACGGAGCGGAAGATCCGCACCGTGGAGGAAGCACAAAAAGCGCTGACGGAGCGGAAGGCCGCCTATGAACCGTCCGACACCCGTCGCAGAGACCCTAAGCGGAACACTCTGCTGAACTATGCGGAGCAGGGCGTGTCCCACGCCAATTTGGACGATATTGCCATGGATCTGGACGAGCTATGAAACAGGATTATGAAACCTATTACGCCGGCCTGCGCCGCCGGGCCGTGCAGCAGCTGGAAGCCCGCCGGAAGGCTTGCGAGGCCCTGGACCCGGGCTTTGCCGCCCTGCAGGCCAAGCGCGGCCGCGTGTTCTCCCTGCCCGCCCAGGGGGCCAAGCTGACGCTGTCCACCATACGTCTGGAGGAGGAGGCGCTGCTGAAGCGGTATGATCTCCCCAAGGACTATCTGCAGCCCGTCTATGCGTGCCCTCTGTGCAAGGACACCGGTTATGTGGGCGAGCCCGTCAAAAGGAAGTGCGCCTGTCGGCTGAAGCTGGAGCAGCGGGATATGGCGGAGAACGCCCGCATCAACGAGCGGGAGACCTTCGAGCGCTTCCGGGAGGACATCTATCTCGACGAGGCTTCCCGTCAAAGCGCCCTGAAGATCATGGCCTACTGTCAAAAGTACGCCGACACCCTGCCCACGCCCAACATCCGTCAGCTGTATCTCTGGGGGGGAGCGGGCCGCGGCAAAAGCTTCATGGGCAACGCCATCGCCGCCCGGGCCATCGAGCATGGGGTGGAAAGCCTTCGGCTCACGGCCTACCGCATGAACGAGGAGGTCATGAACGGCTTCTCCACCAACGCCTCTCCCCTGCCCTGGTTCACCCAGGTGCCGCTGCTGGTGCTGGACGATCTCGGCACGGAGGCCATGATCCCCAACGTCACGGCGGAAACCCTGTTCGCCATCGCCGACCAGCGCAACGCGAGCCGCCTGGCCACCGTGTATATCTCCAACATGAACGATGCGGAGCTGGCGGAGCACTATGGGGAGCGGACCGTGTCCCGCATGCTGGACGCCGCCATCACCCGCTCCATCGTCTTCGACGGCGAAAGCCTCCGGATCAAAAAAGAGGAACGCCGCTGATGCTGTACCTGATCGCCACTCCCATCGGGAACCTGGGGGACATCACCTATCGGGCCGTGGAGGCGCTGGAAAGCTGCGACGAGGTCTGGTGCGAGGACACCCGGCAAAGTGCCAAGCTCCTCAATCATCTGGGCATCAAAAAGCCCCTGGTGAGCTGTCACGAATACACCCAGAAGGAGAAGGCGCCCCAGCTTTTGGAAAAGCTCAGGGCGGGGTGCAGCATCGCTTACGTGTCCGACGCGGGCATGCCCGGCATCTCCGACCCGGGGGCCGTGCTGGTCCAGGCGTGCATCGAGGCGGACCTCCCCTATACGGTCCTCCCCGGCCCCTCCGCAGTGCTTACCGCCGCGGTGCTCTCGTGCCTGCCCCTCGATCGGTTCACCTTCTTCGGGTTCCTGCCGCGGGAGGGCACGGCGCGCAAGCAGGCGCTGCGCGACCTTTCCGTCTGCGGCTGCACGGCCATCCTCTATGAGAGCCCCCATCGGGTGAAGGACACCCTGTCCGACGTGCTGGATGTGGCTGGAGACTGTCCCTGCGCCCTGGTGCGGGAGCTGACCAAGGTCCATGAAAGCTGCCACCGGGGCAGAATTTCAGAGGTCCTCGCCGCCCTGCCCGAGGAGGTCAAGGGCGAATGCGTGCTGCTGTTTTCCGTGCCGCCGAAGGGGGAGGAAGCCCCCACGAAGGAGGATCTGGACGGGCTGCTGCTCCAACTGATGGGCCACATGAGCCTGAAGGACGCCGCCCGGGAGGCCAGCGAAGCCCTGAAGCTCCCCAAGAAACAGGTCTACACCCGAGCCCTGGAACTGAAAAACGAGTAAACGAAAAGCCTGTCGGAAATCCCAGCAGGCTTTTGTTTTGTGTCGTATTACATCACATAGTCCGCGGCGTTGATGACCTTCAGGTTGGGGTTCAGGTGGAGGCTGCCGGTCACCATGTCCACGATGTCCTCCCCCATGTCCCCCATGCTGCCGATCATGGCTACGTCCTTCGACACGGCGCTGACGGCGGCCTCCTGCTCCTCGGTGCAGAAGACTTTGGCGCAGTCGGAGATGGTAAGGCGCTCCAATATGAGCTCCGGCGTCACGTCCTTGGCAATGCGCACCATGGCGCAGTCCGTCACCTGGACCCCGTCCGGGTACTTCTCCAACAGCTTTGTGTCCACGGCGGCCCTGACCATGTCCTCGATGACCTTGCCGTAGGCTTTTTGGATCGTCAGATCCTCATACTCCGCGTCGATCTCCTCGAAGGCGTCCACCAGGTCCTGGGGGATCTTCACCTGGCCGTTCACATACAGGTACTCGATCTCAGGGATCACATCGACCGCCTCCGGCTTCACGAGCAGGTCCCCGTTGATATAGAGCTTGGTGCCGTACTTCTTCAAAAAGCGCTTGTCCAGCACAGCATAGCCGTTGGCGAACTTGGTGCCGTCGGGGACGACGAGGATGTCCGTGTCCTCCGTCAGCAGGGGCACCACCGCTTCCGCCAGGGACTCCGCGATGAGGGCCAGCCGGCTGGCAAACTGGACGCCCTTCTCGACCAGCTTTTCCACGTTCAGATCGGCATCCGTGAACACCAGCCGCCGGGACGCCCAGTAGAGCGCGTTCTCCCGAGCCCGGAGGGCGAAGGTCCTGTCGATGACAGCGTTTCGCCTGAGCAGGATGGCCCCGTTGGGATAGATGTCCGTGGAGCCGTTGACGCTCAGGTTGCTAAGCTTGCCCGCCATGCTCTTGGGCAGGAGCACGGAGCCGTTCACCTGGATGCTCTGATAGGCCTGAGCCGCCTCCAGAGCGTCGTCGCCGATGGTCAGGGAGCCGTTGACCATCAGGATGGTCATCTCCCCCGCCTGGGGCGCGCTGTCGCCGGTGAGCTGGTAGGCCCCGTTCTGCTGCTTGACGCGCACGTTCTCCCCCTCGGGCACCTCCATCACGTCCGCGGCGTTCAAGGCTACGTTGTACCGGTTCACCAGCTCCTTGGCCCGGGGCGTCACCAGGACGGTGGCGGCGTTCACCATGATCTGCTCGTAGCTTTGCAGCGTCTCTTCCGTCACGGAGCGCATGTCACAGGTGGCACAGTTCACGATCATCTTCTTCATAGGTCTCTCCTCCTCGGCGGTGTTATTGCAGTTTGAAAAAATCCATGGGCAACAGGCTGTATTCCGGGAACCGGTCGAACGTGGGCCGGTTCTCCTGCCTGTCCCGGATGGACGGGCGATAGGTCTCCCGGGTATCGGGTGTTTTAGATTTGCGTTTCATAGGCTCATCTCCTTTTTCAACGATAGTCTGGCGCGAAGGAGCCTGGTGCGGACGGTGGCGGGCGGCATGTCGAACATCTCGGCGAGCTCCACGGCGCTGTACCCCTCCAGGTAGCGGAGGCGGAACAGGGTCCTGTCCTCCGCCGGGAGCCGCAACAGCAGCAGCTCCGTTTCCGTCCGGGAGAAACCGCTCTCCATTTGCTCCTCCTCATCGAGCAGCAGATTCTGCTTCCGCTGCAGCAGGGCGCTTCGGCGCACGCCGTCCAGGAAGAGGTTCCGCGCGGCCTTGTACAGCCAGGCCCGCTGCTGCTCAGGGGACAGGGAGAGCAGCAGCTCCTCCCGCTCCAGCGCCTTCAGAAAGGTTTCCTGGACCAGGTCGAACGCCACGTCGCCGCTGCGGCTGAGCTGCAGGCAGTACCGCCTGAGCTCCTCGAAATGACGTTCATACAGGTCCTGGATCATTGTCCTTTTTCCTTTCCCTTCGCGTTACATCTATATAACGAACCAATGCGGCAAATCGTTTCAAAGAAAATGAAAAAGGAGCCGAATTAATTCGGCTCCTCAAAAGTTCACAGAGCAGCGATGCTGGCCACGATGGTGAAGACGAGACCGATGACCATGAGCAGCGCCATGAAGATACACATCCAACGAACGAACCGGCTGTGCATGCTGTCTCCTTACTTGGAGGGATCGTAGGCGTTGACGGCGTCGTCATCGATGACGATCTCCGCCTTCTCCCGCCAGGCGTCCACCTTCTCGCTGTAATACTCGTTCTCCTCATGGCTCTTGAGGCTGCTGTCGATGACATCCTTGACCTCTTCATAGGGAACGACGCCGGTGGTGCCCTCCACCCGCTTGACGATATGATACGTGGTGATGGCCTTCCCGTCAGCATCGGTACCAGCCACGGGGATCATGGTCACATCGCCGACGGCCGTGGTGCTCACCTGCTTGTAGATCTCCTCGTTGAAGGCGCTGTCCTTGGCACCGATGGCCTGGGGCTTCTCCTTCAGGGCTTTGCCGTTGGTGTTCTCGTTGTCATCACTGGCAAAGAAGGTCTCAAAGTCCTCGCCGGCCTGGATCTTCTCCAGCATCTCCTTGGCCTTCGCCTCATCGGACAGCTGGATCACCCGGACGAAGATGAAATCCTCGGGGATGTAGAGGTAGGGGATGTTGGTGGCGCCGGCAGCCACATAGGACTCGGTCTGGGAATAGGCGCCGTCCGTATAGGCGTCCTGGTAATGCTCCTTGACGTACTCAGCGTAGATGTCCTTGAGCTCCGCATCGGTCACGTTCCGCTCGGCAGCGAAATGCTCCTGCAGCTTGGAGGCATACTTCTCCGCCAGGGCTGAATGCTGGCTGCGGGCGAGGAAGATCTTCTGGTTGATGCCCATGCTGGAGTAGTAATTGGCCAGCATGGTGACCGCGTAGGTCTCCGGATTCTGGGAGCCGGAGGACTTGGCGCTCTGCAGGATCTGATCCTTCAGGTTGTCCAGCGCCTCCTGAGCCTCCTTGTCTACCTCCGCCTGCTCCTCCGCCGTCAGCGTGATGCCCAGGTCCTTGGCCATCTGGATATAGATCTCGTTGTCGATCAGGCCGTTGAGGATGTCGTTCTTCAGTTTCTTCATGTCAGACTCAGAAGAGGTGTTATAGTAATTCCCGATGTTATAGTACAAATAGTACATGTTGTAGGTGTCGATATTGCTATAGTAATCGCTCAGGGACGAGGCGAATTCGTTCCTGGTGATCTTCGCCCCGTTTACCGTGGCAATGGCATTGCTGCGGGTGAAGTAGTTGTCTCCGAACGCATCCTTCCGAAGGAGCATGATTAGGCCGGCCACCAGGACGATGACGACCAGGGCCACTGCGGCGATGAGAATGATCTTCTTGGTTTGACGTTTCATGGTTAGTTCTCCTGCTTTTTTCTAAACAATCTTGTGAATTATAGTATAAAAGACCGCCCTTGTCAATTCAAAGGCGGCCCTTTCCCGCTTTTTTCACGATTTTATTGCAAACGCAGATAGGCGGCCATGCCCCCCGTGCGGCCCTCCCGCCGATAGGAATACAGGTTCATGGTCTCCTTGGTGCAGACCCCCATGAGGAAGATGTTCTCGACCGGCACTCCCTGCTCCATGAACTGACAGGCGGCCACTTGCCACAGGTCCACGGTGGGATTGCCCCGCTCGTTGACGCCCCTGAGGGGACAGACGGGAAAGGCTGCCTCGAAATCCTCGCACACGTCCTCCCCCACCTCAAAGCATTTGGGGCAGATGGAGGGGCCCACCCCGCAGAGCATGTCCCGAGGATCGGACCCGTACGCCCTTTTCATCTGGACGATCATGTTGCCGCCGATGCGGCCGAGGGCGCCGCGCCAGCCGGCGTGGCAGAGGCCGATGGCCCGCTTCACCGGGTCGAAGAAATAGAAGGCCATGCAGTCGGCGTGACCGGTGATCAGCGTGACGGCGGGGTCGTTGGTGATGAGCCCGTCGCAGGGGGGCAGGCTCTCCCGGGTGTAGCCCCGGCCCCGGTCCCTTGCATCCACCTGCAGGACCGTGATGCCATGCTCGTAGCTGTCCATGACCATGGACGATTCCGAGAACCCGGCGCCGCGGCTGAAGCGGCGGTAGTTCTCCATAACGTCGGTCCGCGCGTCGTTGGTGAAGCTCAGGTTCAGCCCCGTGAAGGGCGCCTTGCTGACGCCGCCGATCCGGGCGGAGAAGCCATGATCGATCTCGGGACGTGCGGAAAAAGCAGGCAGGGTATAGATGCCCACGCCCGCCTGCTCCCGATAGGCAAAGTCCGGCCGTATCGTCCCGTATGCTTCAACGAAGGATGCTCTGTCCATCACGCGCCCGCGTTCTCATCCAGGAGCCGCTGCAGTTCCTCCATGAAGGTCTGGGTGTCCTTGAACTCCTTGTACACGGAGGCGAAGCGCACGTAGGCCACCTCGTCCACACCCTTGAGCTGCTTCATGACCATCTCGCCCAGGGTCGCCGTGGAGACCTCGGAATCCAGGGAGTTGTTCACCTCCCGCACGATCCGCTCCACCATCTGGTTCTGCACGTCCGTGGAGATGGGCCGCTTCTCGCAGGCCTTGCGGATGCCGGTGGCGATCTTCTCCCGCTCGAACGGCTCCCGCCGCCCGTCCCGCTTGACCACCATGATGGGGTTCTCCTCGATCCTCTCGAAGGTGGTGAACCGGCGGCCGCACTGAATGCACTCCCGCCGACGGCGGATGGCCGTGCTGTCCTCATTGGGACGGCTGTCCACGACCTTGCTCTCCATGCTGCCGCAGTAACGACACTTCATTGGCTTGTCCTCCGATGGCACGATTTGTACCAATAAAGTATAGCATACTTTTCCCCCGCCCATCAGAGGGGATTCTGTAAACATGCTATTAACATTTCATACCGATACAGTGTTCGTTTGCGTCGGTCAGGCCGGATACTCCCGCAGATCCACCAGGATCACGTCCTCTCCGATCTTCTGGATGCGGCAAAAGGGGATGACGATGCCGTCCCGAGACCGTATGAGCCCCAGCATGCTCCTTTCTCCGGGCACGACGATGGACAGGATCGTCCCCGTGCATAGATCTAGCTCCAGGTCTGTCACGCAGCCCAGCCGCCCACCGTCACAGATGTTGATGACTTCCTTGCACTTGAGATCGGAAAATGTCGTCCTCAGCTCCATGGGCGCCTCCTTTCCTTCCCATCCTATGCCAGCAGAATAGATGTCAGAACTTGACGAACGAGCCGGAAACAGGTAAAATAGGCGTGCTGTGTAAAAGCAAACTGGAAGGAGGTCGGCTCGTCATGAGAAAAGTGCTGCTGTCGCTGCTGTTGATCTTGCTGCTCTTGGGCTGTCAGGGAACGTCCCAGGCTGAGGCCCTGGCGCCGACCGCGGCGGCCACCGAAGCACCGACCCTCGTGCCAACGGCGACTCCGTTGCCCCCTACTTCTGCACAGACCATCATCGTTTCTGCGGCGCCTGTGACGGCCACCCCCACCATATCACCCGATGCTACCCTCGTGGCGACACCTTCTCCGACGCCGACGCCCTCTCCCACGCCGGAGCCCACGCCCTTCACCATGGTGTGGATGTCCGATACGCAGCACATGAGTCGCAACAATCCGGACGTATTCAACACCATGCGGGATTGGATCTTGAACAACCGGGAGAAGGAAAATATCCAGTTCGTGGTCCATACAGGGGACGTGGTGGACGGCATTGGAACTGTCATGTTCGAGAACGCCAACAACGCCCTGGTCCCCATATTTGAAGCGCTCCCGGGCATGATCGTCAGCGGGAACCACGATGTGACCAAATCCGGCAAGACCTGGCACTTCACCCGGCAGCCCTATGCCAAGCTGGTCCACAAGGAGGGACAGACCCTGTCGGAAAATGAAGGTGCCAACGTCTACGCCTCCTACGTGACCTTCCGTGCCTGCGACACAGATTTTCTTGTGTTCGGCATTGGCTTCGACGTGATCTGCTTCGATTGGGTGAACGAGGTCATCGCCAAGTACCCGAACCACGTGGTGATCGTCGTGGTCCACAAAGGGTTGCAGCCAGATGGCGACTTCACTAAAGAAACCCTATCTCTGTTCAGAAGAGTGATGCCCCTGTGGCCCAACTTCCGTCTGGTCCTGTGTGGACACGAGCGAGGGACGCTGATGCGCACCGATTGGTTCGATGACGACGGCGACGAAACCCCGGAACGCTCCGTGACCACCATGATGTTCAACTATCAGGACGATCGCAAGGAGGGGCTGGGCTTCATGCGCCTGCTCCGCTTCAATCCTGTAGACCACAGCATCGAGGTGCTGACCTACTCCCCCTGGTTCGATCAGTGGGGTTACCCGAAGGCCACGGACGAGGAGAACCACTTCATCCTGATCAACGCCTGGTAAACGTAACGCCTTTCCTGAACGGCTGTCGCTGACGCGGCGGCCGTTTTCATTTGCCCGTTCGATCCGACACGACCTCCACCGCCCTTCGCATAGTATAAGGTATCTTTCTGAAAGGGAGGTATGTTACCAAATGCAGCAAAACTTTCAAAACGGGGACGCCTGCTGCTTTACGGGCCGCGGATCGGGCATGGACCCCACCACGGAGTGCAACGTGGTCATGGCCGGTGAGGTCTCCAGCGACGGCGGCTGCGGCTTCGCTTCGGGTGGCGGATGTGCCCTCGCCACGGTGTATTTTCCCAACCAGTCCTATCGGGCGGGCTACTGCCCCGGAGAAGCGCTCCAAAAGGGCACCCTCTTCCCCGAGCTGGTCTTTGAGCGCGTGATGCCGGAGGAGGTGTGAGCATGGATCAGGATCGTTTGGCCCTTCTAAAGAAAATCGGCGAGGCCAGGTTCACCTGCGTAGAGCTGAACCTGTATCTGGACACCCATCCCGACGACATGGCCGCCCGGGCGGACTTCAACAGCTACAGCGACAAGCTGCAGGCCCTGCTCGACACCTACACGAGCACCTACGGCCCCCTGCTCAACTTCGGTCAGTGTTCCCTGGACGCGGGCAGCTGGGTCCGGTCCCCCTGGCCCTGGGAGACGGTGTGAGCCGGAAAGGAGTAACCTATGTGGATCTATGAAAAACGTCTCGAATACCCTGTGAACATCACGAAGCCGGACCTCAGGATGGCGAAGCTTTTAATGGCCCAATACGGCGGCCCGGATTCGGATGTGTGCGCTCACAAAGGGATAAATCATACTGTACAGGATCATGTGCTTGAAACAGCCAAATCTCCAAACAGTACTTTTCCTTTTTAGTTTTATCATCCTCTTTATCGATTCTCTTGACGATTATTTTTTCGACAAAGCGTCTAACAAGCTCATCCAGTATTTCCTTCGATTCCAAGTCGGCATTACGAAATGCTTGCTGCATTATCTGCGTTAGTTGCATTGAATTGTCAACCAACTCGTTTTGCTTCTCGCTCTCAATGATTATCTCCTCCAGTTTCTTCACCTGCTCTTCGATTTTTTGAGAACCGATACGATAGTCCTCATCGTTGATTACGTTGTTCAGCCAACCATCCAAGAGCTTGCTTTTTTTGTTCTCCAACTTTTTCTTTTCCTTTTCTACATCCGTCCTGTTTATGCCTTCCTTGTTTATAATGACTTCACGCAATGCTTTGGACAACGGAACACAAGAATCCTGTAATAGAGGAATGAGCGTTGAAAACAATTGTCGCATGATTATATCCAGGTCATCCTTGTACAGCAAAGGTGCCTCGCATTGTTTATGACCATACTTCTTGTACTGAGAACAGCGCCACACTTCCCTACGCTTCTCGATCCCGTCAACCTCCCATCGAGATGTTCCTCGATAGTATGCACAATCATGATCGCCGCAAAGAATTCGAGACGAGTAAGTATAGCGTCCATTCCCATAGGCATCAGTAGATGAACAATTGATGCCATCCAATCGACTGCTTCGTTTTTGAAGAATGCTATTTGCCGTCACCCATAATTCCTCAGATATCAGAGGCGGAACACGTTCCGGATCAAAGTGCAATTGCCAGTCTTCACGAGGTTTCATTATCTTACGGTCCTCTCTATAGGATGGTTTATACGATTTTCCGTTGACAATATAACCCTTATAGACAGGATTTCGGATCATTCGTTCCAGTGTGGATGGATTATAAGGTTTGCCAGTTTCTCCACAGTAACCCATATTCGCAAGATCTCTCGCAAGGATACGCATTCCTTTCTCGCCCTTGGCATATTCCGAAAATACGTATTCCACTACATTTCGTTTTACCTCATCTATCCAATAACCGTTGTTATCTTTACGAAATAGATATCCGATCGGTGGGGCTGCTCCATGTCGTTTCCCTTGCTTCATCGTTTGGCGGTATCCAAACTTCACTCGTTCTGATGTCTTACGACTTTCTTCCTGTGCAACGATAGCCATGATGGAAAGACGGAACTCCGAGTCCTTTTCCATCGTATTCAAGTTTATGTCCTCAATAAGTACTCCAACCCCGAACTTAAGCAGATCTCGAATCGTCTGGACACAATCTATTATATCCCTCGCAAACCTTGAGACTTCCTTAGTCAGAATAAGGTCAAATTCCCCTGCTTTTGCATCGCGTATCATCTTCATAAACTTCGGGCGCTTATCTGCACGGGTTCCCGTGATGCCTTCATCGATATATCCAGGAACATAGTCCCATTTTGGACAACTCCTTATTTTATTCTCAAAATAGGAGGCTTGATGTTCAAGAGAATCCAGCTGCTTGTCCTCATCGGTGCTAACTCGACCGTAAAATGTTACCCGTAAAGGTATATCATAAATTCGCTTGCCGCAAAACAGCTCATCACGAATCTCATCAATTGATTTTTTCATATCCACTACCTCCACTCTTTTTCATCATTTTTATTGTAAATGCGAAGAAAAAGTGAGGATGTCGATTTTTAACTCAGTGCGTATATCGCGGCGCTGTGATTCAGTTAGCATTTTTTGTTTGAATAGGGCCTCAACCATAGCATCGAGCAATCGTTCATTGACCCAATTGAGGTTTTCCTCTTTAGAAAGATAATCAGGCATAAAGGAATCACATTGCTCAATAAATGATGTCTGATAATCAGATTTCTTTATCCGTATAATCATCCCTCCTTGCTCTTCCGTGCAATACATACCTTTTGATCATTTATATTGCTTGAAACAATAGTTTATTACTGCGTTGCCAGTGAACAGGTAACCACAAACTGCTTCGGCGCATGACCGGAGTAGTAGAATGGATAGCAGGTCATCAGGATCAGGTGCTTCCCTTCGATCACGGGGATACGCAGCTCCTGGTCGCCATCCAAGATCTCGGTTTGCTCCACGATGTAGGTATAGGACTTGCCGTTGGGCATGGTGACTACGATCTCGTCCCCGTAGTCGATGTCCTTCAGGACCAAAAGGTGGTTCCGGTTGCGGTGACCGTAGACGACGCAGACGCCCTCCTTCCCCGGCTTCGCGGAGGTGGGCAGCCAGCCGGGAGCCTTGTCCAGGGTGGATGCCTCCACGTTCCCTGCCACGGAGATGTTCTTGCCCAGGATCGTCAGCGTAAACGCCATGCCGCTTTCCACGGTTGGTTTCGGGGTGGTCGCGGGGCTTTGCGGGCTGCCGGTCCTGCCCGGTCGGGGTGTGCCTTCCTGCGTCGGGTCGTCAGGTACATACGGGGTCGGTTCCTCGGTGGCCATAGGTGTGGGTGCCGGTGTGCTGGTCGCCGGGATCGCCGTGACCGGGAAGACGGTGCTTTCCACATACGGGATGCGGATAACTATGGGTGTCATGGTGGGAAGGATGATCGGATTCCTGGTTGCCTGGGCAATCGGCTCCGGGGTGCGGTCCATCTGCTCCTGATAAATGAGATACCCGAAGGTTCCAACCACCAGGATCATCAACAGGACCAGGAGCGTTATTATGATTTTTGCTTTCATGGTTTCTCCTTTATCAGTCTGAATATGGCCTGCCGAACATATAGATCGGGTAATTCTTGGATTCCCACAGGTCGCGCACGATCACGCGCCCATGTCCGCTGGAGGCTTCGCACACCTTGCCGTCGCCTATGTAGATGCCCACATGGTGGATCTCCTTCCATCGGTGGCAGCCCTCGCATTTGAGGTTGACCCAAAAGACCAGGTCCCCGGGCTGAAGCTCGCTTCGGGCCACGGTACGGCCCCGGTCGTAGCAGTACTTGGCCTGACCCGCGGCGTTGGTGTACATCCGATCCCCCAGCGCCGGGTCCACCTGCTTTATGGACCAATAGGCAAGGCCGGAGCAGTCGAACTTGTTTTCACCCTTCGCACCCCACACATAGGGAGCGCCAAGCTTGGATAGGGCTGCCTTGACCACTTCCGCGCCTTTGCTGTTGCTGGGAAGATGGGTCATGATCTCCGTCAGGTCAGCGCCGTTGGTCAGATCCACGCCGACCAATGCCGCGTAGAAGGTGAAATACCGGGGCGACATCATCTCCTCCAGGATCTCCATCTGGTAGTCTGTGAACCCGTAGTACTGGGCCGCCTCCTTATAGGTCATGGCGTCCTGGGTGATCGTCAGGTACAGAACAGTCTTCATGACCGGCTCTACCTCCGGGGTCTTCCCATTCTTATCCGGCGTCGGTTTCGGCACCACCGCCTCCTCGTCCACTTCCTCCTCTACCCTGGTCCTGTAGTAGTATTGGTTCATGACCCGAAAGACAGCCCGTATCCCGGCCTCGTCCTCGGCGGAGGGCGTGATCACATCCCTGGGATTCGTTTCGTCCGTGGTCGTCAGCACCGAGTACACGGCCAACACGTCGTTCCAGTTGTTGACGGAGGAGGAATCGCCGTCGTTATCCCCCTTGTAAACCACCTGGACGTCATCGTAACGGGAATCCTGCTCATAGCTTTGGGCCAGGTTCTCGATCTCCTGCTCGTAGTCGGCGTTGATGGAACGGACAATATCCGACATGGGCCGTCCTTCTTCCGTCTCGTTGGACCAGAAAAGGCCGAAGGCTGAATTGAGGAGGATAGCGAATACGCCGATCATGGCGATCACCAGTACCGCCACCCAGCCTCCTTCCAGGATTGCCGCAACCAGGGCTTTGACCCCTTCCGTGATCGCTCTGACCACCGCGGCCAGGAGCTTGGAGGCCGCCTGCCCGACTTTCACAGCGACCCGTCCTGCCTTGACCGAGGCTTCCTTTGCGGCCTGTGCCGCTTTCGCGGAGGTCTGCGCCGCTTTCTGCGTGGTCTTCGCGGCCTGCTGGGCCGTCCGCGTAGTTTGCTGTGCGGTGCGTCCGGTGTTCAGCGTCTTACGTGTGCCTTGTACTGCCTTTTCCGGGGCAGTAGCTGCAAAATGCGCTTCTTTCTCTGTTCCCGGCAGGATGCTTTTCGCCGGAGATATTGCCCGATCTTCTGCTTTTGCACTGGAAGCGGACGGGGCACGACCATACGGATCCTGTACCCGTAGGCCGGATGCGTTTTCCTGCCACTCCGACCGTTTTGCTTGCCCTTGGGCATGAGCCCTTCCTCCTTCTTCTGAAATAGAGGAACCCGCCGAAGGGTTCCTGTCGGCGGGCTCCATGGTCTGTTGATCTATGCTTTTGTCCCGGTAGGTCAGATGCTTCTTGACGTTCTCCTTAGCCTGTGTGTCAGCCTGTCCGCTTTCGGTCACAGGCTCAATGCCGGGATCTGTACGAGGAGGTTCCGGTGCAGGGCTTTCCGTGGTATATCCGGGTTGCTCGGTCTCGACTGTCTCTTCGCGCCGGATCTCTGCATCCGTGGAGGATCGCTCCCTGTCAGTCATGCGTTCTTCCTCGCGCTTTTCCTGAAACTGCCGAATCGCCCGTTTACGCAGCGCGGTCCCGGCTGATTCCAACGCGGATCCCGTTTTGTGCAAAACGGTGCCGGTGTACGATTCCACTTTCTGCTCCGCGTACTGGCCGGGGGAAACGTCCGTCTGCTCGTTTACTTCGTCTCTGACCTTCTCGACGGCTGCCTGTGCATGCCTGACAGCATCCTTTACCACATGGTCCTTCGGCATCCTTCGGCTGTCCGAATGGCCGGAAGCAGGTTTTGCCGTCTCTCTTGGCACCGAAGCAGCCGGACCGGAGGTGGGGATGCGTCCCCTCGTCTGTGTGAAGCCTGCGTCCGGCGCGCGGCTGTCTCTCCCTTCCTCACGAACCTGCTCCCGATGCTGTCGGATCACCTGCTGCCGCGGCATTTCCCGCGCAGGTGTCGTATCATGGGTACTGTCCATGTGGGGAGCATTGGAAGCGGAAGCATCCGAAGATGAAAGGGATGTCATGGGTAGATCTGCCGGATGCTCCTTACCCCGGGTTTGAATCGGTTTCCCCCAACTTGCTTCAGGGGCATTTTCTCCCCAGGAATCAATGGGAACAGTCTCAGGAGTTGCTGGCTCAATCTCCTGCTCAATACGCTGGGGCTGAAGCTGCTTTGAAAAAGCCTGTTTCCTGCGCTGATCTGCTTGCTTGGGATCCGTTTTTCTTGTAGAAGGTTTCTTATCTCCCATGGCTCATCACTCCTCTGCGCTTTGCCCATCGGTTGGACTGTTGACCATGGTCTTGGTAGTGACCAGCGGATACAGGGGATTGTCCGAAGGGATGCGGTTGATGAATGGGATGATGTTCCCGCCGCACAGAATCAACCCGTTGCCGGTGGGCGCATTGGATACGGAGGAAAGCTGCTCTGGGGTGATGCTCAACAGATGGGACAGGGTGTTCCGGGCGTATGCTGACTGATTGAACAGGACCAGCAGCTCGGAGTTAGCCAACATGGTCTGGGCCCGGTGGCTCTGTAGCATATCGTCCACGTCCTGGGTGATGCCCGTGTAGCATGCGTAGTACTTCCGGGCCCGCTTCCACTGGGTGAACAGGAACTCGGAGCTGTGTTCGCCCATAAGCAACAGATAGAACTCGTCGATGAACACATAGGTGAACCGCTTTTTGGCCGCGTTCTTCAGGATGCGATTGTAGATGGAATCCAGGATCACCAACATGCCCACCGCTTTCAGGGAGCTGCCCAGGTCCCGGATGTCGTAACAGATCAAGGAGTTTTTCGTGTTCACGTTGGTGGGCTGGGCGAAGATATCCAGCAGACCCTCGGTGTACAGCTCGATCTTCAGGGCCAGGTCCTGCGCCTCCTGCTCGTTCTGCTCTCTAAGGCACCAATAGAAGTCCTTGAGAGTGGGAGCCTGTCCCTGGGACCCGCGGCTGATGTACTCGGAGAACACCATGGTGATAACACGGGAGATGATGGACTTTTCCTCGGCGGTGATGGAGCCGATCATCATCTCACAGAAGGAGGTCACGAAGTCCGCTTTCTCCTTGCAGGCGTCCTTGGCCCGGGCGTATTCCGCGCCCATGTCCAAGGCATTGATATGGTTTGGAGAGTTGGCGGAGATGGTGATCACCTCCCCATGGAGGGACCGGACCAGGGGCGAATACTCCCGTTCCGGGTCGATGATGATCACGTCACAGTCGCCGCGGGCGGCCAGCTGGAACATCTCGGTCTTTGCGAACACCGACTTGCCGGAGCCGGAGATGCCCAGGATCAGGCTGTTTCCGTTCTGGAGCTCCCCGCGGTTGATAAAGATCAGGTTGCCGGTGATCTGGTTCCTGCCGCAGTAGACCCCGTGGGTGTGCTCGAGGCTCTGGGCTCGAAAGGGCATGAGCGTGGCTGCGTTCTCCGTGGTCATGGTCCGCAGGGCGTCGATCCGGCGCAGACCGTAGGGCAAGGCGGTGTCCATGCCCTCCCACTGCCGGTACTTCAGCACCTCGAACTCGCAGCTGTATTTTCGACCGGTGGAGATCAGCGTGGCGGTATCGCTGTCCAGCTGCTTCTTGCTGTCTGCAAGATGGATCAATGTCACGGTCACGAACTTCAGTTGCTGGTTCTCCTGGGTCAGCTTCTTGAGCAGATTCTCCGTCTCCTGCTGCTGTTGCTGGATGTCGTAGGGGAGCGTGGCAGACCAGTTCAGGTTCTGATTCTGTTTCTGCGTCCACTTGGCGGCGTTGGTGGCGATGCCCAGCAGGATGTTGTTGACCTCCTTCACCGCTTCGCTGGTGGGGATGGAGACCAGGTCGATGGACAGCATGAGGTTGCGGCCCATGTTGCACATCTCTCCGATCATGGAATCCTTCAGGATGGTGGGATAGTCCTTGAGGTACAATACCCGCCCGTACCGCTTCCCGATCTTGATATAGTCCGGCTTATAGGAGAGGAACGGCGGCGCGATCACGTCCAGGAAGGAGTGTCCCCGGCGCATGAGGGTCTTCATATTGAAATGAAAGTGCTCCTCCTCGCCGGGATGGAAGAAGTCGTAGAACACCCGCAGGCGTTCCTTGGCGTCCAGCTCTACGCATTTGGAATTGAAAGCATTGAGACCGGTTTGCAGGTTGGTGGCGATGGTCCTATAGTATTGGGAAACATCGTCATGCCTGTCATGGAAAGAGGACACGGTGGCGTAAATGGAATGGGTGATCCGATTCCCCACCTTGGCGTCCGCCAGAAGGATGTCGTTCCGGCCCTGGACCAGCGGGTCCAGGTCGTTCCCCGGCAGAGGGATCAGGTTGTCCCGTATGGCCCGCTTGGGCTGGGTCCGATTGAAGATGGAGATCTTGGTGGTCGTTCCCGGTTCCTGACTGTTCAGCAGCTCCCCGTAGGATTTGATGATCTGCTGCTTGGCGTCAATGGACGCTACGGCGTAGTTGATGTCCGTGAGCTGGAAGGTCTTGGAGTACTTCTCCTTCCCGATCTGGAAGATGCCGTTATCCCATATCCGCTGGATGGGGATGGCGTGTTGTACGGATCGAGGCACCTTGTAGGGCTCCCGGTCCCGCTTCTCTATGGTTTGCAGGGTCTTAATCAACCTTCAGTACCTCCTCATATTTGGGGTTCGTTTTCAGTACTTCGACGTACAGGTTGTAGGGATGGCAGACAAGGTGCTTCGGCAGGAGAAACTCCGAGCGAACGAACTGCACCAGGAATCGCTCCGCCGTCATCCCCTGAAAGCGGACGAAGCCCGCCAGAGCGAAGGGGATGGCCACCAGGATGCACAGCCATCCGATCACCTCCACGCCTACGAACCGTCGAAGGCCGAAGTAGATGCCCACCGCCGACACAATGGCCAGCGCGGAGCAAAGGAGCTGCCGCTTATTGAGGCCCATGAGAATGGCCTCCTCATATTCGCGGATCTCCTTGACAACGTAGGTTTCCATTGGAAAACCTCCTTTTTCCAGAATTTGAATATAAAAAAGACGGCGATCTGCCGTCCTAAATCGAATCGACATCCTCAACGATCACCGTGTTTTACGGTATACTGAAGTCGAAGGGATGGTGATAAATATGAAGTGGTTGCTGATCGGCTGTATCGCCGGATTTCTGTTCGGGATCGTTTTGAATCTTCCGAAGCTGATCGGGTTGGGGCTGCCGGTGTTGTATTCCTTGGTTATCGTGTGGGTCCCCGGCTGGTCTACCGCCCATCCCGTCCTCTCCAACGGTATCTTCTATGGACTGATCGGATTCAACGTCCTCCTTTGGTTGATCGCCCTCGGGCAGACCGTGTATGGCCGGATCGTCCAACGGCGGGTCGAGCGCATGGCGATCGCCCACGCCACCCGAAAACTGAAACAGCAACAGATCGCCCGATGAGGCGATCTTTTTAGAAACCGATCATTTCCTTGACCACGCGCTCGCTCATCTTCACTGCGCCGACCAGCACCAGGAGGTTGAAGATCAGCTCACCCATATAGCTCCACACCATCTGTACGGCGGAAGCGTTGGCATCCGCAATCTGGGGCGGCGACGCCGCAAACGCGGAGTAGATGATGCAGGCGATGACGATGATCGCACCCTGCAAACACACGCCCGCATAGCTTTTCAGGTACTGCCATCCTACGCGGGAGGTCCCCTCCCCGGCGAAGGTCGCCAGAGGTATGGGGGCCAGCGCCGTGTACATGTACAGTTGGAAGAACCGGCTGTACACGGTCAGGATCATGACGAAAGACAGGACCCACACCAGCAGGGAGCTGATCATGGCCACGATCCA
>CACWJZ010000005.1 GCA_902761365.1 uncultured Eubacteriales bacterium | reverse complement strand
CATCAACGGCAGCTACATGAAGGAATACTGGGGCGAGGGCAGCGCCCGGGCCCGGAACTGGCAGCGGTACGACAACGGCGGCGACAAGAAGCTGACCTTTGAGGAGGGCGTGGACTCCTACGTGCCCTACGCTGGCCCCCTGCACAACAACGTGGAGACCACCCTCCACAAGGTCCGGTCCACCATGTGCAACTGTGGCGCCACCACCATCGCCGAGCTTCGGGAAAAGGCTCGCCTGACGCTGGTCTCCCCCGCCTCCATGGTGGAAGGCGGCGCCCACGACGTGCTCCAGAAGGACAGCCGTTACTTCGCCAACTGATCATTCCTGGCATATACAAAGATCGAAGGGCCTCACGGCCCTTCGATCTTTTTGGTATCTTTTGTGTTTGGAATTTACTGGATCATGTCGCACAGAAGTTTGATCTGCTCCGCCAGCTCCCCGCGGGTCATGACGAGATCGGTGGTCTCGTTGGGGGCGTCCGCCTGCAGCGGCAGACCGACAGCCGCGCCGAAGGTCACAAAGATCTGATCGCTAAGGCCATTGGTGAGGGGGGTGGAAGCATCCACGCCGCTGGGCACCAGATCATACTGAGCAAAGGTAGCTACGGCTTCCTCCGGATCGCCCAGCGAACCGCCGATGAGCACGTAGAGAGCATTGTAGAGGTCCCCTGCCGTGGCGGGCTCGTCCGTGCCGAAGGCGTCCTCAGCCTTGGGCAGCATCAGGCCGTTCTCGAACACGTAGCGCACGGCCTCGTAATGGGCGCTGCCCTCGGCGGCGTCGGTGAAGCTCACCTTGGAAGCATCCTGCGTGTTGAAGGGATTCAGGATGGATTCGTACAGATCAGCGTTCTGATTGATGGCAGCGGCGCCACCGGAGGTGGAATGGACGCCGTTCTCCCAGGCCTTCCGATAGATCTCCGCGGACGCTTTCACGACCTCGGGAGTGACGGCCTTCAGCTGACGCATCTGCTCCAGCTTCTTCTCCGCCTTGGTGCCGGCCAGCGTGGCGTCGATGGCGTTGTAGGCTCCCGTGAGCTCGCCGCTGGGTTTGGCAAGCTCGGAATAGGCGCTCATGATATAGCCGTCCAGGGTGTCCTGGTCCACATTCATGTTGGCGATCCGCTCCGCCAGGGAGGCGTACACGTCAAAGGTCTCCTTCACATTGGGATCACGGTAGGTGATCAGATACATGGCGCCATCGTCCATGACGCCGTTCCAGGGGCTGTACACGCCCATCTGATCCCGCAGGATGGGCACGAGCACCTGGTCGCTCACCAGGTTGGCCACCACCACCAGGCCAGCGTCATAGCCCTCCTGGCCCATGTCGTCGGCGGTAGCGATCACGTTGTTGAACTGAACGTTGCCATCGATGATCAGCGCTTCCCGCTGGCTGGCCACCGGCAGATCATAGGCAACGGGCTGCCTCTCCTCATGGCTGAGCTTGACCATAAAGGCGTCGGCCAGGGCGCGGTTCAATTCGATGCTCTTCTCGTTGCCGGCAAAACCGGCCACCGCGCCTGCATTGTTGGCAAAGAAGCTCTGCACCGCTTTAAAGCGCTTGGTCACTTCCTCGGGGGTTTCGGTCAGCATGGTCTCAAGGGCACCCAGGAAATCGTAGTACTCCAGGAAGTTCAGGTAGGAATAATAGCGATAGAAAGGATATTTGTCCCCAAGGCCGCGATACAGCATGACCTGATAGGAACCGTTGTTGATGGTGCTGCGGACCGAGGTCTTCTGGGCCTGCACCTGCTCCAACAGCTTCTGGGTATCGTCGAACCGGGTGTGGAAGAGCAGCTCCTCCACCAGATCGTAGCCCGCCGCCAGATCGTCATCCAAAGCGAACCATTCGGCCACCATGTACGGATGCACGTCGCCGTTCTCCAGCTTCACGCAGTTGACGCCGGTGACCTTGTCATAGAGATACCGGCTGATGAGCACGTCCAGCTCCTCCTTGGTGTGCTTGTCCGTGTCCAGCTGGCCCAGCAGACGGGTATAGAGCCGCATCCAGTGGATGTCCTCCTGGGGCAGAGCGGCCGCATCGAATTGCAGGGAGATGTGACCGATGCCGTCCACGCCGGCGGGCACTTCGATATGGCGGACGCCGGCATCGTCGGTGGTGTCGTTCACGGTATAGGTCCTGATCTCCTCCGGCAGGCTCTCCACGGTGACGGCCTTGATCTTGGCCATGAGCGCGCTGGTGTCCTCTTCCTTCGGCGCTGCGTTGGTTTCATCCACGATCGCCTGCAGCTCTTCCTGGGCCATTTCGGCTTTGATCTTGGCCATCTTCTCCTTCAGGGCCGCGTCCTGCTTCTCCTTTTCACCGGGGGCAGGATAGGTGGTGGTAAGGGTATAAAGGTCCTTGCCCAGCAGCCAGTTGGCGGCCGCCTCCTTCAAGAGGCCCTTCTGGTTCTCCTCGTCCAGCTTGGAGAGCTGTTCCTGCTGCTCCGCATAGGCGAACGGATCGCCGGTCACCGCGTAGTCATAGGCAAAAGCATACACCACGCCCTCCACCGGGTCTCCGCTTTCCTGCGCCAGTTTGGCAGAGATGTTCAGGGAAGTCACGGTGCTGTCCACCATATCCTGAGGGAAGCCGTTCTCGGCTACGTCCTTCAGCGCTTCGTCCACCAGGGCTTTGAACGCCTCGGCGTCGTCCCGGTTCATGCCGGTAGCCTGGAAGATCACCGCATCGTCCGGCCCGGCCACCTCACGGCCGCAGGAAAGGGTGCCGGACGGGAAAGCGCGCTTGAAGCTCTGGTTCAGCACGGAGCTCCGCTCGTTCAGCATGGAGCACAGATGGTCTATAAGGTTCTCCTGTTCGACATTACCCTTCATATCGGGGCAAAGGATGTAGTAGATGATGGTGGTCTGATTGGTCACGTCCGTGCCCTCCGCCACGGGATAGGCAAAGGAAGCGACCTTGGGCTCCGTAATGCGGGTATACCCGGCGTCCTCATGGGTGAACTCGGCCTTTTCATAGGGTGAAAAGGCCTCATCCAGCAGCTTAAGGAACGCGGCGTAGTCCTCGAACTGACCGTAGAGGAACGCGAGACAGTTGGAGGGATGATAGTACTTGTCGTGATAATCCTTCACCTTGTCCCAGGTCATCTCCGGGATGTTCTCCGGAAGGCCGCCGTAGCTGTAGCTCAAAGCAGCGCCGGGGAAGGTCAGATCGTTGGCGTATTCCAGGGCCGTCCGATCCAGGGTCATGGCACCCTGCATCTCGGAATAGACCACGCCCTCATAGGTGAGCTCCCCCTCCAGGCTATCCAGGTTATAGTGCCAGGCCTGGGTACGGAAGATGCCCTCGTCGGTCATGATAAGCGGATGGAAGCAGGAATCCACGTAGTAATCCGCCAGGTGCAGCAGCTGCTTCTCGGACAGGGACGCCATGGGGTAGCAGGTGCAGGCATCGGTGGTGTAGGCGTTCAAATAGGTGTTGTAGGTCTGATACCCGATATTGAAGAACAGCGCCGTGGACGGGTATTTCTCGGAGCCGAACAGGGTGGCGTGCTCGAACACGTGCGGAAGTCCCGTGTCGTCATACGGCCGTGTCGGGAAGGTGAGCTGAAAGGCTCGGTTGGTGTCCTCGTTGGCGATCCAGAGGAGCTTGGCGCCGGTGCGCTGATGCTCGAAGAGCACCAGCTCCGCGCCGATCATCTGGAAGGGACGGATCTCCTTGACTTCGAAGCCATGGACCACATCTCCCACCTTGGGCAGCGAAGGATCGGATTCAGCATGGACGGCTTTGGCCGCACCGCCCACACAGGACAACGCCAGCAGCAGGGCCAGCGCAACAGACAGCAGTTTTTTCATGTGCATCTCCTTTGGTATCATTGGATTCATTGGTATCATACCACGCTTCGTCCCATCTGTCACCATTTTTCCACATCAAACGCCACTCTGAGATTTCTCAGAAAAAGTTCTTGCTTTTTTCTCTCGGATGTGTATAATATTTAATGCGTTCATGTGAGGGGCATTAGCACAGTTGGTAGCGCGCAACGTTCGCAATGTTGAGGTCAGGGGTTCGAATCCCCTATGCTCCACCAAACAAAAGACCACCCATCCGGGTGGCCTTTTTGCTTGGTTTTTGGAGCATAGGGGATTCGAACGGGTCCGGCTCTCAGGCCACAGTGTGGCCTGAGAGCCTTCCATGGGCTTCGCCCGGCCTTGCTGAAAACGCCGCACTGTGGCGTTTTCCGGGCGCTCGGCCCCTGACCGAGGCCGCAGCCGAGAGCGAATCCCCTATACTTTACCCATTCGGGTGGTTGTTTTTTGCTGTCGCAATATTGGGGATTCGAACGGGCGCAGGCGCGAATTCGAATCCCCTGTGCTCCGCATCCCGACCAATCTCAACCCACAAAAATGCAACTTCTTGCTATTTTACGAAATCGCTCGCTATTTCGATATATTTTTATGATTTCATCCGTTGAATCTATTGTCAAACCGTCTTTTTTTTGTTATAGTATCATGATAAAGGGGGAAAGAGTGTATGCCGATTTTTTTGGAAGGACTTCCCAAGGAGAAGGTGCAGCTGCTGTACATCCTGAAAGCCGCCAAAGCGGAGCTGACGGAGCAGCAGTTCTATCAGTGCGCCTTCGAGTGCACGGGCATGAACTGGTTTTCCTTCCATGACGTAGTGGGCGAGCTCGAAAAGAATGGCGACATCGTTTGCGAGCGCCGCCCCTTCGGCGCCTGCGCCTATCTGACGGAACAGGGAAAGATGACCCTCGGCATGTTCGAGCGGGGCCTCACCTACTCCCTGCGGGAGAGTATTGACGCATATATGCAGCGCACCGCCCCTCAGTTCCGCCACGAGCGGGAGCTGGTCTCCTCCGATGAGCCTCTCCCCGGCGGCGGCATGCTGGTCCGGCTGAAGGTCCTGGAGGGAGAGCGGGTGCTGCTGGAGATCGACATGACCGTGGCATCCTTAGAGGAATCGCTGACCATCCGCAAGAACTGGGCGCAACACAGCACCCGGCTCTTTGACACCATCTATGATACGCTGACCGGGAAAGAGATATAGGGAGAGAGCATGGAGATAGATTTGACGAAACTGAATCCGCCCCAGCGGGAAGCGGTCACCTGTACGGAAGGGCCCCTGCTGGTGCTGGCCGGCGCGGGCAGCGGCAAGACCCGGGTGCTGACCACGCGCATCGCCTACCTCATCGCCGAGAAGGGCGTGGCCCCCTACCATATCCTGGCGCTGACCTTCACCAACAAGGCCGCCAAGGAGATGAAGGAACGGGTCCAGAAGCTGACCGGTGACGAAGCGGGCGTGTGGCTGTTCACCTTCCATGGGTTCTGCGCCCGGCTCCTGTCCATGGAGATCGAGGCCCTGGGGTACGACAGGCGCTTCAGCATCTACGACGAGGACGATCAACAAGCCCTTATCGGCCATATCATCAAGGATATGAACCTGAACGACAAGGTGTTCTCCAAGCGCATGCTGGCGGGCATCTTCTCCGACGCCAAGAACCACTCCCTCCGCCCTCAGGACTATCTCGTCCAGAGCTACCAGCCCCGGCAGGTGACGGAGGCCTTCGCCCTCTATCAGAAGCGGCTGAAGGAAGCCAACGCCCTGGACTTTGACGATCTGCTGCTCAAGACCATCGAGCTCTTTGAAAAGCGGCCGGACATCCTGCAAAAGTATCGGGACCGGTTCCGCTACATCCTGGTGGATGAGTATCAGGACACCAACATGGCCCAGTACCATATCGTGAGCCTGCTGGCCCGCGAGCACCGGAACCTGTGCGTGGTGGGTGACGACGACCAGAGCATCTACGGCTGGCGCGGCGCGGACATCCGCAACATTTTGGAGTTTGAAAAGGACTTCCCCGGGGCCCACGTAGTGCGCCTCGAGCAAAACTACCGCTCCACGGACAAGATACTGGAGGCAGCCAACCGGGTCATCGAGAACAACCATGGCCGCAAATCGAAACGCCTCTGGACGGACAAGAACGACGGCTTCCCCATCACGGTCTACGAGGGCCGGACGGAGCGGGAGGAAGCGGTGTACATCTGTGACCGCATCCTGAACGGCCGCCGCATGGGCAGCCGCTACGACAGCTTCGCCATCCTCTATAGGACCCACGCTCAGAGCCGCATTTTGGAGATGATCCTCCAAAGCTACAGCATCCCCTACAAGGTGTACGGCGGCGTCTCCTTCTTCGATCGAGCTGAGGTCAAGGACGTGCTGTCCTACCTCAGGCTCCTGAGCAACCCCAACGACGACGTGGCCTTCACCCGGATCATCAACGTGCCCCGTCGCGGCATCGGCACCGCCGCCCTGGACGAGCTTCGGGCTGAAGCCCAGCAGCGGGAGCTGTCCCTCTTCGCCGTAGTGCTGGACCCCCAGACCCTTTCCCTCAGGACCCGGGCCAAGTTCGCCCCCTTCGCTGAGATCATGGAGGCCGCCTTTGCGGACTACGGCACCAAGGCCTTTGACCTGTTCGCGGCGGACCTGCTCAAGCGCATCGGCTACGACGCCTACCTTAAGGAGGACAAGAAGGAGAATTATGAGGTCCGTTCGGAGAACGTGAAGGAGCTTTTGGGCTATATGAGCGAGTTCGAAGCCTCCTTCGACGACCCGGATGGGGACATGCTCCAGTCCTTCCTGAACACAGTGGCCCTGTTCATGAACGCGGACAACGTGGACGAGCAGAACGGTTGCGTGAACCTGATGACTCTCCACGCTGCCAAGGGCCTGGAATTCGACACGGTGTTCCTCTGCGGCATGGAGGACGGGCTCTTCCCCTCCGCCCAATCCAAGTTCGACCCGGAGAAGCTGGAGGAGGAGCGGCGCCTCTGCTACGTGGGCGTGACCCGAGCCCGAGAGAAGCTGTACCTGACCTATGCGGGCAGCCGCATGCTCTACGGCCAGTTCACCGCCTCCCAGCCCTCCACCTTCCTCCGGGAGATGGGCGACGCCATCCGCATGCCCGGCGAATCCCGCCGGGAGCAGGCTATTAAGACCGCCCCCGTGGAAAGCTTCCACGCCCAGACGCCCCAACCCCGCACGGTGCCCCAGGTGTTCCTGGGCACCAAGCCCGCCGCCGCACCCAACCCCTCCGACAAGGTGTTGGACTGGAAGGACGGGGACCGGGTCCGCCACGCCATCTTCGGCGAGGGCGTCATCGAAGGCGTGGAGGGCAAGGGCGCATCCCAGATCATCCGAGTCCGGTTCAAAAACGGCGTGGAAAAGCGTCTGACCGCCCTGTATGCTCCTCTCACCCGCCTGTAATACTAAGAAGACTATGGAAAACGATACGATGCATCGCATGCAGGAGCTGGTCGACAGGCTCAACACATACGCCCGCGCCTACTATGTGGAGGACGCGCCCCTCATTTCCGACGGCGAGTATGACGCCCTGGAGGCTCAGCTCATCGCCCTTGAGAAGGAAACGGGCATGGTGCTGCCCGACAGTCCCACCCACCGGGTGGGCGGCGAGCCCCTGGCCAAATTCGAAGAGCACCGTCACCTGGGCCGGCTGTGGAGCCTGGACAAGGTGCGGACGCTGGAGGGCATCCGGGACTGGATGGACCGGGTCAAAAAGCTGCTGGACCTCACCGAGGACCCGCTGTACGCCCTGGAATACAAGTTTGACGGGCTGACCATCAATTTGACCTACGAGAACGGCGTCCTGATACAGGGGGCCACCCGGGGCAACGGGGTCATGGGCGAGGCCATTTTGCCCCAGCTTCGAACCATCCGCTCCCTCCCCCTCTCCATCCCCTTTCAGGGGCGCATGGAGGTCCAGGGCGAGTGCATCATGCTCCTGTCCGTGCTGAACAAGTATAACAAGACCGCCAAGGAGCCCCTGAAGAACGCCCGCAACGCGGCGGCCGGGGCCCTTCGGAACCTGGACCCCCAGGTGACGGCGGAGCGGAATCTGAGCTGTTTCTGCTACAACGTGGGGTACATCGAAGGAAAGACCCTGACGGACCACCAGCAGATGATCGCCTTTTTGCGGGAGAACGGCTTCCCCGTGTCCCCCTTCATCCACTACGGCCACGGGGCGGACGAGTTCATCGAGATCATCGACCGGGTGGCCGAGGAGCGGGACAAGCTGGACTTCCTCATCGACGGCATGGTCATCAAGGTCTGCGACTTTGCCCAGCGGGAACAGCTGGGCTATACGGAGAAGTTCCCTCGCTGGGCCATGGCCTACAAGTTCGCCGCAGAGGAGGCCACCACCACCATCGAAAGCGTCACCTGGGAGGTGGGCCGCACCGGCAAGCTGACCCCCGTGGCCCACGTGGAACCGGTGGACCTGTGCGGCGTCACCGTCAGCAACGCCACGCTGAACAACTGGGACGACATCTGCCGCAAGAAGGTGGGCATCGGTTCCCGGGTGTTCATCCGCCGCAGCAACGACGTGATCCCGGAGATCCTGGGCGCGGTGCCCGGCGATACGCCCAAGGCCCCTGTGGAGAAGCCGGAGGTCTGCCCCTTCTGCGGCGCCCACGTGGAGCATCGGGGCGTGCACCTCTACTGCACCAACCCCCTCTCCTGCCGCCCCCAGATCATCTCGCGCCTTGCTCACTTTGCCAGCCGGGACGCCATGGACATCGACACCTTTGCGGACAAGACCGCGGAACAGCTGTTCCATGAGCTGAACGTGGCCACCATCCCGGAGCTGTACACTCTGCGACGAGAGCGGCTGCTCTCTCTGGACGGGTTCGGGGAGAAGAAAGCTCAGAACCTGCTGACCGCCCTTGAGAACAGCAAGCACCGGCCCCTCAGCGCCTTCTTGAACGCCCTGGGCATCCCCAATGTGGGTGTGAAGACCGCCCGGGACCTGTCGCTGACTTTTGGGTCGTTGGAAAAGCTGCGCAATGCCACCTTCGAGGAGCTCATCGCCATCGAGGACGTGGGCGACATCGTGGCGGAGAGCGTGCTGTCCTTCTTCCACGACCCCCGGATCAGCCGCCAAATCGACGATCTGTTGGCCTACGGGGTCTCCCCCGTGGCAGATCGGGCGGCCACCGTTTCCCCTATCAGCGGCAAGACCATCGTGGTCACGGGGACCCTCCCCACCCTGAGCCGGAAGGAAGCGGAGGACCTTATCCAGAACCACGGCGGCAAGGCGGCGGGCAGCGTCAGCAAGAAGACCGACTATGTTTTGGCGGGCGAGGCGGCGGGCAGCAAGCTCACCAAGGCCCAGCAGCTGGGCATCCCCGTGATCGACGAACAAACCCTATTGGATTGGTTGAAATGAGGATCGGAAAACTGGAAAACAGCGAGCTGGAATCGCTGATCTTGAACAAATTCAAACGGGTCCGCCCCGAGTCCCTGACCGTGCCCCGGGTGGGCGAGGACTGCGCCGCCCTGGATTTCGATGGGGACTTGATCGTCATGAGCATGGACCCCATCACCTCCGCCGGGGACAAGAGTTTGGGGCTTTTGAGCGTCCATGTGAACTGCAACGACGCCATCTGCATGGGTGCGGAGCCCGTGGGCCTGCTGGTCACGCTCCTGCTGCCGCCGGACTACCCCACGGAGGGCATCGGCCATATCGCGGACGACCTTGCCGCGGCGGCCCAGGTGGCCCATGTGGACATCTTGGGCGGCCATACGGAGTTCACTGACGCCGTGACCCGACCCATCACCTGCACCAGCGTGGTGGCCCGGATGCCTCGGGATCGAAAGCTTGCCGGTCTTCAGGTCGGCGACGCGCTGGTTATGACCAAGACCGCCGCCTTAGAGGGGACGGCCATCCTGGCCATGGAACACGCCGATCGGTTGGCTCACCTGTCCCCCGCCCTGCTGCGGGAGGCGGAGGGCTACTTCTCCCTGCTGTCCGTGGTGCCCGAGGGCAAGGTGGCCCTGGAGCAAGGGGCCCACGCCATGCACGACGTGACGGAGGGTGGCATCCTGGGCGCGGCCTGGGAGATCTGCTACGCCGCCGGGCTGGGGCTGATTTTGGATAAGGATGCCATCCCCGTGACGGACGCCACCCGCCGGATCGCCGAAGCCGCTTCGATCGATCCCCTGCGGCTGCTGGGCAGTGGGAGCCTGCTCATGGGCTGTACCGACGGGGCGGCCATGGTGGAGGCCCTGGATCGGGCGGGCATCCCTGCGGCGGTCATTGGCCGCGTGACGGACGCGGGCTTCGCCGCTGCCGACGGGACCAGCATCGACCCGCCCCGGGAGGACGCTCTCTACGATGCGTTCCTTCCGAAAGATTAGGACTTGCACGGTCGCCGTGTTCTGTGCTATAATGCAATGATTTTGGGAGGTGGCCTATGTACAGCATGACCGGATACGGACGGGGCACGGCGTCATTGGATGGCCGTGAACTCACCATCGAGCTCAAGAGCGTCAACAACCGGTTCCTGGACATCGGCATGAAGCTGCCCCGCCAGCTGTCCTTTTTAGAGGACGGCCTGCGCAAGCTCCTGAACGACGCCCTGAGCCGGGGCCATGTGGACGTGTTCGTCAACTACCGGAATTTGAGGAGCGATGCGAAGACCGTTCGGGTGGATGAAGCGCTGCTGCAGGCCTATCTGACCTCTGCCCGGGAGAGCGCCAAAGCGTTGGACCTGGAGGACGATCTGACCCTGTCCAAGGCCCTGACCCTGCCCGACGTGACCACCATCCTGCCTGCCGACGAGGACCAGCAGGCCCTGGCGGAGCTGGGCCGGGCAGCCATGACCATGGCCATCGACGGCTTGAAGGCCATGCGGTTCAAGGAGGGGGAACGGCTCAAACAGGACCTCTCCGCCCGCATGGACACCATGACCGGCTATGCCGCCGCCATCGAGCGGCGAGCCCCCGCTGTGGCAGAGGAATACAGGACGAAGCTCACCGCCCGGATCGAGGAGCTACTGGGCGAGACCGAGGTGGATCGGGCCCGCCTCGCCACGGAGGTGGCCATCTTTGCGGATCGGGCCGCCATCGACGAGGAGATCGTGCGGCTCAATACCCACCTGGTCCACTTTCGAGAGCTGCTGGAAGCTGACGAGCCCGTAGGCCGCAAGATGGATTTCCTGGTCCAGGAGATGAACCGGGAGTGCAACACCATCGGCTCCAAGGCCAACGACGCGGAGCTCACTAGCATCGTGCTGCTCTCCAAGGCGGAGATCGAAAAGCTGCGGGAGCAGATCCAGAATATCGAATGAGAGAGGGATATTCTATGAAAGAACAACGAAACGGGTTACTTTTGGTCGTTTCCGGGCCCTCCGGCGTTGGCAAGGGGACCCTGGTCAAGGCCCTCATGGACCGCAACAGCCGGATCAAGATGTCCGTGTCCGCCACCACCCGCGCGCCCCGGCCCGGGGAGATCGACGGGGTCCATTACTTCTTCAAGACGGAGGAGGAGTTCAAGGCCATGGTGGACCGGGGCGAATTCCTGGAATACATCCACGTGTTCGGCAGCAAGTACTACGGCACCCCCCGTTCCTTCGTGGAGCAGCAGCTTGCGGATGGGTTCGACGTGTTTTTGGAGATCGACGTGCAGGGTGCCATGAAGGTCAAACAGGCCTTCCCCGACGCCGTGCTGATCTTCATCACCGCCCCCAGTATGAGCGAGATCAAGTCCCGCCTCATCGGCCGGGGCACGGAGACCATGGAGCAGGTGGAAAAGCGCTTCGCCACCGCCTTCGAGGAGATCAAGATGATCCCGGAGTACGACTACGTGGTCGTCAACGACGTGGTGGACAAGGCCGTACACCACCTGGAAGCCATTATGGAAGCGGAGCGGTGCCGCACCGTCCGCAGCGCATATCTGACAGAAGCAATCGAGGAAATTGGGAGGTAAACCACTATGATGAATCGTCCGCCGGTCATGGAGCTGGCAAAGAAAGCCGGCTCCCGGTATCAGCTGGTGACCGCTGTCGCCAATCGGGCCCGTCAACTGCAGGATGACCCCGATGCCCTGGGGAACAACAAGCCCCTGTCCATGGCTGTGGAAGAGATGTATGAGGATAAGCTCATCGTCATTCCTGCTAAGGAGGCATAAGGAAAGCTCCCGTTGACCTGGCCCGCTTCGCACCCTGCTACGAAGCGGGCATTCTTTACGTAATAGCAGAAGCCGTGAAAGGAGGGGATCGGATGTTTGCCAAGGTGATCGTGGACATCGCCCATGCCGCTGTGGATCGGGCGTTTACCTATCGCATCCCTGAGGGACTGGACGTTCGCCCCGGCCATCACGTGCTGTTGCCCTTCGGCCAGGGAGACCATGTAAAGGAGGGCTTCGTCCTGTCCGTTTCCGAGGAAAGCGACCTCGATGACGGGGTGACCGTCAAGGACGTGCTTGCCTGTGCGGAGCCCTACACGGTGCTTCTCCCGGAGCAGATCGCCCTGGCCGAGTGGATGCAGGAGGCGTACCACTGTTTGCTGGTGGACGCCCTGCGGCTCATGATCCCGGCCCTGCTTAGAGGCAGCCGCATCCACGAGAAGCGGGAACGGATCGTGTATCTTGCCGATCCGGCCGCCGGATTCGTTTCCAAGTCCCACATTCAGACGGAGGTGGTGGATCTGCTGAAGCAGACCGGCCAGCCCATGTCCGTTCGGGACATCAAGGCCTTTTTGCCCGGAGCCGCCCCGGCCATCGCCGCGCTGCTCAAAAAGCGGGTGCTGTCGGAGAGCAGCTACACGGTGTTCCGCCGTCCGGAGTACAGCTCGCGGACGGAAGCCGTGCCCGCGCTCACGGAGGAACAGGCAGCCGCCCTGCAACGGATCGAGGCCCTCTCCCCCGGCCAGACGGCCCTGCTGTACGGGGTCACGGGCAGCGGCAAGACCGAGGTGTACCTGCGGTGCATCGAAGCCTGCCTGGACCGGGGCCAGGGCGCCATCGTGCTGGTGCCGGAGATCGCCCTGACGCCTCAGACCGTGGGCCGGTTCGCCGCCCGCTTCGGGGACAGGATCGCCGTGCTCCACAGCCGCCTGTCCGCTGGGGAACGGTTCGACGAGTGGCGGCGCATCCGCTTAGGCAAGGCGCCCATCGTCATCGGCGCCCGCAGCGCCGTGTTCGCGCCGGTGGAAAACCTGGGGCTCATCGTCATCGACGAGGAGCATGAAACCAGCTACCAAAGCGAGATCACGCCCCGCTACCACGCCCTGGACATCGCCCGGCGGCGGGTCAGGATGAGCGGAGGCAAGCTTCTGCTGGGCAGCGCCACCCCCTCCCTGCTGAGCTATTATCGGGCCCTCAACGGCAGCTACGAGCTCATCGAGCTCCAGCACCGGGTGGGCGGCCGACCTCTGCCAACGGTGATGATCGCGGACATGCGGGCGGAGTTTTTGAACGGCAACAACGGCATCTTCTCCTCCCTGCTCCTTTCCAAACTGGAGACGTGCCTAAAGCAGGGGCACCAGGCCATGCTGTTTTTGAACCGGCGGGGGTACTCTACCTTCGTCTCCTGCCGGGCCTGCGGGTACGTGCTGACCTGCGACAACTGCGACATCTCCATGACCTACCATAAGGCTCAAAACGCGGTCCGCTGTCACTACTGCGGCGCGCGCAAGCCCGTGCCCTTCGTGTGCCCCCACTGCGGAAAGCCCTTCATCAAGTACTTCGGCATGGGCACGGAGCAGGTGGAGGAGCAGATACAAAAATGGTTCCCTGGCACGAGGACGGTGCGCATGGATGCGGACACGGTGGCCCATCGGGACGCCTATGAGCAGATCCTCTCCGTCTTCGGACGGGGGGAGGCCCAGATCCTGATCGGGACCCAGATGATCGCCAAGGGCCATGACTTCCCCAATGTGACGCTGGTGGGTGTGGTGGCCGCCGATGCCACGCTGAGCTTTCCCGACTTTCGCAGCAGCGAGCGGACCTTCCAGCTGCTCACCCAGGTCTCCGGCCGGGCGGGGCGGGACAGGGACCCGGGCCAGGTGGTCATGCAGACCTATGCGCCAGACCATCCCGTGCTCCGGTTCGCCCGGGTCCAGGACTATCCGGGCTTCTACCAGTACGAGATCGCCCAGCGGAAGAAGTGCCTCTATCCCCCCTTCTCGCTGTTCATCCGGCTGCTGCTGTCGGGAGAGAACGAGGACGCGCTGATCGAGCGGGGAAAGGAATACGCCAAGGCCCTGGAGGCAGACCTCAAGGACGCCCTCGGCGCGGAGGGACAGGGCGATCTGCTGCTGCTCCTGGCCGCCCCCGCCCCCATCGCCCGGATCGCGGGACAGAGCCGATACCAGATCTTGGTAAAGCTCCTCAGGACCAGGCGGCTGCCCCAGGCGCTCCGCGCCGTGTACGACTTTGAGACCTCCCATCGGGAGGACGGCTTTTTGAAGATCGAAATCAATCCACAGGATATGTTTTGAGGTATAACCCTATGACCCAAGAGAAGAAACGAAAGCGATCCCCCTGGCGGCTGTTCTTTCAAGCCCTCAGACCCTATTGGGGACATCTTATCACGGCGGCCCTGTGCGTGCTGCTGGCCGCCATCTGCGTATATCTCGCGCCCTTCGTGACCAGCTTCACCTTGGACTACGTGATCCGGGGCGTGGACCCCCACATCCCCGAGCCTATCTTCAAGTTGGTGGAAGGCTTGGGCGGGCGGGCATACTTTGCCGAGCACCTGATCCTCTGCGGCGCGGTGTATCTGGGCTTCACCGTCCTCAACGGCGTGTTCACCTATCTGCGCCGTCGGTCCACGGCCTACGCCGCCGAAGGCATGGCCAAGAACCTGCGGGACGCCCTCTATGAGCACATCAACGCCGTGCCCTATGACTACCACAAGCACGTGTCCACCGGCGACCTGGTCCAGCGATGCACATCCGACGTGGAGACCGTGCGCAAGTTCCTGAGCGTCCAGATGATGGACATCCTGCGGACGGCGGTCATGTTCTTCACGGCCCTGGTGATCCTCCTGCGCATCCACGTGCCCATGGCTCTCATCTCCATGGTGACGCTGCCCTTGCTCGCCGTGTCCTCCTTCGTCTACTTCCGCTACGTGCAGCGGTTCTTCAAGGACGCGGACGAGGCCGAGGGGCAGCTCTCTGCCGCCCTGCAGGAGAATCTGACCGGGGTGCGCATCGTCCGGGCCTTTGGCCAGGAGCGAGCGGAGTACGAGAAACTGTCCAAGCTGAACGCCAAGACCCGGGATACCAACATCCGGCTGAACCGGCTGCTGGGCTACTACTGGGGCCTGTCCGACGCGGTGGGCTTTTCCCAGATCGGCATCTCCCTGGCCGCAGGCATATACTTCTGCGCCAAGGGCACCATGACGCTGGGGCTCGTGACCCTCTTCTCCACCTACACCGCTATGCTCACCTGGCCGGTCCGGCAGCTGGGCCGCATCCTCGCCGACATGGGCAAGGCCTCCATCTCCCTGGAGCGGCTGTCGGAGATCATGGACGCGGAGCCGGAGAAGGAGCCGGGCAAGGCCCTCACCTGCGACATGACCGGCGACATCTGCTTCGACCACGTGTGCTTCGGCTACGACGCCCCCGACGACGTGCTCAAGGACATCTCCTTCTCGGTGAAGCCCGGGGAGACCGTGGCCATCCTGGGCGCCACGGGCTCCGGCAAGAGCAGCCTTGTGCAGTTGCTGCAGCGGCTCTACACCTGCACCCGGGGCAGGATCACCATCGGCGGCGTGGACATCAACGACATCGACCATGCCTGCCTGCGCCGGAACATCGGCATCGTCCTGCAGGAGCCCTTCCTCTACTCCCGCACCATCCGGGAAAACATCCGCATCGTGAACCCCACCGCCTCCGACGAGGAGGTGGAGCAGGCGGCCCGCATCGCCGCCATCCACGACGTGATCATGGGCTTTGAAAAGGGCTACGACACCCTGGTGGGTGAGCGGGGCGTCACGTTGTCCGGCGGCCAGCTCCAGCGGGTGGCCATCGCCCGGACCCTGATGCAGAAGGCGCCCATCCTGATCTTCGACGACTCTATGAGCGCCGTGGACACGGAGACCGACGCCAAGATCCGGGACGCCCTCTACGGCATGAAGCGGGACGGCATCCTCTTCATCATCTCCCACCGCATCACCACCCTCTGCGAAGCGGACAAGATCCTGGTGCTGGAAGGCGGTCGGCTGGTGGACGTGGGCACCCACGAGGAGCTCATACAGAAACCGGGCCTCTATCGGCGCATCGCCGAGATCCAGGACGCCCTGCCGAAAGGAGGTGACGCGGCGTGAGTTATCAGAACGAACAGGATTTCACCAACGAACGGGTGGACCCCAAGCTGTGGAAGCGGCTGTACGCCTATGCCTGGCGCAACAAGAAGACCTTCCTCATGACCATCGCCTGCCTCCTCTTCGTGGCGCTGGTGGACTCCCTCTATCCCCTGCTGGCCAACTACGCCGTGGATAGGTTCATCATCCCCGGAAAGAGCGACGGCACATGGCTGTTTTTGGTGGTCTATGTCGTCCTGGCCTTCAGCCAGGGCTTCGGCACCCTGGGGTTCATCACCCGCTGCGGCCGCATGGAGATGAACATCGCCTACGACATCCGGCAGGACGGGTTTTTGAAGCTGCAAAACCAGTCCTTCTCCTACTACGACAAGACGGCCGTGGGGTATCTCATGGCCCGGATGATCAGCGACGTGAGCCGCCTATCTGAGATGGTGGCCTGGAGCATGGTGGACCTTCTGTGGTCCTCCTGCTATGCGGTGCTGTGCCTCATCATCATGCTGCTGAAGAACTGGAAGCTGGCCCTGCTGGTGCTGCTGGTGGTGCCGCCCCTGGCCGTAGCCGCCCTCTTCCTGGAGCGGGCGATCCTCAAGTATCAGCGGGAGGCCCGCAAACACAACAGCCGCATCACCGGCGCCTTCAACGAGGGCATCATGGGGGCCATGACCACCAAGACCCTGGTCTATGAGGAGGAGAACGCCAAGGAGTTTCGGGAGATCACCCAGAGCATGCGCAAGGCCTCCATCAAAGCAGCCCTGATCAACGCCATCTTCTTCCCTCTGGTCATCTCCCTGGGTGCCATCGGCACCAGCCTCGCTTTGTTCCTGGGCGGCAAGGGCGTCCTAGACCCGGAGCACGCCTTCATCGGCCCCATCTCCGCCGGTACCCTGGTGGCCTTCGTCACCTACGCGGCCAGCCTTTTCGACCCGATCCAGCAGATCGCGTCCATCTTCGCGGACTTCCAGAGCGCTCAGGCCTCGGCGGAGCGGGTCATCGGCCTCATCGACGCCCCCATCGAGGTCCAGGACACGCCTGAAGTGGTGGAAAAGTACGGCGACGTGATCCATCCCAAGCGGGAGAGCTGGGAGCCCATCACGGGCAACATCCGCTTTGAACACGTGAACTTCGCCTATAACCCGGAGGAGCCCGTGCTGACGGACTTCAACCTGGACATCCAGGCGGGACAGACCATCGCCCTGGTGGGCGAGACCGGCGCAGGCAAGAGCACCATCGTCAACCTGATCTGCCGGTTCTACGAGCCCACGGCAGGCACCATTTATATCGACGGTAAGGACTATCGGACCCGATCCCAGCTCTGGCTCCAGAGCAGCCTGGGGTACGTGCTCCAGTCCCCCCACCTGTTCTCCGGCACCATCGCGGACAACATCCGCTACGGCCGGCCCGACGCCACCATGGAGAAGGTGAAGGAAGCCGCCCGCCTGGTCCATGCGGAGAAGTTCATCCTGGAACAGACCAAGGGCTATGATACGGAGGTGGGTGAAGGCGGCATCCGCCTGTCCACGGGCCAGAAGCAGCTCATCTGCTTTGCCCGGGTTATCCTGGCCGATCCCCGCATCTTCGTGCTGGACGAGGCCACCAGCTCCATCGACACGGAGACGGAGCAGCTCATCCAGGACGCCATCACCACGGTCCTGAAGGGGCGCACAAGCCTGGTGGTGGCCCACCGGCTCTCCACCATCCGCAACGCGGACCGCATATTGGTCATTCGCAGCGGCAAGATCCAGGAGAGCGGCACCCATGAGGAGCTGTTAGCCTTGGGTGGCTACTACCACGACCTCTACGAACACCAATTCAGGGAGGAACGGCTCCACAGCGCCATGAAGGACGCGGGCATGGAGTAAAACTGAGCACACAAAAAGGAGCGAGGAAAGCTCGCTCCTTTTGCTTGTTTTGGGCGTCAAACGTATTCCACTTCGATCTTGCCGAAGGACACGTCCCCGATGATCTGGATCTGGATCTCAGCGGCGGGGTTCCCCGGCGGACAGTCGCACCCGCCAAAGGAGGCCTTGCACATAGCCTTGGCGCCTACCGCGGCCGGCAGCCGAACGGTGAGAGAGCCAAAGGAGATGTCTGCGTCGATCAGGGCGCCGTTCTGGATCTCCGCCTCGGTAAGGTCCAGGACCAGGCTGCCGAAGGAGGAATCCACCTTGGCGCCGGTGAAGGGATTTCCGGGCTGGACCCGCTTGGTCTGGCTGGAGAAAGCCGAATCGATATGGATGAAGCCGCCCTCGTCCGTGCAGTCGAAGATGGGATCGCCCTCCTTCTCCACTTCAAAAACATGGCCCTTCTTCCGCTCCGGCCAGATAAAATGGATCAGGACGGTGAGGCCCACCAGGATCAGGGCCGCCGGCCAGATCATGGACCAGGTGAGCTTGTACTGGTCGGGGATGATGTGCAGATTGAACAGCAGCATGTACACGCCGAACAGGAGCATACCGATGCTAAAGGGGTTCAGCTCCGATTGGCATGCCATGATGCCCATGCAGGCCACCAGGAACGGCCAGAGGACGCTCCAGAAGGTGATGCCCGTCCCCAGCTCGATGACGTGAAGCGCATTTAATAGGAAGACGATGCCGATGCCCATGAGCAGCAGGGCGAAGGCTACCCGCTCGAAGCGGTTCAACCGCACCTTGACAGCGTAAGACCCCTTATCCTTGCCCTTGTGTTCCGATTCCTCCCCGCGCACAGACTGCAGGGTCGCCCTGCCCAGCAGCTCATCCGTAGTGACGCCCAATGCTTCCGCCAGCTGGGGCAGGATGGATATGTCGGGGCAGGAGAGGTCGTTCTCCCACTTGCTCACCGCCTGAGGGGTGACGCCCACCAACTGTGCCAGCTGCTCCTGGGTCATGCCCTTGTTTTTCCGCAGATCGCTGATCCGCTTGCCCATGGTCTCTTTGTATTCCATAGCGACCTCCTCTTGTTTTTCGTTGGGCCCATCATACCACAAAACATGCGGTTGGGGTATCATCCAGAGGGATATTTTGCGAAAAATCGTATCAACCCACGGTTGAGCTTCACTCAACCAGGCAAAAATAGCAGGATTTCTTTACAAAAGGATCCGGGCAAGGTATAATAGCATGATGTATATAGGAGGAGTATGCCATGGCGATCAGAACCATCCGCAAGGAGAAGGACCCTTGTCTGTATAAAAAGTGTCGGGAGGTCACCGCCTTTGACGAGCGGCTGTCCCAGCTCATCGACGATATGTTCGATACCATGTACGACGCGGACGGCGTGGGCCTGGCCGGACCCCAGGTGGGGGTGTTGCGCCGGATCGCCGTCATCGACGTGGGCGGTCCTGAGGGCGAGAAAGCCCCTGTAGAGCTGGTCAACCCCCGTATTTTGGAATCCTCCGGTACCCAGGGGGGCATGGAGGGCTGTCTCTCCTTCCCCGGCCAAAGCGGCTATGTGGAGCGGCCCAACTACGTGAAGGTGGAGGCCTATGACCGCCACGGCGACCTGTATGAATACGAGGGCGAAGGGCTCTTTGCCCGGGCGGTCTTCCACGAGTGCGACCATCTGGACGGGAAGGTGTATCTGCCCTTGGTGAAGGAACCGCCCGCCGACTTCAAGGCGGAGGAGTAGCCCATGCGCATCGCTTTCTTCGGCACCCCGGAATTCGCCGTACCCACCCTGCGAGCTCTGGCCGCCTCCACCCACACCCTTGCCGTGTTCACCCAACCGGATCGCCCCGTGGGGCGCAAGGCTGTCCTTACCCCGCCGCCTGTAAAGGCTGCCGCGCTGGAACTGGGTCTGCCGGTGTATCAGTTTGAAAAGATCCGGAACCGGGAGGGCTGCGACGCCATCCGCGCCTTCCAGCCCGATCTCTACGCGGTGGTGGCCTTCGGGCAGCTGTTCAGCGAGGAGAATCTGTCCATCCCGCCCCTCGGCGCCATCAACGTCCACGGGTCCCTCCTGCCCCTCTACCGGGGCGCTTCGCCCATGCAGCAAAGCGTCATGGACGGGCAAGCCGTGGTGGGCGTGTCCACCATGATGCTGGTGAAGCGCATGGACGCCGGGGATGTGCTGATGCGGGCCGAAACGCCCCTGGGCGAGAACGAGACCTATGGGGAGCTGTCCCTCCGCCTGTCCGAGCTGGGCGCTGACCTGTTTATGCGGACGTTGAGCGCCCTGGAGCGGGGCGAGTTGACGCCCGTGCCCCAGGATGAGGCGCAGGCCACCTACTGTAAGATGCTCACCCGGGACAGCGGCAGGATCGATTTGTCCGCCCCGCGGAGGGTCATCCATGACCTGATCCGGGGCACCAACCCCTGGCCCGGCGCCTACGCCCTGCTGGGCGAGGAAAAGCTGAAGCTGTGGCGCACCGTGCTTTCGGACGCGGAAGCCCCTGCGGAGCTGCCCGTGGGCGGGCTGTTTGGGGACGCCAAGAAGGGCCTTTTCCTGCGCTGTGCGGACGGAGCCCTGGAAATCACCGAACTGCAGGCCCCCGGCGGCAAAAAGCTGGACGGGAAGGCCTTTCTGCGGGGCAAGAACATCGCGGGGAGCGTGCTTTCATGAACAGCCCCCGCAGGGACGCCCTGCAGGTCCTCATGGATGTGGCGGAGGACGGCGCCTACGCCAACCTTCGGCTGAAGGAGGTGCATCGCTCGCCCGAGGAGCAGGCCTACGTGAGCTCCCTGGTGTACACGGCCCTGGAGCACCTGAAGTGGGCGGACTACATGCTGGCCTTCTATGTGAAACCCCAGAAGCGGGTTATCCGCAACATCCTGCGGCTGGCCGTGGCGGAGCTGTTCTTCATGGATACGCCGGACCACGCCGCCGTGAACGGGGCCGTACAGCTGTGCAAGGAGTGCGGCAAGGGCGCCCTGGCCGGATTGGTCAACGGAGTCCTGCGCCGGATGCTGCGTGAGAAGGACGATCTGCCGCCCCTGCCCCAAGATCCGGCCTCCCGGCTGTCTATCCAGTACAACTGTCCCGAATGGGTCCTCAGGGAATGGCTGGAACGGTTCGGGGAGGCGGAGACCCTTCGACTGCTCACCGCGGAGCTGCCGGCCATGGAGATCCGGGCCCAGTGGCCCTATACCAACGAAGAGCTGGCAGCCGCTCTGCCGGTCCCCTATGTTCGGGGTCAGGTGGACGACAACTGTTTCCGGCTGAGCGAGAGCATCCCTCTCCCTGCCCTGCCCCTGTTTCGGGAGGGAAAGATCGCCATCCAGGGCGAGGGGGCCATGGCCATCTGCCGCTTTCTGGGCGACATGCGGGGCAAGCGGGTGCTGGATGCCTGCGCCGCCCCCGGCGGGAAGTCGGCCTACCTGTGGTCGTTGACCCAGGGCGACATCGACCTCACCTGCTACGAGCTGCACCCCCATCGGGTGGAGCTCATGGGCCGGACCTTCGCCCGGCTACATGTGAAGGCTCGGTGCGAGGAGAAGGACGCCTCGCAGGTCCCTGAGGACGCCGCCCCCTGCTTCGACGCGGTGCTCCTGGACGTGCCCTGCTCGGGTCTCGGCCTCGTCCGCGAGAAGCCGGACGTGGCGCTGCACCGGGCGGAGCAGGATATAGACGCCCTGTGCCGGACCCAGGCGGCGCTGCTCCATAGCTGTGCCCGGCTGGTCCTGCCCGGCGGGACCCTTTGCTACAGCACCTGCACCATCTCCCTGCGGGAGAACGAGGGGCAGGTGGAAACCTTTTTAGCGACGCACCCCGAGTTTACCCTGGAAGAACAAAGGCAGCTCCTGCCTCAGCGGGACGGGACCGGCGGATTCTATATGGCAAGGATGAAGCGATGTATTTGACGGACCTGGACAAAGACGGCGTCGCCGCCCTTATGACGGAATGGAGCCAGCCCCGCTTCCGCACCGATCAGGTGATGGCGTGGCTGAACAAGGGCGCGCGGCCGGAGGAGATGACCAACCTGCCCAAGGCCCTGCGGGAGAGGCTCTCCGCCCTCCCCTACGGCGGCAGCGTCATCGAGCGCAAGCTCGTCTCCCCCAAGGACGGCACGATCAAATACCTCTTCCTGCTGGAGGACGGGAACCTGGTGGAGGGGGTGCTGATGCACTACAGCTACGGCAACACCGCCTGCATCTCCACTCAGGTGGGCTGCCGCATGGGCTGCAAGTTCTGCGCCTCCACGTTGGAGGGCTGCGTGCGGAACCTGCGCCCCGGCGAAATGCTGAGCTTCATCAAGCTCATGGAACAGGACGAGCCGCCCCGGGAGGGCTGGAGCCGGTCCGTCACCAACATCGTGCTCATGGGCAGCGGGGAGCCCTTAGACAACTACGACAATGTGGTGACCTTTCTGCGGCGGGTGACCAGCCCGGAGGAGCTGAACATCAGCCCTCGGAACATCTCCCTGTCCACCTGCGGCCTTGTGCCGAAGATATACCGGTTCATGGACGAGGCGCCCCACGTGACCTTGTCCATCTCCCTCCACGCCCACTCCGACGCGGTCCGCAAGACCATGATGCCCATCGCTAACGTGTACCCCATCGGGGACCTTGTCGGGGCGGCGCGGGCCTATGCGGAGAAGACGGGCCGCCGGGTGGTGTTCGAATACGCTTTGGTGGAGGGTGTGAACGACTCCCGGCAGGACGCTACGGCCCTCGCAAAGCTCCTCAGGGGCATAGTCTGTCATGTGAACCTGATCCCCCTGAACAGCGTGAAGGAGCGGTCCCTCATAGGCGTGAGCCGGGCCCACGCGGAGGAGTTTGCCGGGTGGCTGGAGAAGGAACATATCTCCGCCACCGTGAGAAGAGAGATGGGCGCCGACATCGACGGCGCCTGCGGACAGTTGAGAAGGAGGGTGATCCATGAGATACAGTAGCCTTTCCGAAAAGGGCCGCCGGCCCAACAACGAGGACGTGGTGTTCACCCGCTTCGATCCCCGCTATCCCCTGATCGCCGCCGTGTCCGACGGCATGGGCGGCCATGCGGCGGGCGAGGTGGCCAGCCGCATATCCATCGAAGCCCTGGACATGTGGACCAGGGAGCTTGCCGATGCGCCTCAAAACGTGCTGGTGGACGCCTTCTTCAACGCCAACGCCCAAGTGATCTCCGCCGCCGATGCGGACAAAAAGCTGCGGGGCATGGGCGCCACGCTGGTGGCTGCCATCTTCTACCACGATCATTTCATCACCGCCAACATCGGCGATTCCCGGCTATATTTGGTGTCCTCGGACGAAATACGTCAGGTGACCTTCGACCACTCCTATGTGCAGGAGCTGGTGCGCCGCGGCTTTCTCACGGCGGAGGAGGCCTGGACCCACCCCCGAAAGAACGTGATCACCCGCTGCATCGGCACCGAGACCGCCTTCGAGCCGGATGTGTTCTACACCCGCTGGAAGCCCAAGGACCTGGTCATCCTCTGTTCGGACGGCCTCTGCGACGTGCTCCGGGAGCAGGATATACTTGCTCTCGTGCAGCAAAATCCCGACGACCTGGACGCCCTCTGCCACGCCCTGGTGGACGCCGCCTATGAAAAGGGCAGCGCCGACAACATCTCCCTGGTCCTTGTGCGCAACGAAGGAGGTGTGGAGCTGTGATCCCGGACATCATCGACGGCAAGTACCGCGTCATCTGCGAGGTGGGCAGCGGCGGCATGGCCCACGTGTATCGGGCCATCAACATGTCCTCCCGAAAGGTCGTGGCCGTGAAGATGCTCAAGGAGGAGTATCTGAACGATCAGGAGTTCCTGCGCCGCTTCGAGCGGGAGGCTAAAGCCAGTTTGGCTCTGTCCCATGAAAACATCGTCCGCGCCTTCGGCGTGGGGGACGACAACGGCGTGCCCTATATCGTGTTGGAGTACGTGGAGGGCAAGACCCTGAAGGAGTTGATCCAGGAGAGCCCTGGCGGCCATCTGTCCATACAGCAATCCATCGGCATCTGCAGCCAGATTTTGGACGCCCTCTCCTACGCCCACGCCCATGGGATCATCCATCGGGACGTGAAGCCCCAGAACGTGATCGTCACCAGCCGGGGCCGGGCGAAGCTGGCCGACTTCGGCATCGCCCGGGAGGTCACCGCCAGCACTGTGACCTTTGCCGGGAAGAACGTCATCGGCTCCGTTCACTACATTTCCCCCGAGCAGGCTAAGGGCCTGCCCGCCACCCAAGAGAGCGACATCTACTCCGCCGGCATCTCCCTTTACGAGATGCTCACGGGCACCGTCCCCTTCATCGGCGACACCACGGTGGCCACGGCCCTCATGCATCTGTCCGCCAAGCCTGTACCGCCTCGGGAGCTGAATCCCGCCGTACCTCCGGCCCTCAACGACATCGTGCTCCGGGCCATCGAGAAGGAGCCGGACATGCGCTATGCCAGCGCCAAGCTCATGCGCTCCGACCTCATCCGGTCCCTGTCCCATCCCAACGGCACCTTTGCCCGGGACCGAGAATCCAAGGAAGCCAAGACCCCCGGACGGCGCATGTCCCTGTCCGTGTACGCCTGGATCTCCATCTCCGTGTTCACGCCCATCCTGGTGATCTTCCTGGCCTATCTGGGCTTCGTGAACCACTGGTGCTCCCCCCAAGAGGATGTAGCGGTCGACGTTCCCGTGATCGAAACTACCCCCCAGTCCACTTTGGCCAGCGTCACCGTGAATGCACCGCCCTCCGCTTCGCCTGCGGGCAAGCGTATGCCCACGGTCATGGGCCAACGGTTGGACGACGCCCTCCGCTCCCTGCACGACGTAGGGTTCACGAGCATATTCGTGTCCACGGAGTATGCTGAAAACGACCCCCGGACCGGCACCATCGTCCAGCAGAGCCAGCAGGCCAACACCGTCCCCAACATTGAGGAGCCCATCTATATCACCCTCCTGCTGGAGAAGCGCGGCAAGTATAAGGCGGACGTGGCTTTCATGCTGGACATCCCCGAGAACGATTCCCGGGTCCAGATCGTGTACCGGACCAGCAGCACGGATAACATCGACTACTCCGTGATCCTCTATGATACCGTGCGGACCAAGGAGACCATGGTGTCCATCAGCGCCACCGTCTACAGCAACGACCCCGCCACCCGCACACTGTACCTGCTGGTGAACGGAGAGGAAGCGCTGACCCAGGACGGGACCCCGCGGACCACGGATGTGAAATTCTCGGAGTAAAAGGCGATGGAAGGGTCTATCATAAAGGGTGTAGGCGGATTCTACTACGTTTCCACCGATGAAGGCATCATCACCTGCAAAGCGAAGGGCGCCCTTCGCCGGGAGGGGATCACCCCGGTGGTGGGCGATCGGGTCTCCATCACGCCCCACGCCTCCGGCTATGCCCAGATCGACGAGATCAAGCCCCGTCGAAACCTGCTGGTGCGCCCGGCGGTGGCCAACATCGACCGGCTCCTTATCGTCCTCTCCGGGCACCTGCCAGAGCCGGATTGGCTCCTTGCCGACAAGCTGATCGTCCAGGCGACCCTGAACCACATCGAGCCGGTCATGGTCCTCAACAAGGCGGACGAAGCAGAGGAAGCCATCCGCTCGGCCTTCGACCGGGACTACCGGCTGTTTCCCCGGATCGTGGTCTCCGCCTTGTCGGGGGAAGGGCTGCAGGGGCTCCGGGATGCCATCGGGGGAAAGGTGTGCTGCTTTGCGGGCCAGTCTGCCGTGGGGAAGTCGTCGCTGATGAACGCCCTGCTGCCGGAGCTGGACCTGCCCGTGGGGGAGCTGACGCGAAAGACGGAGCGGGGCAAGCACACCACCCGCCACGCTCAGCTCTGGCCCTGCTTCGGCGGCGCCCTGCTGGACACCCCCGGCTTCTCCCTCTACGAGCCGGAGAGCTTCGATGAACTGCTGCTGCAGGGCTGCTACCCAGAGTTCGCTCAGGCGGAGCCCTGCCGGTTCCCGGGATGCCTGCACATCAGCGAGCCCGGTTGCGGTGTGAAGGCGCTGCTCGCCGACGGACGGCTGTCCCCGGCCCGATACGAGCGATACGTTCAGATCGCCAAAGATTTTACCTTCAGGAGGAAACACCAATATGATTAAGATCGCCCCTTCCATCCTGTCCGCCGACTTCGCCCGCACGGGCGAGGACGTTGAGATGCTGGAACAAAGCGGCGCCGACTGGGTCCACTTCGACGTGATGGACGGCCATTTTGTGCCCAACATCACCTTCGGCCCCGCTATGTGTAAGGCCGTGCGGCCCCATACGAAGCTGCCGTTGGACGTGCATCTAATGGTGGAGAGGCCCGGCGACTGGGTGCACCCCTTTCGGGATGCGGGTGCGGACATCCTGACCTTCCACGTGGAGGCGGAGAAGCACATCCATCGGGTGCTCCAGTCCATCCATGATGCCGGCATGCGGGCGGGCGTGGTGCTGAACCCGGCAACGCCCCTCAGCCTGTGCGAGGAGGTTTTGGAGGACTGCGACATGGTCCTGCTTATGAGCGTGAATCCGGGCTTCGGAGGCCAGAAGTTCATCCCCCAGGTCCTGCAAAAGGTGGACGCTCTGAACGGGATCAGGAACGCCCGCGGCCTCTCTTTCGAGATCGAGATGGACGGCGGCGTCAACGAGAAGACGGCGCCCCTCTGCCGGGACGCCGGCGCCACCGTGCTGGTGGCGGGCAGCGCCGTGTTCAGCGCCCCCGACCCCCGAGAGATGATCCGGCGGCTGCGTGGCTAAGCTGCGCGCCCTGTTCAACCGAGCGAGGGGGTTTGCGGAGGGCCTGAGCGACCGGGGCTTGGTGACCTATGCCGCCTCCTGCGCCTTTTACTCTTTCCTGTCCCTCTTTCCCCTGGCTGCTCTCGCCGCTTCCCTGGTGCCCTGTGTAGGCGTCTCGGAGGCGGCGTTGCTGTTGTTTTTGGACGGCGTCGCTCCGGCCAGTGTGGCCGCGCTGCTGAAGGTGATTTTAGCCAACGTGTACGAAAACGTCTTCCCCGCCCTGCCCCTGTCCATGGTGGCCCTGCTCTGGTCCGCCGCCCAGGCCTTCACGGAGCTGCTTAAAGGCATGGCCGCCATGGTGGATCCCGGGCGAACCACCGGGTATCTCAAGCGGCGCCTGCGAGCCATCCTACTGACCGCGGCCCTGCTCATAGACCTGCTGCTGTCGCTGGCGGTGCTGATCTTCGGGGACAGGATCGTGCTCCTGCTGGGGCTCCTCTATCCCCAGCGCCTGGGGCTGCTGGAGCTGGCCCTGTACCTCAGGCACTTGGTCATGGCCCTGGTGCTGTGGCTCATGTTTGTCTTCTTATACCGATCCATCCCCGGCCAGCGCTTCTCCTTTAGGGAGGTGCGGACCGGCGCCGCCCTGGCCGCCGGGGCCTGGATCGTCTTTTCCGCCCTGTTCTCCCTGTACGCCGGCCGTTTCATGAACCTGACCCTGTACGGGGGCATGGCCGCCCTGGCCCTCACCATGCTGTGGCTGTTCTACTGCCAGTACATCCTCCTGGTGGGCGCAGGCATCTGCGCCCGAAAGCGCAGCAAAAAGGAAGCCGCCCTCGCAGGGACAGCTTCCTGACAGCTTATTTATTATTTCAGCGTGACCACCGTGACCCCGGCGTCCCCCTCCCCGTAGGCCCCGATCCGATAGGATTTGACCCGGGGATGGCTCTTGAGGTACGCCTGGATGCCGGTCCGCAGGGCGCCGGTGCCCTTGCCGTGGATGATGTTGAACTCCTTGCGTCCGTTCCGGGCACAGAGGTCGATGTACCGATCCACCTCCAGCATGCCGTCGTCCACGGTCATGCCCCTCAGATCCAGATCCATCTTGACCTCCTGGATGTTCTGAAGGATGGGCTTCCCCGTCACAGGCGCCCGCTTCTTCTTCGCTTTGGGCAGGGGCCGCAGATCGGACAGGGGCACGTTCATCTTGATGACCCCCGCCTGGATCTGGACCATGCCCCGAGCGTCGGGGGGCTTGAGCACGGTGGCGGTGTTGTGGATGCTGAGCACCTGGTAGCTCTCCCCCGCCTTCACGGTCTTGGGGGCTTCGCCCAGGTCGTCCTCGGGCAGCACCGTGTCCACAAGGTCATTCTCTGAGGCGCGCATGCCGTCCCGGGCCTGCTGGATGGCCCGCTCCAGGGCTTTGGGGTCGATGTTCTTGACGTTCCGAAGCTCCGTGATGAGCTGCTCCATCTCCCGCCGGGTCTGGCGCACGATGTCCCGGGCGTCCTCCCGGGCCTTGCTGCGGAGCGCAGCACGCTCCTCGTCCAGCTTGCGCTTCTCCTTCTCGTAATCGCTTTTCAGCTTCTCCGCCTCCCACAGGGCCAGCTGGGCGTCGTGGCGGGATTGCTCAGCGATCCGCCGCTGCTCCTCTGCCCCGCTCAGCACGTCCTCAAAGGCCACGTCCTCCTTCTTGAGGAACTGCCGTGCCCGGTCGATGACCTCCGGGGAGAGGCCCAGCCGCTGGCTGATCTCAAAGGCGTTGGACTTGCCGGGGATGCCGATGTAGAGCTTGTAGGTGGGGCAAAGCCGGTCCACGTCGAACTCCATGGATGCGTTCTGCATACCCTCCCGGGCCAGGGCGAAGGCCTTGATCTCGCTGTAGTGGGTGGTGGCCATGGTCCGGCACCCCTGGGCTTGAAGCCGCTCCAGGATGGCCTGGGCCAGCGCCGCGCCCTCCAGGGGATCCGTGCCGGCGCCCAGCTCATCGAGGAGCACCAGGGTATGGTCATCCGCCTGCTCGATGATGGACACCAGATTGGTCATGTGGGCGCTGAAGGTGGATAGGCTCTGCTCGATGGACTGCTCGTCGCCGATGTCCGCAAAGACTTGATCGAAGACGGAGACCTCGCTCCCCTCCTCCGCGGGCAAAAACAGGCCGCACATGGCCATGAGGGTGAAGAGGCCCACGGTCTTCAGCGTCACCGTCTTGCCGCCGGTGTTGGGGCCGGTGATGATGAGCGTGTCGAAGTCCTCCCCCAGCCACAGGGTCACGGGCACCACCTTCTCCCGGTCGATCAGGGGATGTCGGGCGTTGACAAGCCGCAGGCGGCCCGCCTCGTTGAGCTTGGGCCGGATGCCGCCGTATTCCCGGGCCAGGATGGCCTTGGCGAAGATGCAGTCGAGGCGTGCCAGCAGCAGAAGGCTGTCGAAGAGCTCGTCGGCGAAGGGCTGCAGCAGGGCGGTGAGCCCGGCCAGGATGCGGTCCATCTCCTTCTTCTCGTCCAGCAGGAGCTTCTTGTACTCGTTCCCCAGCTCCACCACCGCCGCCGGCTCGATGAACAGTGTCTGGCCCGTGCCGCTCTGGTCGTGGATGAGACCCGGGATCTGCCGCCGATGCTCCGCCTTCACCGGGATGGTGTAGCGACCGTTGCGCATGGTGATGATGGTGTCCTGCAGATACTTCTGATCCCCGGCGCTGCGGATGATGCTGTTGAGCTTGTCCCGCACCTTCTCTGTGGTCAGCTTCATCTGCCGCCGGATGCGCGCCAGCTCCGGCGAAGCGTTGTCCGCCATCTCCTCCTCGGAGAGGATGCAGCGGGCGATCTCGTTTTCGATGGCAGGCTGGGCCGTGAGCCGATTGGCCAGCAGGCATAGGAGGCCGTCGCCCCCCTGCTCCTTGCCGCCCAGGATGGCTTCCCGGGTCCGGCGGGAGACCTTCAAGCACCGCTCCGCCGCCAGCAGTTCCCCCATGGACAGGGCCAGCATCGCGCTCATGCGCCGCAGGGACGCGCGGATGTCCGGGAACACGTCCAGGGGCGTGTGCCCCAGCCGCCAGTAGATGGACTCCGCCTCCGTGGTCTCCTGCAGCAGCCGCTCCGCCTCCGGCAGGGACGCGGCAGGCGAAAGAGCGTCCACCGCAGCCTTTCCCATGTCGGAAACGGCGAAGGACCGCAGCATGGCCTGGACCTTATGGAGTTCAAGGGTGTGTATGGTTCGTTCTGAAATCATGGATCGTCAGTTGAATTTGTTCATGTCGCCCACGGTCACGGAGATGGTCAGATAGGCGCCGTCCCGGTACACGGTGAAGACCACCGTATCGCCCACCTTCAGGGAGCGCACGTAGTTCACCACGTCGTCGTTGACGGTCACCGGCCTGCCGTCGGCCTGGGTGATGATGTCGCCCACCTTCATGCCGGCCTTATCGGCGGGAGCGCCTTGGGTGAGCTCCTCCACGCGGCAGCCCACGGGCACATTGTTCTCCGCAGCCGTCTCCTCGTCCACGGTCCGGATCTGCACGCCGATCCCCGGGCGGACCATGCTGCCCTCCTGCAGGATGACGTTGGCGATCTCCATCACGTTTTGGATAGGCAGCGCAAAGCCGATGCCCTCCGCGGAGATGGCGTTCCCCCGGGTGTCGTAGCCCGCGGTGATGGACTTGGCGGTGTTCATGCCGATGACCTGGCCGGCCATGTTGATGAGGGGGCCGCCGCTGTTGCCGAAGTTTATGGCGGCGTCGGTCTGCAGATACGTGTTGACGAAGCCGTCGATATTGATCTCCCGGGCCGTGGCGCTGATGATGCCGAAGGTGACCGTGCCGTAGAGCTCATAGGCGCTGAGGGGATTGCCGATGGCGATGACGTATTCCCCCACCCGCAGGGTGCTGGAATCGCCGATGGGCAGGGCGGGGTAGTTCTCCCCCTCCACCTTGAGCACCGCGATGTCCGTGGTCACATCGGACCCCACCACCTGGGCTGTTTTCTTTTCCCCGTCGCTGAAGAGCACATCCACCGCCGCCGCGCCGCTGACCACATGAGCGTTGGTCAGGATATAGCCGTTCTCCGATACGATGAAGCCGGAGCCGCTGGCATATTCCGTCAGCTTGCCAGTGCGGGCGTTGGGCTGATACTGGATGATGCCGACCACGGAGCCGGAGGCCGCCTCCACCACGTCTGGAATGGAGGCGAATATCTGCATGTCGCTGGGGGTCTGAGGGTTCAGCTCCATCTGGGGCAGTTCCTCCTGCGGCGCAGGCTCTACGGCGGGCTGGGGCGCAGTTTCCATCGGCTCAGGGGTTATTTCCACGGCGGGAAGCTCTGGCGCTGGCGTGGTCTTCACCGCAGTCTGGACCCGCATGATGCGGAAGAAGCCGATACCCACCACCATGAACCCCACGATCGTGGCGCACAGGAGGATGGACAGCGTCCAGATCAGCGCGGATAAGCCCTTATCCTGTTTGGTATGGTTGTTGATTTCAGGTTCCATTTTTTCTGCCTCCGTCTGTCACACGCTTGAGCGTGTTGGCTTTCTCCAAAGTAAAGGTGAATTGGGTCCCCTTGCCTCGGGCGCTCTTCACCGTGATGGACTGGCCGTGGGCCTCGATAATCTTCTTCACGATGGCCAGACCCAGGCCGGAGCCCACCTGCGGAGAGGGCGTGTGGGCTTTCTCCACCTTGTAGAACCGGTCGAAGATGTGGGGCACATCCTCCGCCGGGATGCCCACGCCCGTGTCGCGGATGGTGACGTATACCTCCTTGCGCAGGGCGTAGGTGGAAACGAGCAGCGTCCGTCCCTCGGGGGAATACTTGATTGCGTTGTCGATCAAATTCCGCAGGACCTGGGAAATCTGGTTGCTGTCCGCGTACACGTAGGTCTGCTCCGCGGCAAAGCGCACATCCAGCTCCATCCGCTTCTCGGAGATCCGGGCCTCAAAGGTGATGAGGGTCCGGCGCACGAGCTCGTTGATGTCGAAGACCTCATAGTTGACGGTGATGATGCCGCTTTCGATCCTGGCCAGGTCCAGCAGGTCGTTGACCATGGCCGTCATGCGCCGGGTCTCCGACAGCACGATCTCGATATAGTGTTCATGCTCCTCCGGGGGGATGGTCCCGTCCATCATGGCCTCCAGAAAGCCCTTCATGCTGGTCAGGGGGGAGCGCAGCTCATGGGACACGTTGGCTACGAAGCTCTGCCGGGTGACCTCCAGATTCTTCAGCTGGTCGGCCATTTCATTGAAGCTGCGGCCCAGTTGAGAGGCCTCGTCCTTCCCCTGGACGGGGATGCGCTGGGAGAAGTCGCCCTTGGAGTAGCACTGGACGATGTGGTTCATGTCCACGAAGGGATTGATGATCCGCTTGGCGATAAAATAGGAGGAGAACAGGACCACGAAGGCCGCGATGACGCAGATGGCCAGCGTCCACAGGGCCAACTGGCGAAAGGCTTCGTTCCAGCGGGAGATGTCGCTGTGGATGAGCAGGACCGCTCCCCGGTCCTCCGCCACCAGGCGCGCATAGACGGTATACACCGGGAACTCAGCGCCGGAGAAGTACCGCTCCATGGTCTCAGGCAAATCGCTGCTGCGGCGCACCGCTTCCTCCGCCCTGGTCTTCTCCATGGGCAGGTCCGCCAAAGGCGCCCACTTTTCATCCGTATAGGCGGTCAGGGTCCCCTCGGGGGACAGCACCTGGATCAGAAGGTTTTGTTCCTCCGTCAGTGGCTGCAGCGTCTGGGCATTGCCGCCCGCTTCCAGGAGCTTGGCCGCCTGCTGCCCCTTATCCACCAGCATATCCTTCTCCATGCTCAAACTCTGCATGCGGGAAACGTATCCGATCCCCAGGCCCAAAATAAGCAACAGAGAAAGGACCGTCACGCATTGCAGGAACAGCATGCGGTCGAATATGGATTTGAAACGGATTTTCGCCATGAAGAGGATGGACGTCAGGAATGGATCTCGAACTTATATCCCACGCCCCACACGGTCTTCAGCTGCCAGCTCTGCCGCTCGCCCAGCTTTTCACGGATTCGCTTCACGTGCACGTCCACCGTCCGGGAATCGCCAAAGAAGTCGAACCCCCAGACCTGCTCCAAAAGCTGCTCCCGGGTGAACACCTTTCCAGCATGGGAAGCCAGAAAGTACAGCAGCTCGATCTCCTTGGGCGGCATCTCCAGTTGGATCCCGTCCAAGATCACAGAATAGTTCTCCAGGGAGATGGACAAATCCGGCAGCACGATGGCCTTCTCCTGATCGGCAGCGGGAACGCTGCGGCGGAGGACCGCCTTGATCCGGGCGATGAGCTCATTGCTGTCAAAGGGCTTGGCAATATAGTCGTCCGCCCCCAGCTCCAGGCCCCGGACCCGCTCGCCCGTGTCGCCCTTGGCCGTCAGCATGATGACCGGCGTGGGAGACTCCTGACGGATGTCGTTGAGAATGGACCAGCCATCCCGCCCGGGCAGCATCACGTCCAGCACCACCAGCGTGGGCTTGACGCTGCGGAATGTGGACAGGGCGTCATACCCCGTGGCGCAGGTGGCCACGTTGAACCCGGCCTTTTTCAAATATAGTTCAATGATGGAAAGGATGTTCCTGTCATCATCGATCACGAGAATGGTGTTGTTATCCATAGGACCTCCTGTTACTCTTTACCGATCACCTGTATTCCGTTTTCCGCCAGCAGCCGCGCTGTGATCCCGTCGCCCCGCACCAGCGTCCTGGAAAACGTCCCATCATATATCCATCCCGACCCGCAGGATGGGCTTCGCTTTTGAAGCAGCGCTTGCGTTGCTCCGCAGGCCCGGGCCATGGCCAGGACCGCTTCCGCGCCTCGGCGGTATTCCTCCGTTCGATCCGTCCCGGTATTGTCTACCACGCGGCCTGCTGAAATCTCGCAGGGTGGGCGAGGCGTTGGCAACCCGCCCAGCTGCTCGGGGCATAGGGGAATGGCCTTCCCCGCCCGGACCAGTTCCACGACCTCGGCACAGGGCTTCCCTTTCCCGTCGTATCGACAGGGCAGCCCAGCCAAACAGGCGCTGACGATCATCATGGCATACTACCACCTATTTATAGTCATTGCATTGTACCACATAATCCTATTTTTGTCCAGTATGTGAACAGGTCGCCTTGAAAAATAACATTTCGTGCCCATTCCTGGGGAAAATGCAGTATTTTCCTGTAATAAATCCGCGCCGCCGGGGAAAAGTAATCGCGAAAAGCAAAGCAAAGGAGGTGAAACGTAAATGGCACGCAACAGCTCTATGGTTCCTGAAAACCAGGACAAGCTCGGCAACTTCAAGTCTGAGGTGGCTTCTTCCCTGAACATCAACCTCAAGCAGGGGTACAACGGCGATCTGACCTCTCGCGAGGCCGGCAGCATCGGCGGTGAGATGGTGAAGCGCATGATCGAGTACGCTGAGAAGAACATGCACTAACTGAACCTGAAAAAACGGATCGCGTATGAACGCATACGCAAAAAAACGACATGGCTGCTCGACCGGCGCTGTGATAAGGATACAGGCAAACGAAAGGCCCTCCCTCTTCGGAAGGGCCTTTTCCTATTGTGTGGGGCCTCGTCAGTTCAGGGTGATGTGCTCCATATGCCGATAGCGGTGCCGGGCCGCCTCGATCAATTGATCGTTCTCCACGGTGGGCAGGCTATACACCTCGGCTGCGTCCACAGAGGCCGCCTCCAGCAGGGACACGGGGCAGTCCTTCAAGAAGCCGTCCTCCAGCTCCTCCCCCGCCTGGCGGATGCCCATCAGATCCCCGGCGCCTCGGAGCGCCAGATCCCGCTCGGCGATCTTGAACCCGTCGTTGGTGTCCAGCATGGCCTGCAGCCGCTCCATGGCGTTCTTCTTCTGCTCGTAGACCACCAGATAGCAGTGTGCCTGCTGCTGTCCCCGGCCGACACGGCCCCGAAGCTGGTGCATGGCGGACAGGCCGAAGCGCTCCGCCCCTTCGATGACCATTTGGGCCGCCTGAGGCACGTGGACCCCCACCTCGATGACCGTGGTGCAGATGAGGATGGGCGCCTCGCCCCCATGGAACCGAGTCATGACAGCCTGTTTCTCCGCCTCCGGCATGCGGCCGTGGAGCTTCTCCAGGGGCACGTCCCCCACCAGCTCCCGGACCTCGTCGTAGACCTCGTCCACGGACAGGCCCTCCAAACCTTCGGTCTTCTCAATGAGAGGACAGACCACGTAGCTCTGCTCCCCCGCCTTCGCCCGCTCGGCCAGGTATCGGTACATATCCTTCCGCTTGGCCGGTCCCACCAGGTGGGTCTTGATGGGCTTGCGGCCGGCGGGCAGCTCGTCGATCACGGACAGATCCAAATCTCCGTAGAGGATCAGGGCCAGGGTCCGGGGGATGGGCGTGGCGCTCATGACCAGCACGTCGGGCCGGACGCCCTTCTGCTCCATGGCGGAGCGCTGGGCCACGCCGAAGCGGTGCTGCTCATCGCAGACCACCACGCCTAAGCTGTGAAATTTGACATTCGGAGAGAACAGGGCATGGGTGCCTGTGATGGCCTTCCACGCGCCGCTTTCGATCTTGTGCAGGGCCTCCCGCTTCTCCCGGGCGCTCTCGCTCCCCAGGAGCAGGCCGCATTCGTCCCCAAACAGGGCCTTCAATGCTTCATAGTGCTGTCGGGCCAAGATCTCCGTGGGAGCCAGCAGGACCCCCTGGCGGCCATCCCGAGCGGTGGCATACAGGGCAAAGAGAGCGATGCTGGTCTTGCCGGAGCCCACGTCCCCCTCGATCATCCGATTCATGGGGATGGGCGATGCCATGTCCCGGGCCACCTCCGAAAGGACCCGCATCTGGGCATGGGTGGGCGTGAAGGGCAGGGTCTTGAGATACGCAGGCAGCGCTTCCTGGGCGGAGAAGGCGATGCCGTTTTTCCGCTTGCGCTCCTCCTTCAGTTCCTGGGCAGCCAGGAAATAGTAGAGAGCATCCTCATAGGCCCGGCGGCGGCGGGCATCGTCCAGCTTCTGCCGATCGGTGGGAAAATGGAGCGCCCAGAGGGCCTCCCCCCGCCCGGGAAGCCGATGCTTCTCTCGCAGGGCGGCTGGCAAGGTCTCCTCCACGGGTGCGGCCTCCAACGCAGCGCGGATGCCGTCCCGCAGGTTGTTTTGGGTCAGGCCCTTGAGGGTGTCGTACACGGGCACGATGCCCCTGAGCTCCCTGGCCAGCAGGGGGTTCAGCAGCGCCGGCACCCCCTTCTCGCCGATATGGACCCGGCCTGAGGCGATATAGGTCTGCCCCGGCTCCAGGCCCTTGGCCCGATAGGGCTGGTTGAAGTAGCGCAGGGCCAACCGCCGGCCCGCCGGGTCCCGCCCGTAGACGGAAATGGTGGTCAATCCCTTGCGGGAATACCAGGAGGGGCCGGAGGTCAGTTTTACCTGTACGGAGGCAAAGGTCCCGTCCTCCAGCTGATCCACCGGCGTGCAGGTAGAGTAGTCGAGATAGCTGCTGGGATAGTACGTCACCAAATCGCTGAGGCTTTCGATCCCCAGCTTGCCCAGCAATTCTATGCGCTTGGGGCCGATGCCCTTGATGTCCGCAAGCTCCATGATTCAAAAAAGCCGCCGGTCGGCGGCTCTAAGCAGTTGTTGTTCAGATGACGGAGAAGTAATAGCTGTAGAGGGGTTGTCCACCGTTGCGGCTCATAAACTCGGACTCGGGGTACTTCTCCTCCAGCCGCGCGATGAGGGTGTCCGTCCGCTCCTCGTCCGCGTCCGTGCCATAGTAGATGGTGACGGAGCATTCGTCGTCGCCCAATTTCTCGATCATGTGCTCCACCAGCTCGAAAGCGGCCTCGTCCGCATCTGGGTTGACCGTGTTCAAATCCCCGTCCAGGATGCCGATGAAGTCCCCCTGGTGGATGACCTTGCCGTTGAGCTGGGTCTCCCGGACCGCAAAGGTGACGGCGCCGGAGATGACCTCCTGGAAGGCCTCAGTCATGTTGCTCACGTTGGTCTCCAGGGACTCGTCTGGGTTGAAAGCCATGGCCGCCGCGATGCCCTGGGGGATGGTCTTGGTGGGCAGCACCACCACATGGCAGTTGCAGAGGGCAGAGGCCTGGGTGGCCGCTAAAATGATGTTGCTGTTGTTGGGCAGGATGAACACGTTCCGGGCGTTTGCCTGATGTACTGCGTTCACGATGCTGTCGATGCTGGGGTTCATGGTCTGGCCGCCGGAGATGATATAATCCGTAGATAGGGCCTTAAACACCTCGTCCACGCCCGCGCCGCAGCTCACGGAGATGAGGGCGTACTCCTTCTCGTTCTTCTTGCGCTGGGCGGCCAGCTGCCGGTTCTGTTCCCGCATGTTCTCGATCTTGATGCGGTCCAGCTCGCCGTAGCGCATGGCCATCTGCAGCACCTTGCCGGGGCAGTTGGAATGGACGTGGATCTTTACCGTATCGCTGTCGCAGGCCACCACTACGGAATCGCCCACCCGCTCAAGATGCCGGCGGAACTGATCGAGATCCTTCTCCTCAAAGCCCTCGTACAAATGGACGATGAAGAACTCGGTGCAGTACCCGAACTGGATGTCCTCGGCGCTGAACTCGGCAAAGTTGGCCGTTTCCCCGGTTTCCCGTTCCTCGGGCTTCTCCTCTATGGGCAGCTCCTCCTGGCCCAATTCGCCGTTCATGGCCATCAGGAAGCCGTGATAGATGAAGAGCAGACCCTTGCCGCCGGAGTCCACCACCCCCGCTTCCTTGAGCACGGGCAGCAGGTCGGGCGTCAGCTTCAGCGCTTCCTCGCCCTTTTGGATGCACAGGATCGTCAGCGCCTCACAGCTGATCTCCGGGTCCTCCTCCACCGCCTTCGTGACCTCCTCGGAAATCATGCGGGAGACGGTGAGGATGGTGCCCTCTTTAGGCTTCATGACGGCCTTGTAGGCGGCCTTGGTGCCCTCCGCCATGGCGGCGGCGAAGGTGACGCCATCCAGCTCCTCGTGGCCCCTGGCAGCCTTATAGAAGCCACGGAACAGCTGAGACAGGATGACGCCGGAGTTGCCCCGGGCGCTGCGCAGCGCGCCGGAGGAGACCTTGGCCATGACCTCTTCCACGGTGACCGTCTCGGGCAGGCTCCTCAGGTCCTTAACGGCACCCTGCATGGTCATGGACATGTTGGTACCCGTGTCCCCATCGGGGACTGGGAACACGTTCAGAGAGTCCACCAGGGCCCGGTTCTTTTCAAGCAGCGACGCGCCAGCCAGGAACATGTCCCTAAGCAGGGCGCCGTCTATGGTATCAATAATCAAAATCGTATCCTCCGCCGGTTAGACTACGCGGATCCCTTCTACATGAATGTTCACGCTGTTCACGCTGACGCCGGTGAATTCTTCCACCCGATACTTCACATTGCTCTTGCAATTGGAGGCCACGGCCGGCAGAGAAACGCCGTACTGCAGGATGACGTACAGATCGATATCCACCTGCCCGTCCCCGAGGGGGGTCACCCTGATGCCTTTTCTGATATTGTCCCGACCCAGCAGCTCGGCCAGCGTGTCGCCGGTGCGCTTTGAGCACATGCCGACGATCCCATAGTTTTCCACCGCGGCATAGCCTGCCACCACGGAGACCAAGTCGTCCGCCATAGAAATCTTGCCGTATTCGTTCTTCACTTCAATCGTCATGCTGCGTCTCCTTTCCGTATTCCCTTCTGTTGTGAGCTTACGCACCCCGGACGACCGGATATGCTTACTACTCCTCGTCGGGCAGGTTGCCGTTGTGATAGACCTCCTGCACGTCGTCGTTGTCCTCCAGGTTCTCGAGGAAGCGATTCACCTTCTCCACGGTCTCAGGATCGGTGATGTCCACGGTATTCTGGGGGATCATGGCCACTTCAGCGCTGAGGAAGGTGTAGCCCTTGTTCTCGAGGGCTTCCCGCACCGCCGAGAAATCGGAGGGGGCGGTGTAGACCTCGAAAGCATCCTCCTGGGGCACGAAATCCTCTGCGCCCGCGTCCAGGGCCTCCATCATGACCTCGTCCTCGTCCATGAGGGCGGTGCGCTCAATGATGATCTGGCCCTTCTTGTCGAACATCCAGGCCACGGAGCCGGTAGCACCCAGGTTGCCGCCCGCCTTGGAGAAGATGTGGCGCATCTCCGCCGCGATGCGGTTGCGGTTATCGGTGACGATCTCCACGTACACGGCCAGATTTCCGGGGCCGTAACCCTCGTAGGTGATCTCCTCGTAGTTGACGGAGCCCGCCTCACCGGCCGCCTTCTTGATGGAGCGGTTGATGTTGTCGTTGGGCATGTTGGCCGCCTTGGCCTTGGCGATCACGTCGCGCAGCTTGCTGTTGTTGGCAGGATCGGGGCCGCCGCCCTCTTTGACGGCGATCACGATCTCACGACCGATCTTGGTGAAAATCTTACCGCGCGCGGCGTCAGTCTTCTCCTTCTTGTTCTTGATGTTTGCCCATTTGGAATGTCCGGACATAGTAACCTCCTGAAAGTGAATGAATTATCCCAATAAAGATGCGGCTTCCTCATCCAAAAGGAAGGTGGCAGCCGCATGCAATTGCAGCATGCTGGCGGGCAGGCTGGAATCCACTGCCCCCCGAATGGTCCTTCGCGCGATCTCGGCCATGTTGCGGCCGGTCATGAGCACGATGAGCTTTTTGGCGGACATGAGCGTGGAAAGCCCCGCCGTCACGATCTTTTCCCCCTTATAGAGCTCCACGTGGGTGGTGGGCGCCATCTCCTCGTCGGGGGTGTTGAAGAGCAGCGAACCATCCTGCCCCACCGCCAGCAGCACCACGTCAAGGCCGCCGGTCAGCAATATGGCGTCCTCAAAGCCGTGGCAGCTGTCCGCCCAGTTGCCCGAGGTGTCGGCCGGCGCAATCGGCTGGCCGCTCTTTAGGGACAGCTCCCCGAACAGAGCGTCGTCCATAAAGGCGCGCAGGGACGCCTTGCCCTCCTCCCGGACCCGTTCGGAAAGCTGGAAGACGGTGGCTTTGCCCCAGCTCAAGAGCCCGTTGGCCGTCATGGCGCGCAGGGACTGGAAGGCGGGGACCAGGGCCGCCGCCGCGTCTATCCCCAGCACCAGGGAGGGCTTTTCGATCAACTGTCCGGCCAGGAGCGTGGCCGCCGCAGTGGCCGCCGTTTGGGCATCGGAAAAGACCAGGACGCTCATTCCTGCTCCCCTCCTGCCGCCACGGCCTCCAGGAACAGGAGCACGTCATCATAGACCTCCTGCCGGTTGGTCTCGTTCAAAATCTCATGGCGGGCGCCGGAATAGAGCTTGAAGGTCACCCGGGTGTGGCCGGAGTTCTCCAAGAACCGATCGACCTTCCGCACGCCCTTGCCCATGCCGCCCACAGGGTCCATGTCGCCGGAGATCAGCAGGATCGGCATGTTGGGCACCTTGGCGGCCCACTTGGCGTTGGCGATGTGGCCCATGGCGCCCATGAGATCCGCATACCCATAGGGGGTGAAGGGGAACCCGCAGAGGGGATCGGCGATGTAGGCGTTCACGTTCTCCTCGTCCCTGCTTAGCCAATCGAAGGGGGTCTTGGCGTTGGGGATCTTCTTGGCGAAGCCGCCGAAGCAGAGCTTGTCCAGCTTGGGACTGGGGGCCATGCCCCGGCCTGCCTTGATCTCCCGACGGCAGAGAAACCGGCCGATGGAGGCCATGGGATTGGGGCCGGAGGTGCCGCAGAGGACCACGGCGTCGAAGTCGTTGGTATAGCGGGACACGTAATCCTGGCTCAGCAGGGAGCCCATGGAATGGCCGTATAGGGTGACGGACACCTGGGGATTCTCCTTGCGCACCGTGGCGCAGAGGGTGCGGATGTCCAGCAGGGTCTTGCCCCAGCCGTCCTCGGTGCCGAAGTAGCCCCGGGGCACGCCTTCCTTCCAGCTCTTGCCGTGGGAAGGGAGATCGAGGCCGGACACCAAAAAGCCATTCTCCGCCAGGAATTTAGCGAAGGCGTCATAGCGGGCGATATGCTCCGACATGCCGTGCACCAGCACCACCGCGCCGCGGACCTCCTCCGGGAGCCACTGCCGATAGACGATGTCGCACAGGCCCGTAGCCGACGGGAACCGGCGCTCTTTTTGCGTGATGCTCATCCCCATGAACCTCCACGATACATAAGATATAGTATTTTAGCACATAGCCGTCAAAATTTCAAGAGATTGCAACCATTCATTCATCGAGCAGCAGGATTATGTCACGCTCCTGCAATATCCGGCCTTCGCCGCTCAGGGTATAGAGTAGGGCGGCCAGCTTTCCCACGCTGATGCCCAACTCCTGCGCCAAGACTTTTTTGTCCTCGATGCGGCATGCGCCCCTGTATGCCCTGGCCCGCAGGGCCGATAGCAGCTTTTCTTCCATAGCTTCCTCCGTTTTTTGTATCTTATTGCTTTTGTCCGTTCTTGTCAACCGAAGGGACCGATGGTATAATGGGCACATGAAACTGATCTCATGGAACGTCAATGGCCTTCGAGCCTGTCTCACAAAGGGTTTCCTGGACTTCGTTCAGGCGGAGCAGCCCGACATCATTGGGCTACAGGAGACCAAGATGCAGCCCGAGCAGGTGAACTTCGACCTGCCCGGCTATACCATGTACTTCAACAGCGCCGAGAAGAAGGGCTACTCCGGCACCGCCGTCTTCGTGAAGGAGCCGCCCCTGTCCGTGACCTTCGGCATGGGCGTGGAGGAGCACGACCACGAGGGCCGCATCATCACCCTGGAGTACCCGGGGTTCTTCTTCGTCACTGTGTACACGCCCAACTCCCAGGACGGGCTGCGGCGCCTCGCCTACCGGATGACCTGGGAGGACGCCTTTTTGGCGTATCTCAAGGGGCTGGATGAGCAAAAGCCCGTCATCGTCTGCGGGGATATGAACGTGGCCCATGAGGAGATCGACATCAAGAACCCCAAATCCAACCGCATGAACGCCGGCTTCACCGACGAGGAGCGGGCCAAGATGACCGTGCTGCTCAGCAGCGGCTTTGCGGACACCTTCCGCCGCCTGTATCCCGACGCTCGGGACCGGTACTCCTGGTGGAGCTATCGCTTCCACGCCCGGGAGAACAATGCGGGCTGGCGCATCGACTACTTTTTGGTCAGCGAACGGCTCATGGAGAAGGTCAGCGACAGCTTGATCCTCAGCGACGTATACGGCAGCGACCACTGCCCCGTGGAACTGCTCGCGGAGGCCCTATGAAGATCATCCTGGCCTCCCAATCCCCCCGGCGGCGGGAGATACTGCAGCTCATGGACCTGCCCTTTGAGGTGATCGAAAGCCACGTGAAGGAGGTCCCGCCCGTGGGCGCCACGCCCGAGGAGCTGGTGAAGGCCCTGGCGGAGCAGAAGGCCCAGGCCGTGTTCGCCGCACACCCCGATTGCTGCGTCATCGGCGCGGACACGGTGGTGGACTTGGACGGCCGGGTGCTGGGCAAGCCCCACACCCCGGCGCGGGCGAAGGAGTATCTGCACCTGTTGCAGGGCCGGAGCCACATCGTGTATACCGGCATCTGCGTGCTGACCCCGGGCCATGCGGATATTCGCTCCGCCCGGACGGATGTGACCTTCCGGCCCATGAGCGATGCGGAGATCGACTGGTACGTGGGTACCGGGGACCCCCTGGACAAGGCGGGCTCCTACGGGGTCCAGGGACCGGCCAGCCTGTTCGTGGACCACTTGGAGGGGAACTATTTCAACATCATCGGCATGCCTGCCCCCACCCTCTATGAGATGCTGCTCCAGGCCCATGTGATCGACGAGCAGCACCGGGTCCTATGAACCAGGTCATCGCCGACAAGCTGAAGCTCCTGCCCGACACCCCCGGCGTCTATAAGATGCTGGACGGGACCGGCACGGTCATCTATGTGGGCAAGGCCATCAGTCTCAAGAACCGGGTCAGCCAGTACTTTCAGGCGGGCAAGGACCACACGCCCAAGGTCCGGGCCATGGTCAGCCATGTCGAGGACTTTGAGACCATCGGCGTGAACAACGAGATGGAGGCCCTCTCCCTGGAGAGCAACCTCATCAAGGAGTTCATGCCCAAGTACAACATCCTCCTGAAGGACGACAAGCACTTCCCCTACGTGCGGATCGACCTCAAGGCGGACTTCCCCCGGGTGGAGGTGGTGCGCCGCATACGCTCGGACGGGGCTACCTACCTCGGACCCTACCTGTCCGCCATCGTTCTCAGGGAACAGGTGGCCATCATCCGGGCCCACTTCCCCATCCGGCCCTGCCGGAAGGACATGGCCCGGGCCATCGCCCGCCGGGAGCGGCCCTGCCTCATGTACCACATCGGCAAGTGCTGCGCCCCCTGCTCCGGTCAGGTGAGCCGGGAGACCTACCATGGGTACGTGAAGGAGGTCATCTCCTTTTTGGAGGGGCATACGGAGAAGGTGCTGGCGGACCTGAGGGCGCAGATGGAGGCCGCCGCCGCGGACCTGGAGTTCGAGCGGGCCGCCCGGCTCCGGGACCAGATCCGGTCCATCGAGGGGCTCAACGAGAAGCAGGTGGCCATCTTCCCCAAGGAGGCCCAGGCGGACATCTTCGCCCCTGTGAAGCTGGAAGATCAAGCCATGGTGTTCGCCCTGTTCCTGCGGCAGGGGAAGATCGTGGGGACGGAACATTTTGCCCTGACCGCTGTCAGCGAGGACGATCCGGCGGACATCCTCTCCGCCTTCCTCACCCAGTTCTACGACCGGGACGGCATCCTGCCCCCCAGGGAGGTGCTGCTGTCCTGCCTCGTGCCCAACGGTGACGCCATTGAGGAGATGCTTGGCGCCCGCGCCGGCCGGAAGGTGAAGCTGTCCGTGCCCCAGCGGGGCGATAAAAAGAAGCTGACGGAGCTGGCCGAGAAAAACGGCCGAGACCTTTTGGAGAAGGAGAAGGCCCTGCGGGAGAAGGCCTGGGATAGGGACGAGGGGGCCGCGGTGCAGCTTTCTGGGCTGCTGGGCCTCGACGAATTCCCCACCCGCATGGAGTGCTTCGACAACTCCCACATCATGGGCACGGACACGGTGTCGTCCATGGTGGTGTTCACCGACGGGAAGCCGGACAAGGACGCCTACCGGCGCTTCCGCATCCGGGCGGAGGCGGGCGGTGACGATCTTGTCGCCATGGAGGAGGTGCTGACCCGGCGGTTCAAGAAGGGGCCGCCCTGGCCGGATTTGGTCATCATCGACGGCGGCAGGACTCAGCTCCAGGTGGCGGAGAAGGTGCTGAACGAGGCGGGGCTCCCCTACCTCAACGTGATCGCCCTGGCGGAGAGCCAGGAGGCCATCTATACCCCGGACGGGGATGAGCCCATCCTGCTGCCCCGGAGCAGCCCGGTGCTGCACCTGTTGCAGCGGATCCGAGACGAGGCCCACCGCTTCGCCATCTCCTATCACCGGTCCCTCCACCAGCGTAACGCGCTCCTGTCGGTGCTGGATGGCATCGAGGGCATCGGCGACACCCGCAAGCGCGCCCTGTTCGACGCCTTCATCACCCGGGATGCCATCGCCAGCGCCACGGTGGAGGACTTAGCGAAGGTCAAGGGCATGAGCCGACCGGCGGCGGAGGCGGTGTACCGCTTCTTCCACCCGGCAGACGATACAAACGATTCAGAAGAAAAAAAGGAAGGGTAAACCATGGAAAGCAAGGCACAGAAACAGATCATCCTCACCGGCGACCGGCCCACGGGGCGGCTGCACCTCGGTCATTATGTGGGCTCCCTGCGGCGGCGGGTGGAACTGCAGAACTCCGGCAAATTCGATGCCATCAATATTCTCATCGCCGACGACCAGGCCCTGACGGACAATGCAGACAACCCCGGAAAGATCCGGGAGAACATCGTGAACGTAGCGTTGGATTACCTCTCCTCCGGCCTGGACCCGGAGAAGTCCACCATCTGCATCCAGTCCGGGCTCCCCGCCCTCCACGCTCTGACCTTCTACTATATGAACCTGGTGACCACGGCCCGGCTCTCCCGGAACCCCACGGTCAAGTCGGAGATGCAGATGCGGGGCTTTGCCGACGAGGGGCTCCCCGCAGGCTTCTTCTGCTACCCCGTGTCCCAGGCGGCGGACATCACGGCCTTCGACGCCACGGTGGTGCCCGTGGGCGAGGACCAGCTGCCCATGATCGAGCAGACCCGGGAGATAGTGGAGAAGTTCAACCGGACCTACGGCGAGACCCTGGTCATGCCCCGGGCCATGATCCCGGAGAACGAGACCCAGCGGCGGCTCCCCGGCGTGGATGGCAAGGCCAAGATGAGCAAGTCCCTGGGCAATTGCATCTACCTCTCCGACGATGCTAAGACCGTGAAGAAGCAGGTGAACGGGAAGATGTTCACGGACCCCCAGCACCTTCGGATCGAGGACCCGGGCCACATCGAGGGGAACGTGGTGTTCACGTACCTGGATGCTTTCTCCACCGACGATCATTTCCGGGAGTTCCTGCCCCAGTACGCCAACCTGGCGGAGATGAAGGAGCACTATCAGCGGGGTGGCCTGGGGGACGGCACCTGCAAGAAGTTCCTGATCCAAGTCCTGGAGGAGACCCTCTCCCCCATCCGCGCTGAGCGGGCCAAATGGGAGGCGGACCTGGACACGGTATACGACATTCTGGAGGCAGGCACGGCCAAGGCTCGGGAGATCACCAACACCACCTTGGCTCGGGTGTGCGCGGCCATGCGCATCGACTACTTTGCCGACCGCCGCATCGTGAAGGAATGGGAGAAGCAGCTCAAAGCGGCGAAGCTGTAAACGGTTCCCAGAAAGCAAAAAACAGGGAAAGCGTTTTGCCTTCCCTGTTATGTTTTTGGTCAATCCCGGTCCAATTCAAGCGCCTTCCGGATCCCATCATCCACGGAAAGACCTACCACGATATAGGTCTGGTCGGCTGTGGTCAGCTTCAGCGCATCCAGGGCGGTCTTCTGCGTCATGGCTACGGTGATGATCTCCGACTTCTTCACATCCCCTGCCGGGACGTCGAAGGCACGGCCATGGCGGAGCTTCCTGTCCGCACCATAGCCGCGGACCCTGTCGTCCCCCATCTCAAAATAGGCGTTTTTCCACAGGCCGTACAGGTGAATGAAGCGCAGCATGCGGATGAGCATGAAAATCACACAGCCCACCAGCACCGCAGCCAAAAGGACACGAGGCGACGCCTCCAGCATGAATTTGACACACAGGCCCAAGGCCACCAAAATAAAAACAGCCTGGACGATGGCATTCACACGGAGGGTGATGCCAGCCTCTTCATCTCTTTCAAATCGCATAGCAAATAGAAAAACAGGAGGGAGCTGCCTCCCTCCTGATAGGTCCGATGATTATTCGTCCTCTTCGTCCTCGATCTTGGCCGCCTCGATGATCTTCTTGGCCTTGTCGCCGGGCACGTCCTCATAGCGGACGAACTCGCTCTTGAAGGAGCCGCGGGCCTGGGTCATGGCCAGCAGGTCGGTGGCGTACTTGGTCATTTCAGCGAGAGGCGCTTCGGCCACCACCTCGGTGAGACCGCCGTCCACGGGGTTCATGCCCAGCATGCGGCCCCGACGACGGTTCAGATCACCGATGATGTCGCCCACGTTGTCGTTGGGCACCAGGATGTCGTACCGATAGATGGGCTCGATAAGGGCGGGAGACGCCTTCACGCAGGCCGCCTTATAGGCAAGACGGGCGGCGGACTTGAAGGCCACTTCCTTGGAGTCCACTGGATGGTACTTGCCGAAGAACAGGGTCGCCTTGACGCCGATCATGGGATAGCCGGCCAGGACGCCGTGCTGCATGGCCTCGCGCAGGCCCTTGTCCACGGCGGGGATGAACTCGCGGGGGACCACGCCGCCCACGATGGCATCCACGAACTCGTAGTCCACGCCCTCGTCAGCGGGCTCGAACTTGATGTTGACCACGCCGAACTGGCCGCTGCCGCCGGTCTGCTTCTTGTGCTTACCTTCGGCCTCCGCGGTGGAGCGGATGGTCTCACGGTAGGGGATGCGCTGCTCGTTCAGGGTGGCTTCCACGTTGAACTTGTTCTTGAGCTTGCTGCACACCACGTCAATGTGCTTCTCGCCCAGACCGCACAGGAGCACGTCACCGGTCTCGATGTTCTTCTCGATGGTGATGGTGGGGTCCTCCTCACGGATGCGGTTGAGGCCCGCGATGACCTTGTCGTCCTCGCCCTTGTTCTTGGCCGCGATGGCCAGCGCGATGCAGGCCTTGGGGAACTCGATGGGGGCGACCTTCACGATGTCGCTCTGCTCGCAGAGGGTATCGTTGGTGGCGGTGAACTGGAGCTTGGCCAGGGCGCCGATGTCGCCGGCGTTCAGCTTATCCACAGCGATGGCCTTCTTGCCCCGCATGATCACGGGCGCAGTGGGCTTCTCCGCCTTCTCGCTGGTCACGTTGTAGGGCGCCACGTTGATGTCCAGGGTGCCGCGATGGACCTTCACGATGGAGTACTTGCCGAACTGGTCGTTGATGGTCTTGGCCACGGTGGCGACCATCTTGCCGTCCCGGGTGAGCTCCACGGCGTTGCCATTGAGATCGGTGGCGGCGGGGAGCTTGGCGTCGGCAGCGGCGGGCAGGTAGTGCACGATGTTGTCGAGCAGCGTGAACACGCCGGCGTTATTGAGCGCGGAGGTGCAGACCACGGGGGTGACCGTGCCTTCCTTCACACCCTTGCTGAGACCGAAGAGGATGTCCTCCTTGGGCAGCTCCATCTCCTCGAAGTACTTCTCCATGAGCTCCTCATCCGCCTCAGCAGCGGCCTCGGTCAGCTTCTCATAGAGGGTCTGCGCTTCGTCGCTCAAGTTCCCAGGGATGGCCACTTCCTTCAGGTTCTTGCCGTCGAACATGTACGCGGTCATGTTGATGATGTCCACGAAGCCCTTGAAGGCGCCGCCCTGCATGATGGGCAGCTGGATGGGGACCACGTTGGGGCCGAACTTGGCGTTGACCGCTTCCATGACCTTCTCGAAGGAGGCGTTCTCACGGTCCATCTGGTTGATGACCATCATGCGGGGCATGCTCTGGGCCGCACACATGGCCATGGCCTTCTCGGCGCCCACCACGGGGCCGGACACGGCGCCGACCACGATGAGCGCGCTGTCGGCCAGGAACGCGGCGGAGGCCACGTCACCGTAGAAGTCGTAGCCGCCCGGGGCGTCGATAAAGTTGATCTTGGTGTTCTTCCACTCCACGGGCTCCACGGTCATGTTGATGGAGCAGCCACGCTTGGCTTCTTCGGGATCGAAGTCGGAGACGGTGGTGCCGTTCTCCACCTTGCCGATGCGGTCCACAAGGCCGGTGTTGAACAAAATGGTCTCTACGAGAGTGGTCTTTCCTTCGCCAGCATGACCAAACACGCCCACGTTGCGAATGGATTCAGCGGTATAGTTCTTCATCCTGTTTCCCCCTGTTGGTTTGTTTCACTAATGTATATCCTCCGTGGAGAAGGCAATCTCCACGCAAATACCCATTTTAGCTAACGGATATAATAACACAAGCGCATGCACTTTGTCAAACATTTATACCCGCCAGCTTTGCAAATATTCGGCCTGGGCGGGCGTCAACGCATCGATGCGGATGCCCATGGCGTCCAGCTTCCGCCGGGCCACCTGTCCATCGATGTCCCGGGGCACGGCATAGAGCCGCTTTTCCAAGGCACTGTGGTGCTGGGCGATGTACCGGGCGGACAAAGCCTGGATAGCGAAGCTCATGTCCATGATCTCCGCAGGGTGGCCGTCGCCGGAGGCCAGGTTCACCAGTCGCCCCTGAGCCAGCACATAGACCCAGCGGTCCTCATCCAGTCGGAAGCCCTCGATGTTGGGCTTCATGTCTCGCCGTTCGAGAGCGTTTTCCCGGAGCCATTTCACGTCCACCTCCATGTCGAAGTGGCCCGCGTTGCAGAGGATGGCCCCGTTCTTCATGTTGGCAAAGTGCTCAGCGGTGATCACGTCCCTGTCCCCGGTGACGGTGACGAACAGGTCCCCCACTCTGGCGGCCTCCGCCATGGGCAGCACGCTGAACCCGTCCATAATGGCCTCGATGGTCTTCACCGGGTCCACCTCGGTGACGATCACGTGGGCGCCCAGGCCCTTGGCGCGCATGGCCACGCCCTTGCCGCACCAGCCATAGCCCGCCACCACGCAGCTCTTCCCCGCCACGATCAGGTTGGTGGTCCTATCGATCCCGTCGAACACGGACTGGCCCGTGCCGTATCGGTTGTCGAAAAGGTGCTTGCAGTCGGCGTCGTTCACGTCCATCATGGGGAAGGGCAGCACGCCAGCCTTCTCCATGGCCTTCAGGCGGATGACGCCGGTGGTGGTCTCCTCGCAGCCGCCCAGGATGTGGTCCTTCAGCTCCGGATGCCGTTCCATGACGGCGGAGACCAGATCGCTGCCGTCGTCGATGAGGATGTCCGGGCGATGGGACAACACCCAGTCGATGTTCTGTTCATATTCAGCTGCCGTGCAGCCGTGAAGGGCGTACACGTGCATGGGCGCGCTCTCCCCGTTCCCGTGGGCGAGGGCTGCCGCCACGTCGTCCTGAGTGGACAGAGGGTTGCTGCCAGTGACGATCATGTTGGCGCCGCCCGCCTGGAGCACCCGGCAGAGGTACGCGGTCTTGGCCTCCAGATGGACCGACAGGCCCACGGTGAGCCCCGCGAATGGCTTCTCCCGCGCAAAGTCGGCCCGGATGCCGTTCAGCAGCGGCATGTTCCGACGGACCCACTCGATCTTGTTTTCTCCCGAGGGATAGAGGGAAATGTCTCGGATAACGCTGTCCATGTTTTTCTCCTTATTGGCAAAAGTCCTGGATGATGTACGCGATCTTGTCGCTGTGGTTGATGTAGCTGCCGTGGTCCTCCCCCGGCAGGATCAAAAGCTCCGCCCCGGGGATGGTCTCGGCGATGAAGCGGGTGTTCCGCTCCCGGATGATGTCCCGGCTCCCCGCCACCACCAGGGTCCGGGCGTGGATGGCTCTCAGGTCCTCCGCGGGGATGTGGGGCTCCGTGAGCAGGATGGTGTTATAGATGTTGGGATCCTGCCGGTGCTCCCAACGGATCTCCATATAGGCCCGACGCTTCAGGGCCCTGGGGCGGGTGTTGGCCCCACAGACGATCAGGTCCGTGACCCGGTCCGTCCAGGGCGCCGCCATCAGAGCCACGATGCCCCCGTCGGAGTAGCCGCAAAGGACCACGTCCCACAGGTCCAGCGCCTCCAAAAAGGCCAGCAGGTCCGCGGCCATGTCCTCGTAGTGGAGCTCGTCCACCATGTCGCTGTCGCCGTGGCCCCGGCTGTCGATGGCAAAGCAGGTGAAGCGCTCTCCCAGCACCTCCATGGCCTCGTCGAAGATGGTGTGGTCCTCCCCGTTGCCGTGGAGCAGCACCAGGGGCCGCCCCTCCCCGTATTGCTCATAGAAAAGCCGAATGTCATTTACAAAAGCGTCCATGGCCCGTTTCCTGAAAAAAGCCGCCCTGCGGCGGCTGGGTATGGTGGGATCACTGGTCCATACCCTTGAGATACGCCACCGCCGCCTGCAGCTGGGTGTCGCTCTCGTAGGGGATGGAGGGAATGCTGTAGTAGGTCAGGCTCTCGGGCAACTCCACGATCTCATCAGGGGTGATGCCCGTGCCCTGGATGCAAACGCCCGCAGGGGTGTAATAGGCGTCGGTGGTGAACTTGATGGTGCCGTCCCGACCGAAGTTGATGTCGAAGAAGGTCTGCACGATGCCCTTGCCGTAGGTCTGAGTGCCGAACAGCTTTGCTACGCCGTTGTCCTTCAGCGCGCCGGACAGCAGCTCGCTGGCGGAGGCAGAGTTGCCGTTGACCAGCATGGCAATGGGCAAATCCACACCATCGGAATGGGTGCGATAGACGACCTCCTTGTTGATACGGCTCCGGACGGTGGTGATGACCTGATTCTTTGGCAGGAAAAGGTCGGCGATGTCGCACACGTCGTTGAGGGAACCACCAAGATCGTCCCGCACGTCCAGCACCAGGGCCTGCATGCCCTGGACCTTTAAATCGGCCAAAGCGTCCTTCACCTCCCGAACCACCTGACCGTGGAAGCCGGAGATATAGATATAGCCGATGCCATCGCCCAGCATCTTATAGGTGACGTAGGGGGAATAGACCTGTCGCATGGTGACGGTGAAGCTCAGCTCCTGGCCGTCCCGCAGCACCACCACGGTGTTCACATCCCCCTCCTCGTGGGTGATGAGTTCCAGGAACTCATGGAGTGTTTTCCCTTTCGCCGGTTCTCCATTGGCACGGATGAGCTGGTCTCCCACCAGGATGCCCGCCTCCTGGGCCGGGGTGTTGTCGTAGACGGCGGTGATGACGAAGTTGTTGTCACCCATGTCGGACACCAGCACGCCCATGCCGATAAAGTTGCCAGAGTTGCTGGACAGGAGCTCCTCATACTCTGCCTTGGTATAGTACTCGGCGTAGTCATCCCCCATATGGGCGGAAAGGCCCTTGAGGGCGCCGGTGACCATATTCTCCTCGGTCGTTTTGTCGTCGAAGAAGAAATAGTTCTTCCTGACGAGCTCCACAGCCTCCGATACGGCCTGCAGCTGGGAGAACCGGCGCACGTAGTAGAGGGACGTGAAGAGCACAGCGAAAGCAGCCGCTAGCACGATGCACAGCAGGCAAAGCCATACGCTGATCCGGCGGCTCCGTTTCCTCCGGCGAGGCTCCGGTGGATAGGGTTCAAAGGTAAACTGGGTCTCTTCCATGGATCAACCGGATCACTCCATTTTGTACGGACGCATGAAGTTTGGCAGGACCTCCTCGCCCTTGCTGACGGAAAGGATGATGTGGAGGGAATGCTGCTTGGAGAGGGCCTCCAGCTGCTCAAAGAAGGACTGGAGCTTGCCCAGATCCTCGCGGATCACGCTCTCGAACCGATCCACGAATACGTACTCCAAATCGAAATCCGACGCGCACAGGCCGCTCAAAAAGCCCAGGAACATGTCGGAATCGCTGACGGCGTAATCCGTCACGTTGATAAAGCGGATGCTGTACCCCAAATCGTACATGTAGCTGTTGTCGTCGTCGATGAACACCATGCTGCCCTTGGCCTTGTCGGAAATGCTGTTGGCCAGGGAGATGATCCTCTTGGTCTTGCCGGTCCCCTTTTCTCCACAGATGATCTCGATCAATTCATACGCCTCCTTCGCTGGTATAGTAGTATTGTACGCTGATATGCCTTTTTTTGCAAGCGGAGAAACACTTTCTCCTCAAAAAGGTTCAGCCTTTCGCTTCCTTCTGCTCGTGATAGCTCTGCTCCGTGTTCACCTGCCACAGGGCGGTCTTGTCGCCGCCGCCGGATTCCAGGATGTCCACGGCAGCAAAGGCGGTGGCCATGGAGTGGTCCATGTTGTTGTAGCGGTGCTGGCCGTTGCGGCCGATGCAATAGAGGTTGTCGAAGCCGTCCAGGAAACGAACGATCCTGTCCATGTGAGCATAGCCGTCAAAGTAGGCGGGATAGGCCTTCTTCACCCGCTCCACGTGGGCGTCCAAGATGTCCCCAGCCCGGGCGATGCCGATCTTTTCGATCTCCCGCTTGCCCAGGTCCATCAGCTCCGCCTCGGACCTGGACCACAGCTCGTCGCCCTCGTCCGAAAAGTATTCGAGGCCGATCCACACGGTGTTCTCGGGGTCCTTGACCATATAGGGGGACCAGTTGTTGAAGATCTGGACCCGGCCCAGCTTCACATCCCGGTCCTGGACGTAAATCCAGCAATCGGGGACCCGGCCCCGGATGGTCTTTCGCATGGTGTCGTTGCGGATCAGCAGGTCCTTCACCAGCAGCCCCACGGTGATGAAATCCCGGTAGGGCAAGGTGTTTGCGGCGGTGCGCACGTCCTCAGGCACCTCCGTCCCCGCAAGGCCGTCGATGAGCTCCCGCACGGGCATGGAGGAGAACACGGCGTCCGCCGTGAGGCGGTGCTTCTCCCCCGCCCTTTGATACCGGACGGCAGCGATGCGGCCATCCTCCGTCTCGAGGGCGGTCACGGGGCAGTTCATCTGTATCTCGCCGCCCAGCCTCCGCACCTCCTCCGCCGCCAGCTCCCACAGCTGGCCGGGGCCCAGCTTGGGGTAGTAAAACCGCTCGATCAGGGAGGTCTCCACCTCCCCCTTGGTCCCCATCAGCTTGCGGAAGATGTCCTTCAAAATGGCGCGGATGGAGAGGCCCTTCACCCGCTGGGCGCCCCAGTCCGCGGAGATCTTGGACGGATGGCGGCCCCACACCTTCTCCGTGTAGCTCTCGAAGAACATGCTGTACAGCACCCGGCCGAAGCGGTTGATATAGAAGTTTTCCAAGGAGGTCTCGGGGCGCTTGTGGACACAGGAGAACAGATAGCTGAACCCTGCTTTGAGCGTGGTGAAGAAGCCCATGTTGCGGATGGTGGACCACTTCAGGGAGATGGGATAGTCGAAGAAATGGCGCTGGAAATAGATGCGGCTGACCCGATCGCGGATCAGCATGACCCGATCCGTTGCCTCAGGGTCTGGGCCGTCTGGAGCGAACTCCTTCTCCGCGTCCAGGCGCTTGTCGTCCCAGGCGGGTGCCCCCTGCAGGGGCATGAGCTGAGCCCACCACCGGTTCACCCGCTCGTCCTTGCTGAAGAACCGGTGACCGCCGATGTCCATGCGGTTGCCATGGTAGCGGACGGTCTGGGAGATGCCGCCGATGCGGTCCGTGGCCTCCAAGACGGTGACAGTATGCCCTTTTTTCAACAGCTCTATGGCGGCGGTGAGGCCCGCGGGGCCTGCCCCGATGATCACGATATGCTTTGCTTCCATAGCTGTATCATACCCACAAAAAAACGGGGCGTCAAGCGGCGTTCCGTTTCTTTACCGTTCGTTTGCTTTCTTGCCGAATTGTATCGGATCAGTCCATGCCCAGAGCTGCAAGCTGCTCCCGCAGCATGGCCTCCTGCTCGGCGCGGGAGCTGGAGATGAACTCGAAGGTGAGATACTCCGGGTCGATCCAGTCGATGAATGCCCGGACCCCCGGGCAGGTGAAGGGCTGATGCCGGTCACAGGCGAAGGCATGGGTATAGACCTGCTCCATCCTCTTTTGGGGATTGCTGGACAATACGGGCGGATGGGCCGCCACGTCGGCCATGTATGCCCCCGTCAGGGACTGATGCAGATGGATGCCCCGGATGGCCCGGCGCACCTCCTCCCCCTGCGTCTCGATGCTTCGGCGGATATAGGAGAGGGCCTCCGCCTGGGTGCGCAGAGAAAGGTCCGTGTGCATCAGGTGGCCCGTGTCCAGAAGAATGCCCTTGTTTTGATAGCGGACGCCATGAAGGAGCTGATCCGTCACATCCGGCTCCATCAGGGTGAGGCCCGGGTGCCACAGGTTTTCCATCAGCAGGGCCATGTCCCCGTCCGGTTCCGGGAACAGGGTGTTCAATAGCTCCACCGCAGCCGCCGCCACCTCGGCGCTGGTGTGACGATAGCGCAGGGTGAACAGCTCCTCGTCGGAGCAATCGGCCACGTGGAAGACCACATACTGAGCCCCTTCGGCTTTGGCCCGGTCGATGTCCCGGCGGTAGGTGTCCACCAGGGCCTCCCGCGTGTCGCCCCCGTAGAGAGCACGGACGGCACCCGGTCCGCCCAGGTTCCGCGCGCAGGCAGCCATATCGCCCGTATAGAAGTCATACCAATATGGAAAAAAGCAGAGATGCACGCCCACGATCTTCTCCGGGGGAACGATGCCGCGAACATCCTCGCCGCAGTGCATGAGCTCCAGACCGTCGAAGCCCCGCAGGGCGGAGAGCAGGTTGGCCCGGTCCCGATACCGGTCCAAATCGTCGCTATAGGTGGTGAGATTGAAGGAGCGCTTCATGGGATCACATGCTCCAGGCGGCGCACGTCGGTGAGAATGAGGCCGCCCCCGTCCCGATCCACCCGGCATTCGTACCCCTGGCAGTTTTGCAGCAGCCAGCTGTAATAGGGTGCCTTGGGCCGGGCGAAGCGGTGCATGATGGACATAATGGCGCCGCCGTGGATGACGAAATACAGGCGCTCCTGCCCCGCCGCCTGGGCCTGCTCCACCTCCCGCCGAAAAGCAGCGCACACCCGATGCTGAAAGACCAAGGTAGCGTCCCCGTGGGGGCAGGGGCCCATGCACCGGGTCTGCTCCACCCAGTAGCGATAGTCGGGGTCGACGGCCATCTCCTGGGCGGACCGGCCCTCGAAATCCCCGAAGGTCATCTCCCTTAGACCGGTGCAGATGCGCTGCCGGGCGTTGGGAAACAGGATGGCTGCAGTCATCTGGGTGCGCTGCAGGGGCGAAACCAGAACCTCCCGCACCGCCGGATCGCTGCCCGCGGCCCGGGCCGTCTCCATCCCCAGGGGGCACAGGGGCTCGTCGGTGCTGCCCACATACCGGCCGGCGGTGTTCCGCGCCGTCTGTCCGTGCCGAAAAAGATAGATCCACATATTCACTCACCCTTTTATGACCGTGGGGATGCCTGCCAACAGGCGGACCACCTTCTCCGCCCGAGCGGCCAGCTGCACGCACAGGCGGCCCGTGGCCTCCCGAGCCCGACGCTGCTCGTACCGGACGGGGATGACGCCGGAGCCCACCTCTGAGCAGGCCACGGCCTCCTTTTTCAGCAGGGCGGGCAGCAAAGCCTCCGCTCTCTCGGGGTCGGCGGCCACCAGCTTTTCCAGGCCGTATAGGACCTTTTTCTCGTCCAGCACGCCGTCAGCCATGTCCTGGGGCCCGTAGCCCAGGGATTCAAGATAGGTCCGTTTGCCCGAGGCAGCGCCTCCGATGATGAGGATCATAGCATCACCAATATCCTTTCCGTCAGTACCAGCAGAGCCAGCATGACCAGCTCCGCCACCTGGAGCTGGAACCCGGCAATGTCCCCGGACACGCCCTCGAATTCCTTCATGGCCATGCGGCGGACCAGCAGCAGTGTGATCACCGCGCCAGAGACCATGATGCCGCCCACCAGGGGCCAAACAGCCACCATGCCGGCGGCGGACAGGACCACCCAGCCGATGGCCATAACGCCCACCGTCCTGTCGGCAGCCTGGTGGAAGATGTTCAGCGTCCCCTCCCCAGGCCGCACGGGCAACAGGGTCCCGGACACAGCGGACAGGCTTCGACTCATGACCGGGATCAAAAACAGCAGCAGATACCTTCGGCCAAACAGGACCAGACCGGAGCAGAGGCCGTAATAGGCCAGCAGGTAGGCAAAAAGGCCGATGGCGGCGAAGGCGCCCACATGGGGGTCCTTCAGGATGGCCCGCTTCTTCTCCGGCACGGTGTGGCTCTTGAGGGCGTCCACCGTGTCCATGAAGCCGTCCAGGTGGATACCGCCGGTGAGCAGCACGGGGATCAGGGTGAGGCCCACGTCCATGAGTGGGCTGCTGAAGAGCAGCTTGCGCCCTACATAGAGCCACAGGACCTGGGCGCCGCCGATGACTGTGCCCACCAGGGGCAGGCAAACCAGCATATAGCGGATCTTCTCCTTCTCCCAGGGCACTTGGGGCGCGGGCAGAGCGGAGAACATGGAGAAGGCGGCGAAGAGAGAATTGATGAGGTTCATACCGTCTCTCCTTTCAAACAGAGGGGGATGCCCGCCACCAGCTCGTAGACCCGGTCGGCCATGGCGGCCACCTGGGCGTTGATCTCGCCTAAATATCGAATATAGGCGCGGGTCTCCTCCGAATAGGCTTCGTTGTCGCTGCCCACGTCGTTGGTGATGACGATGAGGGTGTCCGTTTGCTGACGCAGATTCTCCACCCCCGCCACCACCCTTTCCACCGGGTCCATGGGTTTTTCCGGCTGTATATACATCTCGTTAGCGGTGAGATTGCATAAGCACTCCAGCAGGGCCGTGCCGCCTTTTTGGGGAAGCTGCAGGGTGTCCACGCTTGTATATCGCTCGATGGTCTCAAAGCCCTTATCTCGGCGCAGCTCCCGGTGGCGGGCGATCTTTTTCAGACACTCGTCGTCATAGGGCTGCATGGCGGCGATGTAATACAGGGGTTTTGGCCCCTGTACCGCCAGCTTTTCCCCATAGGAGCTTTTGCCGCAGGCAGAGCCGCCGGTGAGCAGGATCAGCATTTGTCCCCTCCCTGGGGCGTATAGGCGTCGATCCCCACCGCGTCGAAGGTGGCATGGCCCCCGTACACCGCGAGAGCCATGTCCAGCAGCGGCAGCAGGCACACGCCGCCGGTGCCCTCGCCAAGGCGCATATTGGCAAAAATGATCGGATATTTATTCAGCACCATCAGCACCCGTTTGGCCGCCGGCTCCTCGGAGCAGTGGCTGGGGATCATAGCCACGTCACAGCCCGGGCACAGCTTCTGAGCCAGCAGGGCCGCCACGGCGCTGATGAAACCGTCGATGATGACCGGCACCCCATGGATGGCCCCGCCGATGAACAATCCCGCCATACCGCAGATGTCCAGGCCGCCCAGCTTGCTGAGCACGTCCAGAGGGTCCCTGGGATCGGGCTTATTCACGGTGATGGCCCGCTCGATGGCCCGGCCCGTGACCGTCTCCGCCGGCAGGTTCAGCAGGGCCGCCACCAGGGCGCTGGAGGTGGTGGTGTTGCCGATGCCCATCTCCCCGGAGACCAGGAGCCGGTAGCCCTGGGTTTTCAACTCTTTGACCAGGTCCACACCCACCGAAATGGCCTGCAGGGCCTGTTCCCGGGTCATGGCGGGGCGGCGGGCCATGTCCTCCGTTCCGTCCATGACGTGTTTGTCCAAGACCCCTTCCACCCGGCGGACCATGCCCAAATCCACGGGAAGCACATCGCAGTGGGCTGCCTGCGCCATCTTGCACACGGAGGAGTTCATCTTCACCATCTCCCCCGCCATGCGGGCGGTCACCTCCTGGCCGGTCTGGGTCACGCCCTCGCGGACCACGCCGTTATCCGCGCAGCAGACCACCACCGCTCTTTTGGCGATGCCCACGTCGGGGCTTCCTATCAGGGCGGCCATGTCCATGATGAGTTTTTCGAGCGCGCCCAGGCTCCCCAGGGGCTTGGCGATGCTGTCCCACCGGCGCTGAGCCGCCGCCCGAGCCTCCAGGTCAGGCTGGCGCAAACCGGTTTGCCATTGCTGCAGCAGTTCTTCCACGGCTATGCCTCCTTCCACTGGGCCAGCATGCGGATCATCCAGTCGCGCACGTCCATGCCATAGACCCGGTTCAATACTTCGTCGGAAAAGACCTTCTCCATGGGCCCGTCGGCCATCACCCGCCCATGGTCCAGGAGCAGAGCCCGAGTGCCATAGGCCCGGGCCAGGGACAGGTCGTGGACCACGGAGATCACGGCTCGGCCCTCCTGCTTCAGCCACTTTTGGATGAGCTCGAAGACCTGCTTCTGATACACCAGGTCCAGGTGATTGGTGGGCTCGTCCAAAAGCAGCAGTCGCGGGTCCTGGCAGAAGGTCTGGGCCAGGAACGTCCGCTGCAGCTCGCCGCCGGACAGGGTCAGGACGCTCTGGTGTCGGAGCTCGTAGAGGCCCGTCTGCTCCAGGGCCGCCCGCACCGCCTGCTCCTCCCCGCTGTGGCGGGAGAAAATGGTGGGCGCGTAGGCGTAGCGGCCCAGGCGGACCACCTCCTCCACGGAGAAGGCGTAGCCCACGAAATGGTTCTGGGCCAAAACGCCGATGCCTCGAGCCAGCTTGTGGGCCTTCATGGTCCGGGCGTTCCGCCCTTCAAAGAAGACGCTGCCCTTTGCGGGGACGCCGCCGGTGATGGCGTTGATGAGGGTGGACTTCCCCGCCCCGTTGGGGCCCACGATCATGAGCCACTCCCCGGGCGCAAGGTCGAAGGAAACGCCGTTCAAAATGGTCAGATCCCCGTAGGCGACGGACAGATTTTCTACCTTCAGCATAGCCTCACCGTCCCTTCCGGCTGGACCCGTAGATGTACACGAAGGCCACCGCACCGATGATGGAGGTGACCACGCCGATGGGCAGCTCCTTGGGGTTCAGAAGCGTACGGGCGATAAGATCGGAAAGCATGAGGAAGATGCCGCCTCCGAAGAGGGACGCGGGCAGCAGCCGCCTGTGATTGGGCCCCACCAGCAGCCGGACCATATGGGGCGTGACCAGGCCCACGAAGCCGATGGTGCCTCCAATGGACACGCACACGCCGATGAGGCCGGAGACGGCGATGAGGATGGTGAGCTTCACCCGGCGCACGTTCACGCCCACGTGGCGGGCGTTCTCCTCCCCCACCGCGAAAGCGTTGAGCTCCCGGGCGTGCAGGAGGATCACGCCGCCGAAGAAAAGGAGAGCGGCAAGGAGCACCAGCACGTTCCGATAGCTGGTGCCCTGCAGGCTTCCCATGGTCCAGAAGGTAATAGATCTAAGCTTCTCCCCGGAAAAGGTGATGACGATGCTCATGATGCTGGAGGCGAACATGGAGAAGATGACGCCGATGAGGATGATGGTGTTGGTGGACAGAGAGAAGTCCAGCTTATACGCGAGCCCCAGGATGATGAGCAGGGAACAAAAAGCGAACACCATGGCCATGACCATGGTGCCCGCAAAGGGTAAACTGGGTATGGTGATCCCGAAGGCGATGGCGATGACCGCGCCTAAGGACGCCCCGGAGGACACGCCCAGGGTGGACCCGTCCGCCAAGGGGTTCTTCAGGAGCCCCTGCATGGCGCCGCCGCAAAGGGACAGGCTGGCCCCCACCAGCATGACGGCCAGCACCCGCGGGAGCCGGGAGGTGAGCAGGATGGCGGACGCGGTGCCCGCTGGCTGTTCAAGGCCCCAGATCCCCCGCCAGATCACGGTGACGGTGGTTTTGAAGGGGATGCCGACGCTGCCGACGCAGACCGAGAGGAGCAGCGTGAGCACCGCTGCCGCAGCAAAAAGCAGATATTCCCATCCGCGAAAGCGTTCGCTGTTCCTCTCGTTCATGTCAACGATCAGGCGGCCGGCGCCAAAGCCTCAGCCGCCAGGCTCTCCACCACGAAGTCATAGAGCATCTGGGCGCCTTCGGCAAGACGGGGCGCGGGCCGGGACAGCTCGTTGTTGGGCAGATTCAGAATGTCCCCGTTCTGCACGGCGGTCACGTTCCCCCAGCCGGTGCGGCCCATGATCTCCTCCTCGGGGGTGGGCCCCTCACCGAAGTACATGGTGATGGTCATAATGAAGTCAGGATTCCGCTCCAGGACCTGCTCCTCGGAGACGGAGGCCCAGCCCGCCACGTCGCCGAAGCAGTTCTTGAGGCCCATCATCTCGGCCACCTCGTTCATAAAGGTGCCGGTGCCCGCGGTCCAGAGGCCCCACTGCAGGGGGCTGACCTCGAAGTAGATGGTCTTGTCCCCCTCGATGGGGTTGGCCTTGATCTCGTCGAACACGGCCTGCATGTCGGCAATGACCTTGTCCGCCTCCGCCTGCTTGCCCATGACCTGACCGATCAGGGAGATGGCGGTGTAGGTGCCGGCGATGTCCTGGGCATCACTGACCACCACGCGAACGCCGGCCTTCTCCAGCTGGTCCACCTGCTCCTGGGTCTGGGCCATCATGCTGAGGAACACCACCTCAGGCTCCAGGGCGATGATCTGCTCGATGTTGGTGTTGGCGCCGGAGCCCAGGGACGGGAGATCGAAGACCTCGGCGGGGTAGTCGCAATATTCGCCGCGGCCTACCAACGCTTCCTCAGCGCCCAGAGCAAAGATGATCTCGCAATCCGAGGCGGTGAGGGCCACGGCCTTCTCCACAGGCTTGTCAAATTTGACCTCCCGGCCCGCCATGTCGGTGACGGTGAAGGATGCATCCTCGGCGGCGTATGCCGGCGCCATGGCGAGGAGCAGCAGGGCGGCGATCAGGATCGCCATGATCTTTTTGCGGTTCATGTGGTTCTTCTCCTTTCCGATTTGGTTGAATAGAGCAGGAGCAAGAAAAACGCTCCCCAGAATTGAGGAGCGATGCAGATTTCGGGCATGGCCGTCCGATGGTTCACTCAATCCCAGAAGTGTACATGTTCAAACAGGTCTCCCGGCTTGGCTTCCTTCTACCGGAGCCCCTTCCCATTCCCAGAGGAACAGTGGGTCATCGCTCTTTCGTCCGCCTTACGGTTACTGGGATAGCCCGGGATTCGCACCCGGTTCCCTCGGCCCAGGGCCGCTGCTCATCGCAGATCAGAACACGCTATTCAACTGGCTACAGTATATCCCTGTCCCCCTGTTTCGTCAAGATGCCCCTTGTCCATCGGGGCTGGCTGTGATATGCTGAACCCAACAAATCAGGGAGGTCCTCATCATGGCCATCAACTTTAATGCGAACTCTGCGTGGAACCTGAAGCCCATCTCCATGGACAGCATCCGGGGCGAGGTGAACGGCCTGCTCATCGCCGGGGAGGAGCCGGTCATGGCCTTTCAGACCATTCGGGACCAGCTGATCTTCACTAACAAGCGCATCATCTCCATCGACGTCCAAGGCATCACCGGCAAGCGCAAGTCTTACGCCTCCATGCCCTATTCCAAGATCCAGTTCTTCTCCATCCAGACGGCGGGCTTCCTGGAGCTGATCCCCGACTCGGAGCTGTTCCTCATGTTCACCAACGGGTTCACCGCCAAGTTCGAGTTCCGGGGCAAGGTGGACATCGGCCGCATCGGGCGCATGATCTCGGAGTACGTTTTATAAGCTATGACCATCCGGGAATATGATGCATACGACGAGAGGGAGATCCTGCCCCTCTACGCGAGCGTGGGCTGGACCACCTACACGGACCGGCCCGATGTGCTGCGAAAAGGGTTTGAAAACTCCCTCCTATGTTTGGCTGCCTATGAGGATGATCGGATGATCGGCCTCGTTCGGGCCGTGGGCGACGGGCAGACCGTGGTGCTCATACAGGACATTTTGGTGCATCCTGCCCAACAGCGCCAGGGCGTGGGGACCATGCTCATGGATGCCCTGCTGAAGCGGTTCCCCCATGTGCGGCAAATCCAGCTGCTCACCGACGACACGTCCAAGACGGTGTCGTTCTACGAATCCCTGGGGTTCAAATCGGTGGATGCGACGGGGTGCAAGAGCTTTATACGCTGCTGAGCGCACCATCAGATACCAAAAAACTGTCGCCTGCGCGACAGTTTTTTCGTTGATCCTTTTATTTCAGTTCGCTGAGCATCCGCCGATGGGCGGCGGCCAGGCCGTGATAGTGCATGGCCTGCTCCTTGCGCTGCTCCAAGGACGATTCGGGCAGAGTTTTGACCACCTTCCCCGGACTTCCCAGCACCACGGAAAAGGGCGGGACGACGGTGTTCTTGGTCACCAGGGCCCCCGCGCCCACCACGGCGCCCTTGCCGATGACGGCGCCGTCCATGATGATGGCGCCCATGCCGATGAGGGCATAGTCCTCCACCCGGCAGGCGTGCAGGATGACCCCGTGGCCTACGGTCACGTAATCCCCCACCACCGTGGGGAGGCCACCCTCCAAGCCGCTGCCTCGGCCGGAGTCCTCGTGGATGAGGGTCCCGTCCTGGATGCTGGTGTATTGGCCGATGACCACGTCGTGGACATCGCCCCGGATCACCGCGTTGTACCAAACGGACGACCCTGCGCCGATCTTCACCCGGCCCACGACCATGGCGCCGGGGCAAAGCAGCACGTCCGATTCGATTTGGGGCGAAACGCCCTCATAGGGATAGACCGGCATAGATGCTCCTTTTGGACCTTACTTGAAGATGTTCCGGATGCCGCCCTTCTTTTTGGCGGGCGTGGTGGCCTCGCCGCTAAGGGCCGCGTACTGCTGCAGGAGCGAGCGCTGCTCGTCTGACAGCCGCCGGGGGATCTCCGACTCCACCGTCACCAGAAGGTCGCCCTTCCCCTGGGAACTGGCGTTGGGAATGGGCACGCCCTGCTCCTTCAGCCGGAAGGTGGTGCCGTTCTGGGTACCGGAGGGGATGGTGTACCGCACCTTCTCCTTCAGGGTGGGCACGGTGATCTCGCCGCCCAGGGCCATGGTGGTGAAGGGCACCTTCAGATTCAGCAGCAGGTTGCAGCCGTCACGGGTGAAGAGCTTATGGGGCTTTACGGACACGGTCACATACAGGTTGCCCCGGGGACCGCCCTTGTACCCGGCTTCGCCCTCGCCCCGCATGTTGATGGTCTGGCCGTCGTTGATGCCGGCGGGCACCTTCAGCTGGATGCGGGTGTTCTTGCGGACCCGGCCCCGGCCGCGACAGTCCGGGCAGGGCTCCTTGATGTACTTGCCCGTGCCGTTGCAGGCCGAGCAGGGGCGGCTGGTGGTGAAGGCGCCAAACATGGTGTTCTGCTGGGTGCGGACCTGGCCCGTGCCGTTGCAGGTGGGGCAGCGCACGGGGCTGGTACCCTTCTTGGCGCCGGTGCCGCCGCAGGCTTCGCAGCTCTCCTCCCGGGGGATGAGAAGCTCCTTGGTCACGCCGAAGGCCGCCTCCTCGAAGGTCAGGCTCAGGTTGTACCGAAGGTCGTCCCCCGCCATGGGGGCGTCCCGGCCCGCGGACCGGCTGCCGAAGCCACCGCCGAACCCGCCGCCGAAGAAGCTGTTGATGATGTCGTCGAACCCGCCGAAGCCGGCGCCCTCGAAGGGGTTGGCGCCGCCCATGGTCGGATCGAAGGCCGCATGGCCGTATTGATCGTACTTTGCTCGTTTATCAGGATCGGAAAGGACGCTGTAGGCCTCGTTCAACTCCTTGAACTGGGCCTCCGCCGCCTTGTCGTTGGGATGCAGGTCCGGGTGGCAGGACTTGGCCGCCTTCCGAAACGCGCTCTTGATCTCGCTGTCGGAGGCGGTCTTGCTGACGCCCAATACCTCGTAATAATCCCGCTTTTCTGCCACGATCCTCACCTCGTTTCCTCGGCGGAAAGGGGCGGCTGCCCGCCCCTTCGCCGTTCATCGTATTGGGTTACTTGACGACTTCGTAATCCGCATCGACCACGTTGTCGTCGTTGCCGCCCTCGTTGGGGCCATAGCTGGTGCCGTCATTGGGGGTGTGCGGCGGCTGCTGGGGGCCCTGCTGCTGTTGCTGCTGATAGATTTTGCCGAAGACCTCGTAGCTCTTCTCGGTCAGGGTCTCCGTGGCCTTCTTGATGGCCTCGGTGTCGGTGCCTTCGAGAGCCTTTCTGAGGTCGGCCACCATGCCCTCCAGCATGCTCCTGTCAGCGGAGCTGATCTTGTCGCCCAGCTCCTTCATGGTCTTCTCGGTGGTGTAGACCAGCTGGTCGGCGTGATTGCGGGCGTCCACCTCTTCCTTGCGCTTCTTATCCTCGTTGGCGTACTGCTCCGCCTCGTTGACCGCCTTCTTGATCTCGTCCTCGGTCAGGTTGGTGGAG
>CACWJZ010000004.1 GCA_902761365.1 uncultured Eubacteriales bacterium | reverse complement strand
CGTGGTTAAGGGCGCCAAGATGAATCCGGGCATGTTCTTTGAGGCCATGGCCAACGGCGGCAAAAGCTGTATCTCCATCATCGCCGCCTGCGGCGTGGCGGGCTGCGTGGCGGGCTGCATCTCCATGACCGGCCTTGCCTCTCAGATCATCTCCTTCATCATCCGCATCGCGGGCAATCATCTGATCATCGCCCTGTTCTTCACCATGCTCTGCTGCATCGTGCTGGGCATGGGCGTGCCCACCACGGCCAACTACTGCATCATGGCCTCCACCTGCGCTCCCATCCTCATCAAGATGGGCGTGCCCACCATCGCCGCGCACTTCTTCGTGTTCTACTTCGGCATCGTGGCGGACATCACCCCGCCCGTGGCTCTCGCGGCCTACGCCGGCTCTGCCATCGCCAAGTCTGACCCCATGAAGACAGGCGTCAACGCCACGCGGCTCGCCATCGCCGCGTTCATCGTGCCCTACGTGTTCGCTATGGATCCCACCATGATGTTCGTGGGCGTGGAACACTGGTATCAGGTGGTGCTCATCTGCATCACATCCGTTATCGGTATCTACGGCGTGGCCTCGGGCCTTGCGGGCTTCACCTTCACGGAAATGCCCTGGTACATGCGCATCCTGGCCATCGCGGGCGGCCTGCTGCTGCTGGCCCCCTCCACCTGGACGGATATTGCCGGTCTCGTCATTGTGGCCGGTGTGATCGCCATCCAGTACCTGATGGGCAAGAAGAAAACCGCCGCAGCGGTGTAGCGCAACGCACAACTATAAAAGAGCTGGTTTCCCAGCTCTTTTTTGCTTGGTTTCTTTGTCTCTCCATCCGTCACGGGCAGCTGTCGCTGTATCAAGAAAAAGGCATCCCAAAAGAACTCTAATGGGAAGTAAGGCTTGCGCTGTACTTCCCATTATTATTCTTGCGTTTCTCTTTTTGCGCCGCTTTTTATCTTTGTATAAAGAGAAAAAGCGGCAAAGAAGAAGGGAAAAACCTTACGCTAAATACGGCTTCAGCAGCTCGTCCATGGCGGCGGCCAGGGCGGCAAGGCGGGCGTCGGCATCGGCGTCAGAGTCGCCCCGGACGCCGGTGTAGATCTTCAGCTTGGGCTCCGTGCCGGAGGGGCGGGCGATGGCCCAGCTGCCGTCAGCGAGGGTCCAGCGGAGCACGTTGCTCTTGGGGAGGCCCGTGGCGGCGGAATCGTTGTAATCCACGTACTTCACCACGGCCTGGCCGCCGATGGCCGTGGGCGGGGTCGCCTGGAGCTGGCGCATGGCGTTCTGGATCTTCTCGATGCCGGCCTTGCCCTCTAAGGTGTAGGACACGGTCTTCTCCTTGTAGTAGCCGTAGGTGGCGTAGATCTTTTGGAGCACGTCGTAGAGGGTCAAGCCCTGCTCCTTGAACAGGGTGCAGCCTTCACTTACCAGCATGGCGGCGCAGATGGCGTCCTTGTCACGGGAGAAGCCGCCGGCCAGGAAGCCGAAGCTCTCCTCGAAGCCGAAGAGGAAGGCGTGCTCGTGCTTTTCTTCGCACTCGGCGATCTGCTCCGAGATGAAGCGGAAGCCGGTCAGAACCTCCCGGATCTCCACGCCGAAGGAGGCGCAGATGGCGTCGGCAAGGGGCGTGGACACCAGCGACCGGACCACCAGGCCGTTCTCGGGCAATAGGCCCGCTTCCTTCTTGGCGGTGAGCAGGCAGTAGAGGAGGATGGAGCCGATCTGGTTCCCCGTGAGCACGGCCCAGGCGCCGTCGCTCTTGCGGACGGCCACGCCCAGACGGTCGGAATCCGGGTCGGTGCCGATGATCACGTCCGCCTTCTTCTCCTCCGCGAGCTTGAACGCCAACGTGAAGGCGTTGGGGTCCTCGGGGTTGGGGGCCTTGACCGTGGGGAAGTTCCCGTCGGGCTTCACCTGCTCGGGCACGGTGAACAGGTTCTTCATGCCGATCCGGCTGAGCACCGTGGTCACGGGCACGTAGCCGGAGCCGTGCAGGGGCGTGTAGATCATGGTCACGTTCTGGCCCTTCTCCTGGAGGAGCTTGGGCTGCTGCAGCAATGACATGGTGGCGGCGTAGTAGGCTTCGTCCACCTCCTTGCCGATGAGCTCGATGAGCCCCTGGGCGAGGCCCTGCTCATAGGGCATATAGCAGGTGGCGAATCCCTCCACCTGCCGGATGCGCTCGGTGATGGCGTCGGCCTCCACCGGGTCCACCTGGCCACCGGTGGTCCAGTAGACCTTGTACCCGTTGTACTTGGGCGGATTGTGGCTGGCGGTGATGACCACGCCGGCGCTGCAATGGAGGTGCAGCACCGTGAAGGACAGCTGGGGCACGGAGTGCAGGGTGCTGTACAGGTACACGTGGATGCCGTGGCCCGCCAGCACGCAGGCGGTCTCCTTGGCGAACACGTCGGAGAAGTTGCGGGAGTCGTAGGCGATGGCCACGGTGGCCCCCTCCGGGAACCGCGCCTTCAGATGCCGGGCCAGGCCCTCCGTGGCCTTGCGCACGTTGTAGACGTTCATCCGGTTGTCCCCGGCGCCCAGCACGCCCCGGAGGCCCGCCGTGCCGAAGGACAGCTCCTGATAGAACCGGTCCTCGATCTCCACCGGGTCATGGGCGATGGCCCTGAGCTCCGCCTTGGTCCCCTCGTCCACGTCGGGACTGTTCAGCCAGTATTCATACCGTTCCTGTGCGTTCATACGACGACCTCCTTGTATATTTGATCTATGGTCAGTTCTCGGGTGCTTTCAAAGGTTTTGCCGGCTACGGTGAGGCGCTTGGAAAGGAGCAGCTGCCGCTTCTGCCGATAGCGGCGGTTGGCCTCCCGGTCCCCATACTTGTCGTCCCCCAGCACGGGGCAGCCTAAGGCCGCCATCTGGACCCGGATCTGGTGGGTCCGGCCGGTCATAAGGCGTATCTCCGCCTTGCTGAGGCCCCCGCGGATCTCCACGATCCGATAGCTGAGCTCCATCTTCAGGGCCCCGGGGGTGTCCTTGTCCACCAGGCGCATATAGGCCCGTGTCTCGTCCTTGAGCCCGTAGTGGACCAATGTCCCCGTCGGCGCCTTGGGCGCACCGACCAAAATGGCCTCGTAGACCTTGCCGGTCTCGTGGCGGGCGAAGGCGTCCAGCAGGTCCGCTTCCGCGGCCTCGGTCCCGGCCAGGACCACCAGCCCCATGGTGTTGGCGTCCAGCCGGTGGACCGGGAAGAGGGGCGAGCGGATGGCGGAGAGCTCTGAGAGGAGGTCCGTCTCCACCTCGGTGCCCGGATTCTTGTCCACCACCAGCAGGTCCTCGTCCTCATAGATGGCGCTGCCGGCCCGGAAGGCGGGCAGGTATTTCACCGCCGTGGGGAACTCGCCGAAGGGCGGCAGGGCGTAGAAGGTCATCTCCTCCTTCAAGGTGGGGTGGACGATGGTCAGGGCGTAAGCCCAGAGCCGTATCTGCTCGCCCACCTGGGCGGCGGGGTTGTACCGCTGGTCCCCGTGGATGGGGAAGCCTGCATGGGAGAGCTGGACCCGGATCTGGTGGGGCCGGCCCGTCTGCAGATCCACGTCCAGGAGGGACAGGTCCCCTTCCCGGGCCAGGGTCCGAAAGCTCAGCTTTGCCAGCTTCGCCCCAGGGGTCCCCTCCGGCACCACGGACGTGGTGTTGGTGCGCTCGTCCTTCCAGAGGAAGTCGGCCAGGCGCCCTTCGCCGGGAGCGCTGCCCTCCACGATGGCGGCGTACCGCTTCCTGGCCCGGTGGGCGCTGAACTGCTCTGTGAGCCGGGCGGCGGCCTTGCTGGTCCGGGCGAAGACCATCACGCCCCCCACGGGCCGATCCAGCCGATGGACCAGGCCCAAATAGACCTCGCCGGGCTTAGCGTACTTCTCCTTGATATATCCCTTGCAGGCGGTGAGCAAATCCTCGTCCCCGGAGGCGTCGGCCTGGACGGGCACGTTGGCGGGCTTCTCCACCACCAGCAGGTGGTTGTCCTCGTACAAAACGCGGATATTCATAGCTTATGGGGTCCACCTTCCCGTGGCGCCGCAGGGCAGGACCAGGTTGCCCCGGCGGATGGGCAGGCCCACCTCCTGGGCTTCGGCATGCCCCGAGGGCAGGGCCACGGTGAGCACATTCTTCAAAACGCTGGGGGCAAGGCCCGTGGTGTAGCTGTTGATGAGGAAGAAGCAGGGGTCGTCGGAGAGGAGCTTGGCGCACTCGCTGACCAGCTCGAAGAGGCCCGTCTCGATCTTCCACATCTCGCCCCCGGGCCCCCGGCCGTAGCTGGGCGGGTCCATGAGGATGCCCTCGTACCGGTTGCCCCGGCGCTGCTCCCGGCGGACGAACTTGAGGCAGTCGTCCACGATGTAGCGGATGGGGGCGTCAGCAAGGCCTGAGGCGGCGGCGTTGTCCTTGGCCCAGGCCACCATGCCCTTGGCCGCGTCCACATGGACCACCTGGGCCCCGGCCTTGGCACAGGCGCAGGTGGCGCCGCCGGTGTAGGCGAACAGGTTCAGCACCCGGGGCGCGTCGCTGTGGGCCTTGCGCCAGACCTTTAGCCGGTCGGCCATAAAGTCCCAGTTCACCGCCTGCTCCGGGAACAGGCCCGTGTGCTTGAAGCCCGTGGGCCGGACCACGAAGGTGAGGCCCTTGTAGCGGACGAGCCAGCTCTCGGGCAGCTCCTTCTGGAACTCCCAGTGGCCGCCGCCGGATTGGGACCTGAAGTAGACCGCGTCCGCCCGATGCTGGCCCATGGGCCACACGGCCTGGGGGTCGGGCCGAAGGAGCACGTAGCTGCCCCAGCGCTCCAGCTTGTCGCCGTTGCCTGCGTCCAGTATTTCAAAATCCTGCCAACCGTCGGCTAAATACATCGTTGACCGCCTTTATCCCAGTTTGTACGATCAGTATAGCATAGATTTCCGCCCGTGGGAATAGAGAATCGGAGAATGGCCGGCAGAAAAGCCCGCAGGATCCAGGATCGCGGGACCGGTTTCCGACTTTAAGCTTTTATTAAGGTAGACGCGCTACTATAAGCGCAGAAAATCGGGAAGGAATATGCCATGGCCAATTCCAGAAAGAAGAACAGACGGCGCAAGACCCTGTCCACGGTGCTGATCCTCCTGGCGCTCCTCATCGCCGGGGCCGCCGTGGGCGTGAAGCTGTTGCGGCAGCGGGTCACGGAAACCTACGGAAAGAAGAGCGGCGACGAGGCCCAGAAGGCCATCGTGACCCGGGGCAGCATCAGCACCACCATCTCCGGCAGCGGCACCCTGTCCGCCCAGGAGCTCACGGAGGTGAACGTGCCTACCAGCGTCTCCCTGCGCTCCCTGTGCAAGGCGGAGGGGGACACCGTGGCGGAAGGGGAGGTGCTGGCGTACCTGGATCTCACGTCGGTGCTGACCGCCATGAACGACATCCAGGAGCAGCTGGAGGCCCTGGACGGCGACATCGCCGAGGCCGCCAAGGAGAACGTGACCGCCCTCATCAAATCCACGGTGACGGGCCGGGTGAAGGCCCTCTACTGTCAGAACGGCGACTCGGTCCTGTCCGCCATGTACGAGCACGGGGCCCTCATGACCATTTCCCTGGACGGCCATATGGCCGTGGACATCCCGACCCAGGGCCTGAAGGCGGGGGACGAAACCGCCGTGACCCTGTCCAACGGCACCGTCTATCCCGGCACGGTGGACCGGGTGGAGGACGGCAAGGCCACGGTGCTCATCACCGACAACCGGCCCCTGCTGGGGGACAAGGTGACGGTGACCGACGCCGAGGGCCACCCTCTCGGCAGCGGTCTCCTGTACATCCATCAGCCCTTGAACATCACCGGCTATGCGGGCACCGTGTCTCGGCTGGCGGTGACGGAGAACACCGCCGTGGTCAAGAACCGGGCGCTGGTGTATCTTGCTGACACGGTCTTTTCGGCCAACTATGACGCCCTTCTGCAGCAGCGGGACCAGCTGACTCAGGACTTGAACGAGCTCATCGCCCTGTATAAGACCGGCGTCATCCGCGCGCCCATCGCCGGCAAGGTGGAGACCATCACGGACGAGCGGGAGACCCCCGAGGGGGCGGACACCGCCACGGAATGGGCCTTCGCCCAGCTGCGGCCCCAGGAGCAGATGATCGTGACCGCCTCCATCGACGAAAGTAACATCCTGTCCGTGGCGCTGGGCCAAACGGCCTCCGTCACTATCTCCTCCATCAGCGAGGAGCCCTTCACGGGGGAGGTCACGTCCATGGAGAAGACGGGCACCAGCAACAGCGGCGTCACCAGCTACGCCGTGGAGGTGACCCTGGATCGGACGGAGAAGATGCTCCCCAAGATGTCCGCCACGGTGGCCATCCGCATCGAGGGCGTGGACGACGCCCTGCTGCTTCCGGAGGACGCCGTGACCCGGACCCGGTCCTCCGCCTACGTGTATACCGCCCTCAACGAGACCTCCGGCGAGCTGGAAGGCCGGGTGGAGGTGAAGACGGGCCTGACCGGCGGCGGGTACATCGAGATCACGGAGGGCTTGAAGGAGGGGGACACGGTTTATTACAACAAGAAGAAGACCACCGACTTCGGCTCCTTCATGGGCGGCTTCAACGGCAGCGGCTTCGGCGGCATGCCCGGCAGCGGCAACAGCGGTCGCAGCGGCAACAGCGGCCGCAGCGGCTCCGGCGGCAACCGGCCCTCCGGCTCCGGCAGCAATCGGCCCGGGGGCTCCGGGCGGAACGGAGGCTAAGATGATCGTACTCCATGAGGTTTGCAAGACCTATCAGGTGGGGGACGAGATCGTCCGGGCCCTGGACCACGCCAGCCTGACCGTGCGGGACGGGGAGTTCGTCAGCATCATCGGCCCCAGCGGCAGCGGCAAATCCACCCTCATGAACATCATCGGGTGTTTGGACGTGGCCGACAGCGGAGAATACCTGCTGGACGACATCCCCATCGAGGACTATACGGAGAACGAGCTCGCCCAGGTGCGCAGCCGCAAGATCGGCTTCGTGTTCCAGAGCTTCAATCTGATCCCCCAGCTCACCGCGGCGGAGAACGTGGAGCTGCCCCTCATCTATCAGCGGGTGCGCCGGGCGGAGCGTCGCCGCCGGGTGGCGGACGCCCTGGAGCGGGTGCAGCTCACCAGCCGCATCCACCATCTCCCCTCGGAGCTTTCCGGCGGCCAGCAGCAGCGGGTGGCCATCGCCCGGGCCATCGCCGCCCACCCGTCCCTCATCCTGGCGGACGAGCCCACGGGCAATCTGGACTCCCACACGGGGAAGGACATCATGGACATCTTCCACGAGCTCCACAACAGCGGCAACACCATCGTGCTCATCACCCACGACGACTCGGTGGCCCGCCAGGCCCAGCGCAGCATCCACATCCTGGACGGACGGGTGCGGGAGGTGGCCCCATGATCCAATCCTTCCGCATGGCCATCAAATCCATCTCCGGCAACAAGATGAGGGCCTTCCTCACCATGCTGGGCATCATCATCGGCGTCATGGCCCTGGTCATCCTGGTGAGCCTGGTCAGCGGCGCCACGGGGAACGTGACCGACACCATCGCGAGCCTGGGCAGCGATCAGATAACCGTACGGGTATCGGACAACAAGGGCAACCCCCTCTCCATCGCGGACCTTTCCGCCTGGATGGAGGAGGACGCCTTCGGCCGGATCGCCCCCGTGGCCACGGAGAGCGTCACGGCCAAGTACGGCACCGAGACCGGCTCCATGACCGTCTACGGCACCACTGCCCCCTACGGGGACATCCAGAAGCTGAACGTGCTGGTGGGCCGGTTTTTGAAGACGGCGGACGAGGAAAACGTGTCCTTCGTCTGCGTCATCAACGAGACCGCCGCCACGGACCTGGTGGGCTATGCGGACTGTCTCGGCGAGGAGATCCGCCTGAACGGCCATCGCTTCCGGGTGGTGGGCGTGCTGAAGGACGACGACACGTCCCTGACCAGCGTGTTCCGCAGCGGCTCCCGGGTGGCCTACGTGCCCTACGCCGCCCTCATCCGCATCAGCGGCACCGTCACCGGCGAGGTCACCTCCTTCTACGTGAGCGCCGGCACGGGGACCACCGTGGACGGGGCCAAGGAGCGCATGACGGAGCTGCTGAAGGAGCGCTTCGATCAGGACGAGGACGCCTTCTCCCTGTCCTCCCAGAACGCCCTTGAAAGCGCATTGAGCAGCGTCACGTCCATTTTGGCGGTGCTCCTGGGCGGCATCGCCGCCATCTCCCTGATCGTGGGCGGCATCGGCATCATGAACATCATGCTGGTCACCGTCACCGAGCGCACGCGGGAGATCGGCATCCGCAAGGCCATCGGGGCAAGCCGGGGCATGATCCTGACCCAGTTTTTGGTGGAGGCGGTGGTTATCTGCATGCTGGGCTGCGCCCTGGGCATCCTGGGCTCCTGGAGCGTGCTTCGGCTCATCACCACGGTGGTGTCGGGCCTGGACATCAGCTTCCATATGTCCGGCAGCGTGGTGCTCATCGCCGTGCTGTTCTGTTTCTTCATCGGGATCGTGTTCGGCCTGTACCCGGCCAACAAGGCGGCCCGCATGGCGCCCATCGATGCCCTGCACTACGGCGGCTGAGGAGGATGTATGAGAGCAAAGCGATTTTTCTATTCCCTGCTGCTGGTCCTGTTCAGCCTCGTTTTGGTGGCAGACCTGGGACTATGGTTCCTGGTGCCCGACGCGGCGGCAGCTTCCGAGGGTGAAACCGGCTTTTCCTTCACCCCCCCGGAAGGCATGAGCTTTCCCGAGGGCGTGACACCCCCGGAGGGCGGTAGTTTCCCCGAGGGCATGACTCTTCCGGACGGGATGACACCCCCGGAGGGCGGCAGCTTCTCCGAGGGCGGGACCTTCCCCGAGTCGAGTGAAACCGGCGAAGCGTCCGCCCGCCGCCGGCCCAGCCGCTCGTCAGCGGAGGGCGAGACCCAAGGCGCGGAAGCGTCGGCGGAAAGCGCGGATGCGTTGGCGGAGAGCGAAAGCTCCAGCCGCCGCCGGCCCAGCCGGACCGGGTCAAGCAGCGACACCCAGGCCGAAGGGGCCGCGGAAGTGGCGGAAGCTTCGCCCCTCAAGGATTGGTTCTCGGCTAAGGTGGCGGAACTGAGGCAGTATCTGCCCTTGTCGGAGCTCACGCCGGTGAAGGAGCTGGTGCAGCCCTACCGGCTGTACATCCTGATCGGCGCCGCCCTGGGCATGGTCCTCTGCATCCTGCGGCTCATCTTCCTCGGCAGAAAGATCCGCAAGGCCCAGGAGGCCCAGGAGAGTGCCGCCTCCTTGCGCCGGGTGGCCCTGTGGCCCGCCTTTTTGCTGCTGCTGGGCGCGTTGGCCCTGGTGGTGTTCCTGTTCCCCGTGAACGAGGAGGAGCAGGCGGAGGACGGGGCCGTGACCAACGCCCAGGTCCTGTCGGGCCAGGTGACACAAAAGGATCTGACCAGCCTCATCCAATCCACCGGCGCCCTGGAGGAGCAGGAGGCGGTCACGGTGGAGATCCCCGCCTCCGTCTCCATCGAATCCGTCTGCGTCCGCAACGGTGATACCGTCACCGCGGGCCAGATCGTGGCCAAGGCGGATAAGACCTCGGTGATGAAGGCCGTCGCCTCAGTCCACGAAGCCCTGGACCAGATCGACGGGCAGCTGCAGGAGGCCCATGAGGCGAAGGGCGAGACCTCCCTCACCGCTCCCGTGGCGGGCACCGTGAAGGTGGTCTACGCTCAGGTGGGGGAAGCGGCGCTGGACGTGATGGGCGACCACGGGTCGCTGATGCTGCTGAGCCTGGACGGGCGCATGGCGGTGCAGGTGCCCACCACGGACGATCTCATCATCGGCAGCGCGGTCAGTGTGACGCTCCCGGACGGCACGGAGCTGGCTGCTGAGGTGGCCTTCCTGGAGGAGGGCATCGCCACCGTGACCGTGGTGGACCGGGGCTATGCCATCGGGACGGAGGTCTCCGTGAAGGACGGCGCGGGCGCCTTGCTGGGCAGCGGGCCCCTGTACGTACATAAAGCTTTGAACATCACCGGGTATCTGGGCACCGTCACCCGCATCTATCGCCAGGAGGGCAGCACTATCACCGCCGGCGCGGCCCTGATCGGGCTCAGCGACACGGCGGACCTGGCGCAGTACGGATCGCTGCTCCAACAGCGGGCCGACTACGAGGCGGAGCTCAAGACCCTCTTCGAGCTCTACGAGGACGGCTATATCCACGCCCCCTGCGACGGGGCGATCGAGGGCCTGGATGAGGAGCTTCCCTATGCCTCCCTGGCCGACATGGTGACGGGATTGACCGCCCGGCATGTGGCCACCGGCCCCGCTGACGCGGAGCCGTCGGAGTACGTGCACTACGTCGGGGAGGTCCTGGGAAACGAGAACGGGCTCCTGTCTCTGCGGGTGAGTTCGAGCCCGGTAAACGTGTCCAGCTACACCTCTTTGCCGTCGCTGCCGTCGTCCACCATGGCGGGGACCTACACCATCCCGGGTTCGGTGCCCATCTACCTGTTCAGCGGCGGCTGGCACACCATTTCCGTCGCCAACATCCTGATGGGGGACAAGATCCTGTTCACCTTCGACATGAACGGGAGCTTGGTCTGGGTGATCGTGGCGCACACGTCCGCCAGCGCCACCCCCAGCCCCACGCCTTCCCCTACGCCTCGACCCACGCCCACGCCCGCGCCTGACGGGTCCCCGGGCCCCTCCGGCTCTCCGGGCCCAGACGGGACCCCCAGCCCCTCCGGCGGCCCCGGCGGCGGCGGTCACGGGGGCGGCGGCCGCATCTCCTTCGGGCGGGGCGGCGCCAAGACCACGCCCAAGCCCCTGTACGTCATCGCCAAGAAGGAGTTGTGTACCGTCACGCCCCAGGAGCGGATGCTCATCACCGTGTCCATCGACGAGCTGGACGTGCTGGCCCTGACCCTGGGGCAGACAGCGGACCTGTATCTGGACGCCCTGCCCACCATGGGCCTCACGGCTACCGTCACCAAGATCGACCCGGAGGGGGAGAACAACGGCGGCAACACCAAGTATGCCGTCACCCTGGCGTTGGAGAGGAGCGAGCAGCTCTACCCCGGCATGAACGGCACGGTCTGCTTCCCCCGGCGGGAGGGGAAAGCGGTGCTGACGGTGCCCCTGGTGGCGGTGACGGAGGAGGGCGACCGAATGCTGGTCTACACAGCCTACAACGAGGAGACGGACGAGCTTTTGTCCCCCGTGACGGTCCAGACCGGCGTGTCCGACGGCACGGACGTGGAGATCATCTCCGGCCTCGCCCTGGGCGATACCTACTACTACCGCTACGCCGACGCCATCTCCTATGTGACGGGAGAGACGGAGGGCTGATACGTAACAAAACGGAGGGCCGTCGCAGGGCCATGCGGCGGCCTTCTTTATGTGTTTTATTGAAAAGCGAAGCAGGCTGTGGTACACTGATACCATACTGGAGAAATTTAGCCGTCGCGGGGCTTCGGGGCGGCGGATCGGAGGCGCGGATGCGGGTCTATCGCATGGCGGAACGGAATATCGGCATCGAATCCCTCTACGAGAGGGTCCATCTGCGCTGCGCGGCCTATGCCACGGAGGGCGTCCCTGACTTCGTGGTGCGCATCGTCCCGGAGGACATCGACCGGGAGCGGGCCTGCTCCGCCCGGGAGGATGAGCTGGAGGGCCGGACGCCCCGGTATGTGGACGAGGTATATTTGGAGGAGCTGGCGGTCTATCGCCAGATCGCGGAGCGCATGCCCGCCTACGATACCTTCCTGTTCCACGGCTCGGCGGTGGCGGTGGACGGCCGGGGGTATCTGTTCGCGGCCAAAAGCGGCACGGGCAAGAGCACCCACGCCCAGCTCTGGCAGCAGCTGCTGGGGGACAAGCTCACCTATGTGAACGACGACAAGCCCCTTGTCCGCATCACCCCCCAGGGGGCCATGGTCTACGGCACCCCCTACGACGGCAAGCATCGCCGTAGCACCAACACAGCCGTGCCCTTGGAAGCTGTATGTTTGCTGCGGCGGGGCGAGCAGAATGCCATCCGTCCTATCGGCGCCGGGGAGGCCTTCCCCCGGCTCCTGCAGCAGGCCTACAGCCCCCAGGACAGGGCGGCCCTGCAGCGGACCGTGGCGCTGCTGCGGGGGCTGACAGAGCGGGTGCGGCTCTATGAGCTCAGCTGCAACATGGACATAGAGGCGGCTCAGGTGGCTTTTGAGGGCATGGGAGGGACTTTGCTATGAAGGCAACTTTTGAAGAGATATTGGCACGGGATGGGCGATTGGTCTATACATGCGTCGGCAACAGCATGCACCCCTTTATCCGTTCCGGGGAGGACCTGCTGGTGATCGAGAAGCCCGCCGGTCGGCTGAAGAGATACGATGTGCCCCTGTATCGAAGGGATTCAGGGAAATACGTGGTGCATCGGATATTGAAGGTGCGCTCGGACGATTATGTGATCTGCGGAGACAACCGCTGGCGGCGGGAGACAGGCATCACTGATAGACATATTTTGGGCGTGCTGACCGGCATCGTGCGCAACGGGAAGATGATCTCCGTGGAGGACCCGGCGTACCGGTGGAAGGTCCACCTCTGGTGCGATCTGTTTTGGGTCAGAGCAGCTATCCTGTGGATGAAGGCTCTGCCCTGGCGCGTGCGGCGAAAGCTGAAGAAGTGGATGAGACGGGCATAGGCAGAGCATGAACGCAACGAAAGCATCCTCCAATTCCATATCCCCCCTTCGCTGGCTCTGGCAGGTCTCTGCCGGGACCCGGTGGGAGGTGCTGTGTCTGCTCGTATTGAACGTGCTGAGCGGCGGCAGCGGCGTCGCCTTAGCCTGGACCCTTCGCAACATGATCGACCGGGCCGTGGCCCGGGACGGGGCGGGGTTCCTGCGGCAGGGCGGGCTGTTTTTGGGGGTCATTCTGCTGCAGCTTTTGCTGGGGGCCCTGATCCGCCGGACCCATGAGCACGCCTCCGTCACGTTGGAGAACCGGCTGAAGAAGCGGCTCTTCGAGACCCTGCTCTACAAGGATTATGCTGCGGTGACGGCGGTCCATACGGAGGAGTGGATGAACCGGCTGGTGTCCGACACCACCGTGACGGCGGGCGCCATCGTGTCCATCGTCCCTCAGGCCAGCGGCATGCTGGTCATGCTGGTCAGCGCCGTGAGCGCGGTGCTGGTCATGCTGCGGGCCGCCGTATGGGCCATCGTGCCCGCCGGGGTGGCCATCTCCCTTATGGGGTATCTGTTCCGCAAGAAGCTGAAGGCCCTCCACAAGGACATCCGGGCGGCGGACGGCCGGGTGCGGGTGACGCTGTCGGAGCGGCTCTCGGAGCTGATGATCGTGCGCTCCTTCCGTCGGGAGCAGACCGCCGTCTGCCAGGGGGCGGCGGCCATGGAAGCGTATCGGGCGGCCCGGATGCGGCGGAACCGGTTCGCCAATTTGGCCAGCTTCGCCTACGGCCTGCTGATGCGGAGCCTCTACGCCGGGGCGGCCGTGTACTGCGGCTACGGCATTTTGAAGGGCACCGTGAGCTACGGCACCTTCGTGGCCGTGCTGCAGCTGGTGGGGCAGATCCAGACCCCCTTCGCCAATTTGTCCACCTATATCCCCCAGTATTACGCCATGATCGCCAGCGTGGAGCGGCTCATGGAGGCGGAGGGCTTTGTGGACGACTGCCCCGAGGGGCAGCTCCCCCAGCCGAAGATCGACGAGCTCTACGGGCGTTCCTTCCGGGGGCTGCGGTTCGAGGACGTGTCCTTCGCCTACACCGACCGGGCCGAGCCCACTCGGGTCCTACAACATGTGACTGTGGCGGGACAGAAGGGCGAGATCATCGCCGTGGCAGGTCCCTCCGGCCAGGGGAAGAGCACCCTGTTGAAGCTGCTGCTGTGCCTGTACCCCGTGAGCGGGGGCCGGCGGCTGCTGGTGACGGCGGAGGGAGAGATGCCCCTGACCTCGGCTCACCGGGGCATGTTTGCCTATGTGCCCCAGGGAAACCGCATCTTCAGCGGCACCGTGCGGGAGGCCCTGACCTTCGGGGACGAGGACGTGCCGGACGAGGCCATCTGGCAGGCGCTGGACATCGCCGCGGCGGATTTCGTCCGGGAGCTCCCGGAGGGGCTGGAGGCCATGCTGGGCGAGCGGGGCGCGGGCCTGTCCGAAGGACAGCTGCAGCGGTTGGCTGTGGCCCGGGCCATCCTGTCGGGACACCCCATCCTGCTGCTGGATGAGGCCACCAGCGCCCTCGATGAAGGGACCGAGGCGCGGCTTTTGGACAATCTGAAGCGTATGACCGACAAGACCGTTTTGATCGTGACCCACCGGCCCCGGGTGCGCGCCATCAGCGACCGGGTCTGGGTCCTCCGCGAGGACGGCACGGCCACGGAGGAACGGCACGAAACGGCGCAAGCTGTTTTCGGAGACCATGACGGGCATCTCGATCCCGATCAGCGGAGGCCCATATGAAGTTTGAGCTGTTTACCCCTGCCTGGAAAAGCGAAAACGCCCAGCGGCGCGCCAAGGCGCTGGATGGCATGAAGGAGGAAAAGCTGCTGGCCATCGTCCGCGACCCCTCCGAAGACACCCGGCTGAACCAGGTCCGTGGGGAAGCCGTCCAGCGGCTTTCGCCGAAGGCCCTGGCGGAGGTGGCCCTGGATGCGAAGGTCGATACATATCTGCGGAACACGGCCATTCGTCGGGTGGACGACGAGCAGGTGCTGCTGGCATATCTGCGGGACCCCACGGCGTGGCGGCCTGGCGATGCCATGGAGCGCATGCGCACGGGGAAGCTGATCATGGAGAACGCCATGAACCGGGCGTTCTTTTGGACGGGCGTGAAGCGGCTGAGCAGCCTGGGGGATAGGGAAAACCTCCGGCATCTGGTGCTCCGTGTGGAGGACATCCGGTCATTCGATGCGCACTGGGGCGTGGATCCCTTTGAAAAGGACCTGGCGTTCCTGCTGCGGCTGGCGACGGAGGCTGCTTCAGAGTACATTCGGGCGGAAGCGTTCAGGAAGCTGGCCAGGAAGGGCCTGGCCTCGGAAGGGATGCGCAACGCCGCCCGAACGAGAGCCGTCGAGCTGCTGCGCGCGGACAAGCCGGACATGGATCTGGTGTGGACGCTGCTGTGGGGCGCGGGGCCGGGCGAAAGCCTGTCCCCGGAGGAACAGCGGTATTTCTATGACCGGCTGCGGAAGGACCCCCTGGATTACCTGTGCCTGGACTACCTGCAGAGGGGCAAGGACCCTGCCGGCCTCGCGTTCATGCCCTTTTACGAGGTCACATACCGGGAACGGCTGTGTCTAACGGAGGCGGACTATGACCGCGTGCTGGATGCGGACGAGGACTTTGCCCTGGACTATCTGAAGGCCTTCATCCGCCATGGCGAAGGCGGCAACGGCAAGCTGTGCGGCCCCCGGATCATGATCTCCGCCTGCGCGGATGCCATACATCATATGCATAAGGCCGGAAAGGCCCGTGCCCGCATCGAGCGGGAGCTGCCTCAGATAAAGCACTACACCGTAACCTATCAATATCAGGACAGCGAAAACGACATCCGCGACGATCGCGACACCTTTTCCGTCCGCTTCTGGAAGGAGAGTTGAGCCGCTGTGCGCAAGCTCCATGGAACAAAGGGGCGGCGGAGAGCAGAGGGTCCGCCCAGCTTTTACAGGTTGCGTTTTTTTGGGCGGCATGGTATACTGCAATATACTTTGTAGAAGTAAGTAGTATTGTGCGTAACGCCGGATCGGAGGTACACATTGGATACGTTGAATAACCAAGATAATCAGGCTCTGTCGATCAACAAGGATTCCCAAATCAATCTGGTCGTCAACCGGCCTATCGCAGAGGATGTGATGGAGATCGACCTAGCCCGCGTCTTCCATACCATGAAGAAGAAGCGCCGCGTCTTTGCCTGGTTGGTCCTGTTGTGCTTCACGGTGGGCATCTGTGCGCCGCTGCTGTTGTATCAGCTCAATAAAAAACCCCTGACCGTCTCCTCGGTGGTGACCCTCAAGTACCAGGTCGGCTCCTCCCAGGTGAAGGACCTGACTGCGCCGGACGGGAAACAGCTGGATCTCAATCAGATCACCTCCTCTTACGTGCTTCACTCGGCGCTGGACGGGCTCGCCCTCTCCCAGCCGGTGGCGCTGACGGACTTGAGGGACAACATTAAGATCGACCGCATACTGACCGACGACAGCCGCCGCCAGCAGGAGGTCGCCTCCCGCATGATCGACGATAAAAATTCCGGCGCCTACACCCAGGTCAAGAACATCGATCTGACCTATATCAACAGCTTCGTCGTCTCCCTGACCAACGGCTTCGGCACGAAGAAGACCGAACTGACGAATACGGAGCTTCGGTTGGTACTGGATCGGGTGATGGCCGCCTACAACGACTATCTGGTGACCACCTATGCGGACGTGAAGCTGCCGGACGACGAGTTCTCCGCCATCGACATAAACACCCTGGAAATCCAGGAAAGTTTGGATCAGCTTCGCACGGCGGTGCAGAACCTGTATGATTTTTGCAGCGGGAAGTCGGCGGCCATCCGTACGTATCGCTCCTGGCGCACCGGCCTTTCTCTGCAGGATCTGATGGCACAGCTGGAGACGGTGCGCAACGTGGATGTGGACTACCTGTACTCCTACGTGTATTCCAACAGCATCTCCCGGAACCGGGATGCCCTGATCACCACCTATCAATACCAGTTGCGCAACGCCCAGACCCGGTTGGATTCCATCAACGAAAACATTGTCACCAACCAGCAGATCCTGAGCACTTACAAGAACGATGAGATCTTCGTCTCCATGCAGGAGAGTGACGCAGCGAAAACCACCAAAACTACCACCGATTACTACAATCGGTTGATCCTCGAGCAGGCGAACAATTATGATAGGGTAGCTAAACTGGAAACGCAGATTTCTGATCTGACGGACAAGCTGGTTCGACTGAACGAATCGGCCAATAGTGTCGCCGATGCTGCCGACCTGGAGGCCGCCGCGCAGGAGCTCTCCGCCACCGTGGATCTCTGCCACAAAACGTATGATCAGATCTGCGCGCAGTTGACAGAGATCTTCGACAGCCCGTCCTTTACGACTTATGCGGAGCATTCGGCGGCACAGGGCAAGACCGCCAGCTTTTTGTCCGCCAACATGAAAAAGATGCTCATCGGCGGAGTCGCCGGGGCGGTCGTGGCCTGCGGATTCTGGTTCCTGGCGGGCGTTGCGCCGGAATTCAAGTATAAGGGAAAAGAGGAAGTTGAGGGAAAGGAGGTGGCCAGGTAATGAAGAAGCATAAGAGGACAAACTGGCTGAAAACGACGGTGTTGGTGCTCGTGGCCTGCGGCATCGTGGGGATGATCCTGGCTGCGGTCCAGTTCTTTGGGAAGCCTGCCCCCACCTACGCCTCCGCCACCCTGGTCTTCACCTTCGACGGGGCTGCCGACGGGGTCGCGCCCAACGGTGCCGCCTTCGACGTGCGGGACATCGCGCTCGACGAGGTCCTTTCCGAGGGGCTCAAAAACGCGGCCTTGGCGGACAGGCTCACCCCTGAGCAGGTCCGACCCAACCTGGTGGTGAGCGGCGTCTATCCGGAGGATATGGCGGACCAGGTCATGCACTATGAGTCATTGCTGAACTTTACCGCCAGCCGGGAGACGACCATCGGAGATTACCATCCCACCACCTTCACCGTGGCCCTGTATGACGGCTTCGAAACGTCCCTGTCCAAATCGGAGCTCTCCTCCCTGTTGAAGGGCATCATGGATGCCTACTGTACCTATTTCGCCCAGGTGTATGCCTATGGGCTAGACGTGAACAACGCTGCCTTCTTCACGCTGGATGATTACGATTATCCGCAGCAGCTGCAGATCATAGAGGGGACCCTCTCCACCCTGGTGAAGTATGCCGATGAACTGTATGAAAAGGAACCCGCTTTCCGCTTGAACGGCGTCGGTTTCAACGACATCAGCGTGCGGGCCAATGCACTGATCGACAGCACCATCAGCCGGTTGAGCGCGGAGCTGACCATCAACGCCTTGACGCGGAACCCGGCCCGGCTGTTGAGCCAGTATCAGTTCGAGATCCGAACCCTCAACAATCAGCTGGACAAGCAGAACGAGGAGCTGAAGAAGCTGGATAAGCTGATCGATTCCTATGAGAAGAACGAGATCATCTATCTGAGCACCACAGACGCCCTCACGAAGATCGACGGTAATTCCTCCGAGACCTATGACGCCCTGATGGGGCGGCGTAAGGCGGTGGCCGATGGCATCACCCAGATCAATTACAATATCGCCAACTATCAGCTGCTGATAAACGATCTGCTGGGCGAGAGCGGCGAAACCAAAGCTGACCAGACCCCCGCGGTACCGGGTGAAGACGCCACGGAAACGGGGAATGTCCCCACCATGACCGAAGCGGAGCTGGCGGCTGCCAAGGCGGAAGCCGAGCAGAAAATGAGTGCGCGCCGTGAGTTGCTGGAGGAAAACATTCGCGCCCTCGTCGCCGACAGAGACGCCCTCCTTGCGGATTTCGATGCCATGGTAACGGTGTACAACCGTGAAAAGATCAATGAGTTGACCGTCACTGTCACGAAATATGACTATTGGACGCCCAGGCTCCTCTCCGGCGCGTTCATCAAAAAGGCCATCCAGACCGCCGGCCCCATCGTGGCCTTGGGCTTTATCGCCTGCATGGCCCTGATCGTCATCAGCCGTAGAAAGGAAGAAAAACGGGCGTTCAAAGCCTGATCCTTCCCCAAAATGCTAAGCCTCTTCCCACGGGAAGAGGCTTTTTGTTTTGTGTTTTCTGTTTGGGTGAAGAGCGGTTCAGATGCTGGCCTTGTCGAAGCGGAAGCTCTGGGCGGAGTAGAGGCTGTGGCGGCCGCTGCAGGCGAAGCTTACCGCGCAGACCAGGGCGAAGAAGGGCATCCCCACGCCGCCAAAGAGCTCCAGGCTCAAAAGCACGCTGGCGATGGGGCAGTTCACCACGCCGCAGAACAGGCCCACCATGCACAGGGCCGCCCCAAAGGAGGGGGACAGGCCTACCAGTGGCCCCAGGAGGCATCCCATGGTGGCGCCTACGAAGAAGGAGGAGACGATCTCGCCGCCCTTCATGCCGCAGCCCAGGGTGATGGCGGTCAAAAGGAGCTTTACGAGCCCGTCATAGGGCAGGGCTGTTCCCGCGAGAGCCTCGGCAATCACGTCCGCCCCGGCGCCGTTATAGCGGCTGGTGCCGAGGAGCAGGGAGATGGCAGCCACCAGTGCGCCGCCCACGGCCACCCGCAGGTATCGGTTGGGGAAGAATCGGCGGAAGAGCCTGTGGGAACCGTGCATGACCTCACAGAAGAGGATGCTGACCAGGGCGCAGATCAGGCCCAGAAGGAGCACGGGCGGCAGGCTGACGTGGCTCAGGACCGGGACCTCCTGAAGGGCGTAGGCCTCTCCCACGGCCCCCAGCAGGGAGGCGATGTAGGAGGCGGGAAGGGAGGAAAGGATGCAGGGCAACACCGCCGTGGAGGAGATGACGCCCACGCTGGCCACCTCGATGGAGAACACCGCCGCGGTCAGGGGCGTGCCGAACACGGCGGAGAACACGGCGCTCATGCCGCATATGGTCACCAGCCGGGTCTCCCCCTCGCTGAGCTTCAAAAGCTTGCTGATGGCGGTGCCGAGGCCCCCGCCGATCTGCAGGGCGGCCCCCTCCCGGCCCGCGGACCCGCCGCAAAGGTGGGTGAGGAAGGTGCCGGAGAAGATCAGGGCCGAGAGCCGCGCAGGGACCGTTTCGTTCTCCGTGGTGGCTCGAAGCACCGCGTCGGTGCCCGCGTCCTTCTCCATCTTGAGCAGGGCGTAGAGGAACGCCGTCAACAGCCCCGCCACAGGCAGCAGATAGAGGAGCCAGGGGTGGCCCGTCCGAAGCCGGGTGGCCAGGGCGACGGCGTGATAGAACAGCGTGCCCACGGCGCCGCAGGTGAGCCCCACCAGCAGGGCCAGCAGGACGAATTTGCACAGGGTGCGGATGTAGGCAAGGGTGGCTTTCATGCCCTTAGTGTACCTGCTTTTTCGCGCTTCGTCAACAAAGGCGTGGTTGCTTTTTTGGCGCCGTGGCCGTATACTTGACCTATCAAAACAGGGGAGGAACGAACATGAAACGATCCGAGATCAACCGGGCGCTGAAGGAGATGGAGGCCATGTGCGTCCGGGAGCACTGCTATTTGCCGCCCTTTTGCCACTTCACGCCCGAGGAATGGCAGAGCAAGGGCCACGAATACGACGAGGTCCGGGACTGCAAGCTGGGCTGGGACATCACGGACTACGGCAAGGACGACTTCGACCGGCTGGGCCTCAGCCTCATCACCATCCGCAACGGCAACCGGGCCATGGCGGACAAGTACCCCATGGTCTACGCCGAAAAGCTCCTGTATTTGAAGGAGGGCCAGTACTCCCCCAACCACTTCCACTGGTTCAAGACCGAGGACATCATCCATCGGGGCGGCGGCGTGTGCCTGATCCGGGTCTACAACTCCCTGCCCGACGAGAGCATCGACTACGAAAACCCCGTGACGGTAAACTGCGACGGCCGTAGATTCACCGTGCCCGCGGGCACCCTCATCCGCCTGACGCCCGGGGAGAGCATCCACGTCCACCAGGGCCTCTACCACGACTTCCAGGTGGAGCCGGGCACCGGGCCGGTGCTCCTGGGCGAGGTCAGCCAGACCAACGACGACGAGCACGACAACCGCTTCGAGCCGCCCATGGGCCGCTTCCCCGCCATAAAGGAGGACGAGCCCCCCTACCGGCTGCTCTGCGGCGAGTACCCCGCGGCGAAATGAGATAAGGGATCCTGCAAACAGGGCTTGATGCTGCTCGCACCAAGCCCTGTTTTGTTTATTGGATAAATTGTTTTACGCGTTCGGCTCCTATGCCTCGGGGGCGTTCAGGGCCGCTTCGGGGATCTGGAGGAGCTTGATGCTGTCGAACTGAGAGAGGACGATCTCCAGCACGGCGGTGGGGACTTCCAGGGTGATCCCGGCGTCCACCAGGCTCTGGCCGTCCATGCTCTGCTGAAAGGCGGCTGAAAGCATATTCCCCAGGGCAGAGGTCATGTCCACGACATACCGAACGGGCAGGCCGTTTTCCGCGTCGATCATGAAGGTCACGTCCATGTCGCCCGGGTTCAATAGGATCGCTTCGGCCATCTCGGCGCCAAAGCTGTTGGCCAGCGCCTCGCCAGCGCCGGCGTTACTCAGGACCTCCTGCAGGTATTTGCCCTCCACTTTACCGGAGTAGACCGTGGCGGGCCTGCCGTTCACCTGAGCGGTGCCGGTCTTTTGAATGTTGATGCCTGCATCGGTGAACAGGTGGAAGGTGGCGGCGGGGGATTGGGGCAGCGGGAAGCTCTGGGGATTGGTCTGCTTCTCCCAGGTCGCGCCGTCGTCCTCGGAAAGGTACAGGATCGTATCCGTGCCGTCCTGGACCAAGTAGACGAGGCCGCGCATCTCCATCTCCTGGCCCGGTGCGGACAGGGAGAGATCGAGCCGTGCCACGTTGGGGTCCCTGGTGGAGTCCATACCACAGGAAACGTCGATATTCATGGGCATGCTTTGTGGCGTCTCACCCATGGAGACGGTCACGTTGAATGCCATGTTCAGCTGTATATCCATGTGTATGCTCCGGACCTGCTCCAGCTTGGCCATGGCATTGGCGGCGATCACGTCAAAGGGGACCTCCGTGGGCACGGGCGTGGGGGTCGGCGCCTTCGTGGGTTCAGGGGTGTCCGTAGGCGCGGGCGTCTCCGTGGGCGTGGGCTCCGGGGTGGGTTCGGCCGTGGGTGCTTCGGTGGTCTTCATCGTCGCGTTGGCAGCGGGTGTCTTCAGGCGCACGCAGGCGGTCAGGTTCAGGATCATCAACAGGGAAAGGGCAATGGAGATCGGTTTTTTCATGGATGCTCCTTTGTGTTTGGCAGGTGTGACGGGCGACGCCGGGGCGTCTCCTGCATATGGATAAAATCAGTATGGCATAGTCGAAAAAGCCTGTCAAGGGCGCAAAATCTGTCAGAATACAACAGGGATCGCGGTCAAGCCGCGATCCCTGTGTCTGCTGTTTTTGCCCTTATCCGATCTTCACGTATTTCTTGTAGATAAAGCCGGGTTCGCCATTGTAGTCCACCTTGATCCAGTTGCCGGAGCGACCCAGCACTTTCCAGGTGGTGCCCAGATCGGCGGTCCCCAGCTTTGTGCTGTGGCTGCTGGCCTTGGCACGGACGTTCACGCATACCTTGCAGTTGACGATGGTGGCGTCCTTGCCGATGATGTCGCCATCCGGCTTGGTGGCGGAGATGTACTTGCTGAGCACGTAGGCCACGTCGCCCTTGTAGGAGATCTGGCTCCACTTGCCGCTGATGGCGGTGACGCTGACCTCTTCGCCACGCTTCAGAGTGCCCAGCTTCTTGCTCTTGCCGTTGGCCTTGGCGCGGACATTGGCATAGCTCTTGGCGCAGATATAGCCCTTCTCTCCGGGCAGGACCGGAGGCGTGGGCGGCGTATCTTCGCCGGAGATGGTCAGGTAGGAGGAGTAGATGTAGGCCTCATCGCCGGCATAGATCACCTTGGTCCACTTGCCGCTCTTGCCCTTGACCTCGAAGGTATCGCCGTTATACGCCACGCCCAGGATCTTGCTCTTGCTGCTGGCTTTGGCGCGGATGTTGACCCCGTTGGGGGCGTTGGTCACGGTAGCAGTCTTGCCGGTGGGCAGATCACTCTTCTTGGCTACCTTCACGAATTTTTTGTACACGAAGCCGGTCTTCGAGGAGGTGAACTGAATCTTGTACCAGTCCCCATCCTTGGCCAGGAGTTTGAAGACTTTGCCTCGAGGAGCTTCGCCCAGTTTTTTGCTATCGCTGGTGGCGAACTCGCGGACGTTGGCGGAGTTTTTGCAGTTGACGATGATCGCGACGCTGTCCTCGGTGATCTCAGGGTCGGCCATGGCGACAGGCGCTGCCCCCAGCAGCATCAGACCGACCAACAGAAGGCTGATCCATTTCTTCATCATGATTTTTTTCTCCTCTCTTTGCAAAGGTCGTGCCCCAAACAAGGCCCCCCTTTTAGTTTCATATCTATAATACCACAGATCTTTCGATTTGGATGCTATTTTGTTGTAAAAAATTTAATTTTTTTTTTACAAATTACAGAAAAAGATGTCATGGGACCATTTGGCGGGGGCGACAGGGGCAAGCGAGCGCTTTTTTGACCCAGGATCGACGGCGGCGACCGGCTCGAAGCCTTTGCAAATGGGGAAAAAGAAGGATTGCAAAGCGGGGAAAAATGTGGTAAAGTATTGCCATAATGGAGAAGGTGTGGCCTTGTCTGTTATATACCCCCACTTCAATCCGTCCTACGGCACTCCACTTTATGCCTGGGAGGGGTCAAAGAAAGGAGAAATCCGCTTTGTTCAGCGGTGCGGCAGTGTGGAGACCTGCCGTAAAGTCCGGGAGATACAGCTGCTCCCGGGCGAGACGGGGACGCGAAGGCGGAACCGTTATGGGCAAGCAAGATGGCAACCGTACAACTCAAGAACATCAAGAAGGTCTACCCGTACATCAGTGGCGAGCAGAAGAAGAGCAAGAAGAAGGACGACCAGCCGGAGAAGAAGAAGGTAAACCTTCAGATCACGGATGAGGGCGTCGTGGCGGTGCAGCAGTTCAGCCTGGACATCGCCGACAAGGAGTTCATCGTCCTCGTCGGCCCCTCCGGCTGCGGCAAGTCCACCACGTTGCGCATGGTCGCCGGCCTCGAGGAGATCACCGACGGCGAGCTCTTGATCGACGGCAAGCTGGTCAACGACATCCCGCCCAAGGATCGGGATATCGCCATGGTCTTCCAGAACTACGCTCTGTACCCCCACATGACCGTGTACGAGAACATGGCCTTCTCCCTGAAGCTCCGCCATGTGCCCAAGGCCGAGATCGACAAGAAGGTCAAGGAAGCCGCAGAGATCCTGGACATCACCCAGTACCTCAATCGTAAGCCCAAGGCCCTGTCCGGCGGCCAGCGGCAGCGTGTGGCCATCGGCCGCGCCATCGTCCGCGCCCCGAAAGTGATGTTGATGGACGAGCCTCTGTCCAACCTGGACGCCAAGCTTCGTAACGAGATGCGTGCCGAGATCATCAAGCTCCGCAAGCGCATCGACACCACCTTCATCTACGTCACCCACGACCAGACCGAGGCCATGACGCTCGGCGATCGTATCGTCATCATGAAGGACGGCTACATCCAGCAGATCGGCACCCCCCAGGAGGTGTTCAACCATCCCGCGAACCTGTTCGTGGCCGGCTTCATCGGCATGCCCGTCATGAACTTCTTCGATGCCAAGCTCGTCCGCGAGGGCAGCCAATACTTCGTGGAGGTGGGCGGCTACCGTCAGGAGCTGGCTCCCGAGAAGGAAGAGCGGCTCTTCAACAACGACGTCCAGAGCCAGGACATCACCCTGGGCGTGCGGCCTGAGCACACCGACGTCAGCGACACCGGCGTGGCCGCCCGCGTGGACGTGTCTGAGATGATGGGCTCCTCCGTGCACCTGCATGTGAACGCTGAGGGCCACGACGTGATCATCATCGTCCCCACCGTGGACATGAAGGGTAACTACGAGATGGGCGACATCGTCCACTTCTCCTTCCAGGGGAACGTAGCCCACGTTTTCTCCAAGACCACCGAGAAGAACCTGGAGTTTTAAAAAGAGTTCTTGCGCACAGAGAGACCGGCCGGAGTTATGCTCCGGTCGGTTTTGCTATGGATGACGGCAATTGTTTACAAAACGGGGCACATATGATATAAAAAGGGCAGGTCGGATGATTAGGGGCCAGGGAAGGAGCGGCGCATGCAGTATCGGCGGCTTCCGTTTGAGGAATATTTCATCAACACCAGCGAGGATTATACCCACACCGGGCGGGTCACCTACCCGGTGAAGTATGTGGCCGTGAAATATAACACCACGAAGCTGGGGAAGCTCCTGGGGATGGCCCACGAGGTCAACTACGAGATCCACTACGAGCCGGACCGGGACGTGATCCAAATCCACTTCCAGCGGACCTTCGGCATGATCGACTGGGTGGCCAACGTGTTCGAGTTCGGCAGCCGGTACTATCGCGCCATCGAGTTCGAGGGCGAGCCCCTGCAGCTCAGGGTCCATCACGGCTGGGGGAACATGTACCTGGCCATCAAGCAGCAGGTGCGGGAGCAGTGGGCCCAGCTCCATGAGGCCCATCCCGACGCGGCCACGGAGATTTTGGGCTGGTCGCTGGGCTCGGCCATCGCGTGCCTCTGCTGCCAGGACCTCAACTATAACTTCGGCGTGAAGCCCTACCTCTACACCTTCGGCAGCGTCCGGCCCTTCAAGTGCACCCCACTGAACCGGCAGCGGATGCAGCGGTATCTTTCCACCTTGTGCACGGAGTGCGACAACTTCGCCGACATCAACGACCTCATCACCTATATGCCCCCGTTCCGGGGGTTCACCATGATCCGCCGGGTGAAGGTGGGGACGGACCAGAAGCGCTCCTTCTTCCGGCTGATCCACCCCCTGCGCTACCACGTGCATTACGATTTGCCGGAGCTGTATAAGAAGCTCACCGGCAAGACCGCCGAGGGGACGGAGCCCGGATCGGAGGAAGCGGCATAGGGGCCCGCAGACAAAACCGCCCGCATCGAAGGGATGCGGGCGGTGTGTTTTTGGGACTGGTTTACCGGATGGCGGCGCCGTCGATGTAGACGGCCTGCAGGCGCAGGTCCCTGTCCAGGATCAGCAGGTCCGCGGCCAAGCCCGGGGCCAGGGCGCCGATTTCCCTGTCCCGGCGGATGACCTTGGCCGGGACGGCGGTGGCGGCCAGGACGGCCGCTTCCAGGGGCACGCCGAAGGACACGGCCCGGCGGAGGCCGTCCATCAGGTGGATGGAGCTGCCCGCCAACGTGCTGCTGCCCCGGAGCCTGGCCACGCCCTCCGTCAGGGTGATGGGCAGGCCCCCCAGCTCGTAGTCCCCGTCGGGCATGCCGGCGCAGCGGAGGGAGTCGGAGATCAGCACCAGCTTCTCCCCGAAGAGCCGATGGACCAGGCGGACGATGGCGGGATGGATGTGGAAGCCGTCGGTGATGAGCTCCACGGTGGCGCCGGCATCCAGGGCGGCGGCCACCACGCCCGGCTCCCGGTGGTTGAGGGCCGGCATGGCGTTGAAGAGGTGGGTGGCGTGGGACGCGCCTGCTGCATAGGCGGCCATGGCCGTGTCATAGTCCGCGGTGGTGTGGCCTAAGGACACGGCGCAGGTTTGACTGACCTCCCGGATGAAGGGCAGGGCGCCGGGCTCCTCGGGGGCCACGGTGACCAGCCGCACCCGGTGGCCGGAGGCGTCGTTGAGCCGGTGGAACATGGCGGCGTCGGGGGCGTGCAGGTTGTCCGGGTTCTGGGCGCCGCACTTTTTGAGGCTCAGGAAGGGGCCTTCCAGATGGACCCCGGCCACCTTGGCCCCGTCGGCGGGCCGCCGGAAATCGCGGATGGCTTCCATGGCTCGGGTGAGCTCCGGCTCCTGCAAGGTCATGGTGGTGGGGCACCAGGAGGTGACGCCGCCCGCGGCATAGTAGCGGGCCATCTTCACGAGGCCCTCGGGCTTGCCGTCGCTGGCGTCCTCGTTCATGGCGCCGTGGGTGTGGATGTCGATGAGGCCCGGGATCACGTAGGCGCCCGCAAGGTCGATCCCCCCCGTCACCTCCGGCCCCACGGCCTCGATGACGTTGGAAAAGCGGATGCCGCCGGGCACGAACCGGCCGTCCAGGAACAGGTTGGCGTTGGAAAGCTTCATATTACATTTATCCTCTCAGAGCAGGCAGGCTGGCCGCCGCTGCGGACTGGCCTACCCGGCGGAACCGCTCGTCCGGCAGGGAGGGCAAAATGGCGTCCGCGATCTCGGGGTATTCCTCCCGGAGCACCCGCTTCGCCTCCGCTAGCACCCGATCGCCGCCCTTGCCGGACATGACCCGGCCCAGCAGCAGCACGTGGCGCATGCCGTACAGCTCGTAATAGTAGGCCAGGGTGTGGCCCAGATACACGCCGATGCTGTCATAGACCGCCGCGGCCGCAGGATCGTCCGCCTCCATGCGCTTTTGGACCACCTTCAGCTTCTCGGCGGGGGACAGCGTTTCGTCCAGGGCGATGCCCGCCCGGGGCGCCAGCTTGATGACGGAATCCTGGGAGAAATACTTGACGCCGCAGCCGATGTCGCCGCTCCACTCGTCTACCATGGCGTCGGGGGCGGCGTCCACGGGCACGAAGGCGAGCTCGTTGAGCCAGCCGGTGATGCGGCCCTCCCGATCCACGAAGCCCACGGCCTCGCTGGTGCCCATGGCGATGCCCAAAACGTTCGGCTCGCCCAGGCTCAGCATGCCGGCCAAGGCGGACACGTCCCCGTCGTTGGCCACCTCGAAGGGTATGTCCCCGAAGGTGTCCCGGATGGCGCGGATATAGATGTCCTTCACCTTGGCCTCAAACAGGTCCTTGGGGATCTGCAGGAACAGGGAGGCGTTCATGGTGCGGTTGTTGATGTAGATGCCGGCGGAGGACACGCCCACGGCGTCCACCCGGGGGAGGTGCTCGGCGGCGCTCTTCAGGGCGGCCACGATGCCGTCGTAGTGGTACTGGGGATCGGCGTTGGTCTTGGGGAACCAGACCACCTCCTCGTCATAGACGCTCTCCCCGTCCATGACGGCGCTGACCTTCCGGTCGCTGCCGCCGGCGTCGAAACCGATCCGGCAGCCCTCCAGGTGCCCGCCGATGGCCTGGGGCGCATCCTTCTCCCGGGGCAGGTCCTCCGTATAGACCACCTCGAAGGGGCGCTCGTAGACGTTGGCCATGAAGTGAAAGTCGAAATCCCGGCTGCCGCCGTCGGCGAAGGCGGCCTTGAGGTACTCGTACATGACCCGGTCCCCGGACACATAGACCTTGAAGCCCCCCTTCATCCACAGCAGGGTCTTCACCAGGCGATCGAGATAGTATCTGTCCGCCGCGGCATAGTCCGGCGTGCCGTGGATGAACGTATCGACCCGGGCGATCTGCCCGTCCGCCCGCTCCACGGCGATGCCCAGGGGCTTTCGGGCGGTCTTGAGGAACGCCCGGTTGAAGCGGCCTATGGGGATGAAGTTAGGGTCCAGCTTGGGGATGTTGGTGATGGGGATCTGGATACCGTAAAGGTCCATGCTGCGCACCTCCTGGGTTTTTTCTCATCATATCGGAAACCGTCCCTTTTGGCAAGGTGTCTTGCGCGAAAAAACAGCCTATGATAAAATAAACCAAACCCAGATAAAGAAAGGATGCGTTCACCATGGACAAAGCGAAATTTCAACAGGCGCACCAGTGGGTCCGGGACGAGCTTCAGGGCAGCGCGGACTTCTGGCTCCGCCACGGCCTCGACCGCGAGCACGGCGGCGTATACACCTGCCTGGATCGGAAGGGCGAGATATTCTCCACGGACAAGAGCGTGTGGATGCAGGGCCGCTGCGGCTGGATCTACGCCTTCCTGTGCTCCAACTACGGCGTCCGGCCCGAGTGGCTGGAGGCCTCCCGGAGCTGCGTGGAATTCCTGGAGGATCACTGCGTCAACCATGAGGCGGGGGATCGGCTCTACTTCACGGTCACCGGCGACGGGCGGCCCCTGCGCCAGCGGCGGTACTGCTTCTCCGAGGACTTCTACACCATGGCCAATGCGGAGCTGTACGCCAACACCGGCGAGAAGAAGTACATCGAGCGGGCCCGGCGCACCTATGAGCTGACCTACGCCCTGCGCCATGGCCTTATCCAGGACCCCACGGGCCTGGGCCCCAAGACCGTGCCCGAGACCAGGCGGGGCCGGGCCTTCGGCGACCCCATGATCTACCTCAACGTGACCGCCGTCATGCGTCGGTGCGACCCGGAGAACGCGGCGCTGTATGAAGCACGGGCCAAGCAGTGCGTGGACGAGATCGTCCGCTACCACTATAAGCCGGAGTTGAAGTGCGTGCTGGAGACCGTGGGCCCCGACGGCGAGCTGCAGACGGACACCACCGCCGGCCGGGTGGTGAACCCGGGCCACGACATCGAGGGCAGCTGGTTCCTGGCGGAGCAGGCCAACGCCACCGGCGATAAGGAGCTCCACGCCATCGCCGAGACCATCTTCCGCAACGCCATCGCGGCGGGCTGGGACGAGCAGTACGGCGGGCTGCTGTACTTCATCGACTGCCTGGGCAGGCCCCCCGAAGCCTATGAGCACGACATGAAGCTCTGGTGGCCCCACAACGAGATTTTGATCGCGTCCATGCTGTTCTATCGGGACACGGGGGACACCTATTACCTCGATTGGTTCTACAAGACCCTGGACTACTGCCGGGAGCACTTCGCCGACCCCGCCTACGGGGAGTGGTTCGGCTACCTCCGCCGGGACGGCCTGCCCACGGAGCCGCCCTGTAAGGGCAGCACCTTCAAGGGCCCCTTCCATGTGCCCCGCAGCCTCATCCTGGTGGACAAGCTCATGGACGAGGTCGAGGCGAAGCACGGCTGGCGGTAAAGCGTCCCCATGGATAAGCCGTTGCGCAGGGTCTTCGATCCGGAGAATCTATGGTGGTCCTTCCTGAGCCGCGGGGTGGACCTGGTGGGCCTCAGCCTCGCTTGGGGCTTCCTTTGCATACCCGTGCTCACCGCCGGCCCGGCCACGGCAGCCCTCTACTACACGGTAGTCAAGTGCTTCCGCCAGAAGGAGAAGAACACCTTCCAGATCTTCTGGCGGGCCTTCAAGGCCGACTTCAAACAGGGGGTACTGGCCACACTCATAGCTGTGCCGGTGCTGTTGCTGCTGATCTTCGGCTACAGCGTGATGAAGGCCAACTGGTCCAGCGACTTCGGGGCGGTGATGTTCGTGGCCTACGACATCGCCATGGTGGTGCCCCTGGGCATCCTCTGCTGGCTGTTCCCCCTGCTGGGCCGGTTCGACGCCCCCCTGAAGGATAGCCTGCGCACCGCCGCCTTCCTCACCTTCCGGCACCTGCCCAGCACGGTGATCCTGGTGCTGCTGGCGGTGGAAGTGGCCGTGGCCCTCATTGAAAAATGGTGGCCGATGTTCTTTGCCCCGGTCCTCTGGGCCTTGCTCAGCAGCCTCTTCATGGAGCGCATCTTCCCCAAGTATCTGACGGAAGACGAAAAGGAGCAGATGAACCTGACCAGCGAGACGCCGGTGGGGGATGAATAATTAGGAAAGAACGAAAGCAGCCGCCCTCATCGGGCGGCTGTGGTTTATTTTGGCGGTCAGACCAACGTCGGGATGAGGGCGGCCAGCTTCTCCGCCAGCTGGGCGTGACCCCGGCGGGAGAGGTGCATGTGGTCGATGCCGTTGAATTCGCATCCCTTGGCGTCGAAGAAGTGGCAGCCGTTGCGCTCCGCCACGGGGGCCAGGTACTGGGCCAGCTCCTCGGACTTCTTCACGCAGCCGTTGCCCATGACGATGTCCAGGAAGGGCTCCTCGATGGGCGGCGGGCAGACGATCAGGATGTTGGGGGCATGCTTGCCCCAGCACTCCACGCTCTTGCACTTCTTGATGAGCCGCTCCATGCCCACGGCGATGCCGGGGGCGCCCACGCCGAAGCGCTCCTTGGTGTCGTTGGTGCCCAGCATGATCACCAGCAGGTCCACGGGCTCGTGGGCCATGAGGGTGGGGTAGGCCACGCTCAGGGCGTCCATGCTCTCGTGGAGCGCGTCCACGAACACGGTGGTGCGGCCGCTGAGGCCCTCTTCCAAAATAAGGTATGCATCGCCCAGGGCCCGCTGGAGCCGGCAGGTCCAGCGCTCGTCCTCGTTGTAGCGGTCGGTGCCGTCGGCGGTGTCGCGGGGATCGGCGCAGTACCCGTGGGTGTTGGAATCGCCCAGGCAAAGGATGTGTTTTTTCATGGAGCCCTCCTGTGTTTTTCGGTATAAATATGGTCCGGTATGATTGTACCGGTTCGGATCGTCCCTGTCAAGTGATCCATGGCCCGGGGACCCCTTGCACCCATAATTTTGACCCATTTGGAGAGGCGGGCGTATTGACAAGGGAGGGTATAATTATGTATTATTTGTGTATGGAGGGCAAAGCCCCCCTGTGGATGTTGGTCCCCGTTTTTTGCGGAGAGCGGCGTTCACATCATATTTCATCAGGAGGGAACACATGAAGAAAGTATTGTCCATCGCGCTGGCGCTGCTGTTGGTCCTGGGTCTGACCGCCGTTGCCAAACCCGCCTCTGCCGACGCTGAAGAAATCACCCTCTGGACCTACCCCATCGGTAACTGGGGCAACGAAGAAACCGTCAAGGCTCTGACTGATGCCTTCACCGCCGAGACCGGCATCAAGGTCAAGGTGGAGTACCTGACCTACGCTGACGGCGACGACAAGGTCAACACCGCCCTCACCGCCAAGAAGGGCCCCGACCTGCTCATGGAAGGACCCGAGCGTCTGGTCAGCAACTGGGGCGCCAACGGCTACATGGTCAACATCGCCGATCTGTTTGACGATCAGGACAAGGCTGAGATCAACGCGGCTGCCCTCGCCGCCTGCTTCGCCGACGACGCCACCGCATACGAGTATCCCCTCTGCATGACGGCCCACTGCATGGCTGTCAACCTGAACGCCCTCAAGGAAGCCGGCGCTGAGCAGTATGTCAACGCCGAGACCCACACTTGGACCACCGAGCAGTTCTTCGCTGCCGTGAACGCGCTGGCCGCCAAGTACGGCCTGGTGGGCGGCATCTACTGCAGCGGCCAGGGCGGCGACCAGGGCACCCGTGCTCTCGTTAACAACCTGTACGGCGGCACCTTCACCAATGCGGAGCACACCGCCTACACCTGGGACGATCCCAAGAACATCCAGGCCCTCAAGGCCCTCTATGACCTGGAAGGCATCGAGTATGATCCCTCCATCAACGGCGGTGAAGAGATCGCCAACTTCTACAACGGCATCTTCAAGATGGCCTTCTGCTGGAACATCGCCCAGCAGCTGAATCCCAACTCCGCCGGCACCGGCGCCGGCAAGACCGCCAACGGCGACGACATCCTCTTCATGGCCTTCCCCTCCGAGGACGGCAATGCCAACCTCCAGGGCGGCATCTGGGGCTTCGGCATCGTGAACAACGGTGACGATGCCAAGATCGCGGCGGCCAAGAAGTTCATCCAGTACATGGCCGACAGCGAGCACACCTATGACGCGGTCCGCGCTTCCAACTTCTTTGCCGCCCGTACCGCGGTGGCCGGCAACGCGCTGGATGTCTGGTCCGACAACGAGATCATGGCTGAGTACACCAAGCTCATGCCCTTCCTGGGCGACTACTACCAGGTGACCAAGGGCTGGGCTCCCGCCCGTACCGCCTGGTGGAACATGCTCCAGCAGGTCGGCGCCAGCGACGGCTCCGAAGCGGCCATCGGCTCCGCTGTGTCCACGTACTGCGGCCAGGCCAACGACGGCGCGAAATAATCGCCATCCTGCCTCCTCCCCATGAGGGAGGAAGACCCCTGTGAATGGGTTCGCGCCCCATTCCCGCGCGATGCGGGAATGGGGCGTTCTGTATGAATCGTATTGAAAGCGAGGTATCGTACCGTGACGCAGACTATGAGCCCCGAGCTGCGGCGCAGAGAGACCATTGCCGGTTATCTGTTCCTGCTGCCCAGCTTGATCTTCTTCATTGGGTTCGTCGTGGTCCCCATGGTCATGTGCGTCGTGACCAGCTTCTTCGACGCCAACATGGACCTGAACACTCCGGACAAGTTCATCTGGTTCAACAACTATATCGAGCTGTGGAAGGATCCCGTCTTTTTGAAGGCCCTGAAAAACACCTTCATCATCGTGGTGGTCAGCGTCCCCTTCACCTGCATCTTCTCTCTGTGGGTGGCCTCCGCCATCTATAAGATGCGGGAAGGGTTGCTCAGCTTCTTCCGCATCGTGTTCTACCTGCCCGTGGTCACCGGCAGCGTGGCCGTCACGGTGGTGTGGAAGTGGATGTACAACAACTACTACGGCATCTTCAACTATGTGCTCAAGAACACGGGCATCATCAGCAAGAACATCAACTGGTTGGGGAATCCCCAATATGCCCTGTGGTGCATCATCCTGATCCTGCTCACCACCTCCGTGGGCCAGCCCATCGTGCTGTACGTGTCCGCCCTCAGCAACGTGGACAACTCCCTGGTGGAGGCGTCCGAGGTGGACGGTGCCAACAACCTGCAGGTGTTCTGGCGGATCAAGTGGCCCCAGATCATGCCCACCACCCTGTATATCCTCATCATCACCACCATCAACTCCTTCCAGTGCTTCGCCCTCATCCAGCTGCTCACCAGCGGCGGGCCGAATTACGCCACGGAGACGGTGATGTACTACATCTACTACTCCGCGTTCAAGCTATACCGCTTCGGCTACGGCAACGCCATGGGCGTGATCCTGGCCATCTTCATCGGCATACTGAGCGCCATCCAGTTCCGCCTTGCGCGGGAGAAATAAGGGGGTGAGGATATGAGCAAAGACAATGGAAGCAGCGTCGCCTATAAGATCTTTTCCCTGGTGGTGCTGATCGTTCTGGCGTTCCTCTTCATCTTCCCCCTGTACTGGATCATCACCGGCATGTTCAAGCCCCCGGCCGCCATCAACTCCCCCGTGCCCCAGTGGTTCCCCAAGGAATTCACCATGCGGAACATCACGGAGCTGTTCTCCCGCCGCACGGCGCCCCTGTTCGGGGAGATCGCTCTCAGGGTCCCCGGCGCCGTCCGCTGGATGATCAACACGGTGTTCATGGCGGTCATGGCCATGATCCTCACCTGCATCACCGCCGCCATGGCCGGGTACGCCCTGGCCAAGAAGCGGTTCATCGGCCGGGCACTGCTCTTCAGCCTCATCGTGGCCGCCATGGCCCTGCCCAAGCAGGTCATCCTGGTGCCCTTGGTCCGAGAGATCAGCTCCCTCGGGTTGTACGACAACATTTGGGCGGTGATCCTGCCCACGGTGGGCTGGCCCTTCGGCGTGTTCCTTATGAAGCAGTTCTCCGAGGGCATCCCCGGAGAGATGATGGAGGCGGCCCGCATCGACGGTGCCAGCGAGTTCAGGACCTTCACCAGCGTGGTGGTGCCCATGATCAAGCCGGGCATCGGGGCCCTGGCCATCTTCACCTTCATCAACTCCTGGAACGACTACTTCATGCAGTTGATCATGTTGACCAGCAACAGCAATTTGACCATCTCCCTGGGCATCGCCACCATGCAGGCGGAGAACTCCACGGACTTCGGTCTCATCATGGCGGGCGCGGCCCTGGCCGCGGTGCCCATCATCCTGGTGTTCCTGCTGTTCCAGAAGTACTTCACCAAGGGCATCACCATGGGCGCGGTGAAGGGATAAGCCTATGATCCTGGATAAGCTGTCTGCAGCCAACGCCTATCGGGGCATCCATCCCCGGCTCGACGGGGTCTTGGACCGGCTGAACGAGGCCTTCCTCGCCACGGTGGGCCCCGAGACCATGGAGCTCGAAGGCGACAAGCTGTACGTCACCCGCTTCACCTACGAGACCCTGCCCCGGGAGGAGACCTTCTTCGAGGCCCACAAGCGGTATCTCGACGTGCACCTTATGGTGCAGGGAGAGGAGCGGGTGGAGCTCGCTTCCCCCGGAGGTTTGACCCTGTTCGAGCATCAGGGCGACTTCTACGCCTACCGGGGCGAAGCGGAGCAGAGCCTGGTGCTTCGGCCCGGGTCCTTCCTGGTGGTGTTCCCGGAGGATGCTCATCGCATCAAGATCCAGGTGAACGGGCCCGAAACGGTCTCCAAAGTGGTGTTCAAAGTGCTGGTATACGAAGAATAAAAGGAGAACATGTCAAAATGAAGGACATTCAGAAGTATCAGGGCGTATTTCCCGCGTTTTACGCCTGCTATGACAGGGACGGGGAGATCAGCCCCGCGGCGGTCCGCGAGCTCACGGCGTTCCTGATCCAAAAGGGCGTCAAGGGCGTGTACGTGGGCGGCTCCTCCGGAGAGTGCATCTACCAGAGCGTCCCCGAGCGGAAGCTGGTGCTGGAGAACGTGATGGAGGCGGCCCAGGGCCGGCTCACCGTCATCGCCCACGTGGCCTGCAACAACACCCGGGACAGCCAGGAGCTGGCCCGCCACGCGGAGAGCCTGGGCGTGGACGCCATCGCGTCCATCCCGCCCATCTATTTCCGTCTGCCGGAGCACGCCATCGCCAAGTACTGGAACGACATCAGCGCCGCCGCGCCTAAAACGGACTTCATCATCTACAACATTCCGCAGCTGGCCGGCGTGGCACTGACCATGCCTCTGCTGAAGGAGATGCTGAAGAACCCCAACGTGATCGGCGTCAAGAACTCGTCCATGCCCGTCCAGGACATCCAGATGTTCAAGGACGAGGGCACGAGGAACGGCCGCCCCTTCGTGGTGTTCAACGGGCCCGACGAGCAGATCATCTCCGGCCTCATGATGGGGGCGGACGGCGGCATCGGCGGCACCTACGGGGCCATGCCGGAGCTGATCGTGAAGCTGTTCGAGCTGTTCTACGCTGGCCGTCGGGAGGAAGCCCGGCAGCTCCAGTACGACGTGGACAACATCATCTACGCCCTCTGCGGCGGCAAGTGCAACATGTACGCCTCCATCAAGGAGGTGCTGCGGCGCCGGGAGGGTCTGGACCTGGGCGGCGTGCGCCCGCCGCTGGCGGCGTACACCGATGCCGACGACGGGGCCATCGCCCACGCCGTCTCCCTGATCGACCTGGCCGTCAAACGCTGGATCGGTTGAACCCGTCGTACGCTCAGCAGCCGGGAAGGGCTGTTTTAAGCGGGGCGACAAAACGAGAACGACCAAAAAATCGGCTGCCAGGCAGCCGATTTTTCTTTTGCAGAGGGGCTTTGGCCCGGCGGTTTTTCGCTACACCTCCAGCTCGGTGATGATTTTGGGGTACTCGCGGAGCTCGTCGGGGTCGTGGAGGGGGGTCCAGACCTGGGCGAAGAAGGGGTCCACCTGGGCTCGGCGGCCGTAGTTCCAGCTCTTGCGCTCGCATTCCGGGCACCAGTGGCCGCCCTCCAGGACGAGGCGGGGGCTGGCGTCGAAGGTGTGGCCGAAAGCGCAGCGGAAGGTGAGCTTGGTCCGCCAGTCGCCGGTGGTCATGGTGCTGGAAAGGAGCTGGCCGCCCCGGAACCGGGTCGCGCCCGCCATGTCCTTCAGGGACAGCTCGCTCTCGGGGTTGGTTTCGTCGTAGCCGTGGTCTATGGGCACCACGGTGTCCCAATCGGTGAAGTGGTCCATCTCGCTGGCCTTCTCGGGCAGGGCTTCCCAGGCCTCGCGGCTGCCCCAGTAGGCGTCGATGTGGTCCTCCAGGTTCTCTCGCAGCCAGCGCCGGGGCCCGTGCTCCCCGTCCAGGAGCTTGTTGAAGGTACTCTTAATGATGGCGCCCATGAGCCTCTGGCCGCCCGGTAGCTTGCAGATGATCCGGCCGAAGGGCTTAGCCGGGCCCAGCTCCTTTAGATAGGCGTCGTAGAAATACTGCATGGAATCGGACCGGAAGTGGAGGTAGTTTTCCAGCTTGTCGGAATCGAGATAGTACTGGCCGTGGAAGTTCCTGGTGGCGTTGACCTTGGGGTCGATGACATAGTCGATGTTTTTGATCCCGATCTCCCCGTACATGATCCTGTACATGGTGTAGGTGTCCACCCGGCAGCTTTCGCCCCCGCCGATGTTGTAGATGTGGCCCCAGAAGGAGGGGCCCAACGTGCCCGCCGCCTCGTAGGCGCACAGGTTCCGCATGGCCCGGCCGCTGTCCCGGTCGGAGACGTATTCCAGCACATTGTCCAGGCAGTTGTGGAACTGGATGGCGTCCCGGATCTTGGCCATGGCGGGACCCATGATGCCCGTCTGCCTTAGGCTCACCCAGTATTTGAGGCCGCTTTCGATCACGTACCGCTCGGCGGCCACCTTGCTCACGGCATAGTAGTCGAACATGCTGGGCTTGATGGGGTCGCCGACCCTGCCCCAGTGGATGGGCGGCATCCTGTCCCCGGTCTCGGCCACGGTGCCGATGTAAACGAAGCGAGTGCTGTCGTTCTGGCCCAGGTCTTGGATCGCTTCGATCAGGTTCCGGGTGGAGCCGTAGTTGTTCGCCATGGCCTTCTTCGGGTAATAATCCGCCTGGGGGGACACGAAAGCCGCGATGTGCAAGACAATATCAGCCCCCTGAATGCAGGCCGCCACGTCCTCCCGGTTCAGCAGGTCGCCCCAATGGATGTGCAGCCCTTTCGTATCCATATAGGGGGCGAAGAGTTTCCGGTTCTTCTCGCTGTCCCTGAGGAGGAGCACCAGGTCGTAAAGCTTCCCCAGGTCCGGCAGCATCTGCTTGAAGCTTTCGAAGCCCATGCCGCCCCCGGCGCCAGTCATGAACACTCTCATATCATTCGCCTTTCATGCCCAAAACCTGGGTCTTCTTCTCCAGGATGTCCTTGCACAGCAGGATGGAGTCCCCGATGGCGGCGTCAATGTCGTCGTCGGTGACGCCCAAAAAATCGCAGCCCTCGGACTTGTCGATGAACAGATTGCTGCACATGATGTCCGTGAACTTCACCATGTGGAGGCCCCCCTGGATGCCCTTTTGGGCCTGCTCCTTCATGATCTTTTTGCCGCCCAGGGCATACATCCAGTTGGGGATGGTGATGATCTTTTTATCCGGCACGCCCAAGTATTTGTGAACGATCTTCAGCATCTCCTTCCAGGTCAGGTTGTACCAGCCGATGGGGTAGCAGTGGCCGCCCCGGTTCCGCTCGATGGCGCCCGCCAGAGCCTGGCCCACCTGGTGGACCGTGACCATGGTGGAGCCGCCCCGGGGGTACAGGGTACATGCCTTCATGCTCATAACGTTCTCCACCAGGAACACCCACACGGGCTTGCGGCCCGGCTGGGTGCCGAAAATGTAGGGGAGCTCCAGCACGGCCACGTCCATATCCTTCGCGAAGGCCATGGCGGCCTCCTCCTGGTCGATGCGGCTTCGGATGTAGGGGTGCCATTTCGTGAGCTCCTTCTCGGGCCACTTCTTGGCAGCGTAGGAGAAGTAGGAGCCGCAGATAGCTGCGTGCTTCACACCGCAGTCCCGGCAAAGAGCTAAAAGGCGTTTCACGGGGTCAATGTTGTATTTCTTGTACAGGTCGTAGATGGGGGCCGGGCCCTCCACCCGCTCGTCCACGCCGGCGGCGAAGACGAAGCCCTCGCAGCCGGTGAGGTGCTTCTTCAGCGCCTCGTCGCTCATCTCGAGATAGTTGCCGAACTCCAGCTTCATCTCGGGAGGCAGCACCGCCCCCGCGGGCAGGGGCGGCAGGGCCAACGACGAGACCTCATGGCCCCGGGCGATCAGTTCCTTGGCGGCCTCGGAGCCCAAAAGGCCCGTCCCGCCGATTATAAATACCTTCATAGCAGCCTCCTTGTGTGCTCAGTCCAAATAGCCTGCCCGGGCCTGGACGCCGAAATGCGCCTCCAAAAGGTGCATCTGCTCGTCGGTGATGGTGTTTTTGCGGGGCAGGTGGGCGATCTTCATATAGATCTCGGCGGCCTTCTCCGCGGTCTCGATGAGGCCGAAGGTTTCATCGAGGTCACGGCCCGCGCCGTAGATGCCGTGCTGGGCCCAGACCACCAGCCGGGCGGTCTCCATCTTCTCGGCCGTGGCGGCACCGATCTCGTTGGTGCCGCAGAGCATCCAGGGGAGCACGTTGACCCCGTCCGGGAACACCACGATGCACTCCGTGCACATCTGCCACAGGGTTCGGGTGAAGAGCCGCTCATTGAGGTCGTGAACGTAGGTCATGGCCAGCAGGTTCGCGGGGTGGCAGTGCATGACCACCCGGTTTTCGGGGTTCACCTTCAGCCGGGCCACATGGCTCATCATATGGGCCGGAAACTCGGAGGTGAATTTGCCCCCGTCCGCATAGCCCCACAGCAGTTCGGCCTTCGCGCCCTTCTCCGCGAGCCGGACCAGGCCCAGATTCACCTCCGGGGCGTACTGGACGTTCTTGAAATACTTGCCCGTGCCGGTGACCAGGAAATACCGGCCCTCCAATTCCGGGGCCTCAAAGCCCGTGGGGAGGGTGCGCAGGACGTTATCGGGGTCCAGATATTCCACCACGTCCGCCTCGTCCAGCATCAGGCTGATGTTCCCGCCGTTGCGCTCGTCCCAGCCGTGAGCGTACATCTCCGTGGCGGTGCGAATCATCTCCACCATCCAGGGTGCGGTCAGAATATCCTTCATGCTCTTGCCTCCAATACTTCCTTTTCGTAGGTCTCGATCTCGGTGAACCATTCCCCGTCCGCGGGCTTGCCGCACCGGCGGCAGTACTCGTCCCAGATTTCCCCAAAGGGCAGGATCTTCAGCTCCTCCTGCAGGACCATGAGCTTGGTGAGGTCCCCGCTGTCCTGCAAGGCCTTCAGCTCTTCGTTGGGCTGCAGCAGGGCGAACAGCAGGGCCTTTTGTAAATTGCGATAGCCCGTGACCCAGGCGGAGATGCGGTTTATGGAGGCATCGAAGTAGTCGAGGGCGATGTGCACCCGGCCTTCGAGGCCCCCGCAGCGGACGATCTCCCGGGCGATCTCTCGCGTCTCGTCGTCGAAGAGGACCACATGGTCGCTGTCCCAGCGGATTGGGCGGGTCACATGCAGCGCGATCTCCGGGAAGAAGGCGAGGAGGGCAGGGATCTTATCCGACACCACCTCCGTGGGGTGGTAGTGGCCGTTGTCCATGAGGGGGATGCACTTCTCCCGGTTCATGGCCGCGTAGCTGAGGGCGAACTCGCCGCTCCCTACGGTGTAGGCCTCCACGCCGATGCCGAATACCTTGCTTTCGATGCAGGGCTTCACCTTCTCAAAGTCATAGGGCTCGCTCAAAATGGCGTCGATGCTTTCCTTATAGCGGACACGAGGCCCCAGCCGGTCGCCGGGCACGTCCTTGAAACCGTCGCTGGTCCAGATGTTCATCACGCAGGGCTGGCCCAATTCCTCGGCTAAGTAGGTGGAGATGCGGATGCAGGCCTTGCCATGGTCGATCCAGAACTTCCGGGTGACCTCGTGGGGGCTGGACAACGTCAGGGGGTCGCAGTTGGGATGGGAGAAGAAGGTGGGGTTGAAGTCGCACCCGAGACCCCGGGCTTTGCAGAATTCCACCCACTTCTCAAAGTGCTTTGGCTCCAGCTTATCCCGGTCCGCCCACTGGCCGTCCTCAAAGATGGCGTAGCTGGCGTGCAGGTTCATCTTGGGGGTGCCGGGAATCAGGGAGAGGACCTTATCGAGGTCCGCCATCAGCTCCTCCGGGGTCCGGGCCCGGCCCGGGTAGTTGCCGGTGGTCTGGATGCCGCCGGTCAGGGGCTTGGTGGGGTCCGTGTCGAAGCCCCGCACATCGTCCCCCTGCCAGCAGTGCAGGCTCACGGGCACGGTCTTCAGCCGCGCCATGGCCCCTTCCACGTCCACGCCGTAGGCGGCGTAGCGTTCCTTTGCTTCGTTGTAGCTCATGCGTATACCTCCATACATTTTTTCGCTGGTAAGGGTGGGACGGGCAAGCCCGTCCCCTACGGGTTCGTGCTGAAAACAATCGCATTCCGTTGCAGGGGAGGGGCTTGCCCCTCCCGGGGAAAACGCGGCTCGTGCCTTGGGCTTAGGGGCGATTCACGAATCGCCCGCTTGTTCCATTTGAATCTTCAAATTTCCTAACGCCGTGGCCTCGATGGGCAGGGCGACGACCTGTTTGCCGGTGGCCGCCTCGGTCAGGCGGTTCAAAAAGCCGTTCCTGGCCCCGCCGCCCACGATGTACAGCCGGTCATAGGGTCTCCCCGTGTTGCGCTCCAATTCCTCTATGGCCGTTTTATAGGACAGGGCCAGGGAGCGGTAGGCGCAGCGGAAGTAGTCGCCGATGGCCCGGGGCTTCTCCGTCAGCGCACCGTCAAAGGCTGCGGCCATGCGCTCCGGGGCTAGGAAGACGGGCGCGTTGGCGTCCACAGTCCCGGCAAAATCGCTCTCCTCCGCCTCGGCCACGATCTCCCCCCAGGGCTTCTCGGGGCACAGCTCCGCCCGCAAGCGGTTCACCAGCCACATGCCCATGATGTTCTTCTGGTACCGGTTGTACCCCACGCCGCCCTCGTTGGACCAGTTGGCGGCCCGGGAGGCTTCGTCGGTGAGGGGCATCTTCGTCTTGACCCCCAGCAGGGACCAGGTGCCGCTGGAGATGTAGGGGGCGCCCCCGTCCATGGGGATGCCTTCCACGGCGGAGCCGGTGTCGTGGGTGGCGCAGAGGACCACCCGAATGCCCTCATATGCCCCGATCGCCGTCCCCGGCTGCTGGAACTTTTGGAACAGATGTTCCGGCAGCCCCAAGGCCCGGACGATGGCGGGATCGTATTCGCCCGTCTCGGCGCTGACCATGCCGCCCGTGGTGGCGTTGGTGTACTCGTGGGCTTTGACGCCCGTGAGCCGATACATCAGGTATTCCGGGATCATCAAAAAGTCCGTGACCCCGGTGAGCCGCCCTGCCAGTTGATCCGCATATAGTTGATAGATGGTGTTGAAGGGCTGGAACTGTATGCCCGTGCGGCGGTAGAGCTCCGAAAAAGGCATCTTCTCATGGACCGCCGGGATGGCGCTTTCGGTCCGCCCATCCCGGTAGGCGTAGACCGGGTACACCGTCTCGTCCCCCCGGAGCAGCACGTAGTCCACGCCCCAGGTGTCGATGGAAAGGCTCGTGATCTCGTGCTTTTTCTGGGCCGCCTCGATGCCCGCTTTCACATGGCCCAGCAGGGCGTCCATGTCCCAAACAAGATGCCCGTCCTGTTCCGTGACCCCGTTGGGGAAGCGGTACACTTCCTCCGTTTTCAGCTGGCCACCCTCGCGCCAGCCCATGATGTGCCGGCCGGAGGAGGCGCCGATGTCGATGGCCAGATACTTTTTTGGCATGGCTTATTCCTCTGTAAAGGTCCAGGTGCCCGCGCCCACGGTCTCGGTGCGGCCCGAGGGCAGGATGATCTTCGCCTCGCAGTTGGCGGGGACGGCGACGGTGTAGACCGTCGCTCCCTCTCTTCTCTCCCACCGGCTCTCGATCCGGCCGAAGACGCTGGTGTAGCCGGCCTGGGCGTGGGTGAGGCTGCCCCCGGGCAGGGGCGCCACGGTGAAACGGTTCTCCCCGTCCACCCGGATGCCGCACATGGTGGTGAAGAGCCACTCCACCACGGCCCCCTTCGAATAGTGGTTCAGGGAGCCGATGCCGCCCTCCCTGCTGTTGGGACCCTCCCAGGCCTCCCAGATGGTGGTGGCCCCCGCTTTGGGCATGGAGAGCCAGCCCGGGACCTCCTCGTTCTCCAGCAGCCGATAGGCGGCCTGGGGGTCGATGTCCGCCAACACGTAGAGGATCAGGGGCGTGGAGAGAAAGCCCGTGCCCAGCCGCCAGCGGTAGTGCTCCAGGGCCTCCATGAGCCGCTTTTGGGCGTAAGCCGTCTGCTTCTCGTCCAGCAACTCGAAGTACAGGGGCCGGACCAGCCGGGCCTGCTTATCCGTGTCCAGGGCGTAGGCGTCGGTCCTGACCAGCTCCCGGTAGGCCCCTTTGCAGCCGTCCGAATAGGTCTGGAACTCCTGGGCGTCCGCCTCGTGGCCCAATCGTTTCGCAATCTGCGCCATGAGCCCCAGCACATAGCAGGTGTAGGCCGTGGACACCTCCGGGTGGGGGGCCACGAAGTCCTGCCAGCGGAAGCCGCCGCCCACGTCCGCGGGCTCGGCCCACTCGCCGTAGCTCTGGCCCTGGTTGACGAAGTACTTTTTGGCCTCGGGGCTCAGCTTCACGTGCTCGGCGAAGAAGGGCATGTTCTTGCCGCAGCGGCCCTCCATGAACCGGGCGTATTTGGCCATGCCGTCATAGAATTCCTTCAGGATGGCGTCGTCCCGGTTGATCTGGGCGTACCGCCAGGGGATCAGCACCCCCACGTCGGACCAGCCCACGGAGCCGTTCATGGTCCACATGTAGAAGTCCGCGCCGCCGTCGGGGGCGATGTGGGGGAGTCGGCCGTTCTTCCGCTGCCAGTCGAACACGTCGTGGAGGTACTTCCTCGCAAAGGGCGCGAAGTCGAACAGGTAGGAGGCGGTGGTGAAGAACAGCTGGGCGTCGCCGGTCCAGCCGTGGCGCTCCCGGGTGGGGCAGTCCGTGGGGATGTCCAGGTGGTTCCCCTTGGCGGACCAGAGGGTGGCCTTAAAGAGCTGATTCAAAAGCTTGTGGGAGCAGGAGAAGTCGCCTGTCCGTTCCAAATCGGAGTAGACTGCCACGGCCTCGATGGCCGCCGGATCCAGCTCCACGTCCGTGTCCACCTCGGCATACTGGAAGCCGAAGACGGCGAAGGTGGTGGTGTATTCGTTCAGCCCCTCGCCGCAGGTGTAGTCGATCCGCTGCAGGGGGGTGGTGTAGCCCTTGCGGGAGAGCTGGATGTTCCTCTGGGTGAAGTTCCCGTCCTCGTCCAGCATCTCGCCGAAGCGCCAGACCATCCGCTGGCCCAATCGGGCGGGGAGCCGAAAGCGCACATAGCCCGCCATATTCTGGCCGAAGTCCAGGAGCTTTTTGCCGTTGGGGGCGGTGGTGATGACGGGGTGAAAGGTCTCGTGCTCCGTGACGGGCACGTTGTTCGCTGCCGTGGGCGTGACGCCATGCTTCGTCTCCCGGGCCCTGCCCGTGTACATGGGCGTGCGGAAGGCTTCCACGATCTCCCCGTCCTTGTTGTCGGCCAGGCGGATGGGGCCGTCGTTGGACCAGGCCCAGGAGGAATCGGTGCCGATCACCTGACGGCTGCCGTCGGTGAAGGTGATCTCGAGCTGCAGCAGGAGCTTGGTCTCGGTGCCGTACTGGTTCTTCCGGCCCCAGGCCCCGCAACTCCCCCGATACCAGCCGTCGGCCAGCTGGCAGGTGAGCTCGTTCTCGCCCTCATGGAGCAGGTCTGTCACGTCGTAAGTCTGGTACTGGATGCGTTTGCGATAGTCCGTGTACCCGGGGGCCATGACGAAGTCCCCCACCCGCTGCCCACCCAGCTTCGCCTCGTAGAGGCCGCAGGCGGTGGCGTAGAGCCGGGCCTCTGCCACGGGCCGGTCCAGGGTGAAGACCTTGCGGAAGCAGTCCACGGGGCAGCGTTGCTTTTTGCCGGGGACGTAGTCGCCGGTGATCCATGTGGCGGCCCAGTCAGTCTTATCCAAAAGGCCCATCTCAAAGAACTCTTCGGCCCAGTCCCCGGGCCGGTCGTGCTCGTCCCACAGGCGCACCTTCCAGGTGACCCGCTCCCGGCTCGTGAGGGGCAGGGGGTACTCTGCGTGCATCTCGTCGCTCTCCACCTTCCCGGACTGCCACTTCTCGGTGACGATCTCGTAGGCTTTTTGCTTCACGCCCCCCTCAGCGTTCCACATGAACCGGGGATTCTGCACATCGATGCCCAGGGGATCGAAGAGATGCTCGGTTTTCAAACGGATGGCGTTCATACTACGCTTGCTCCTTCCCCTCGTGCCGGGCCTTGATCTCAGCCTGCTCCCGGGGCAGGTCCTTCTCCACGTTCAGGAAGAACAGAATGATGGCGAGGGCGATGCCGGTGAAGACCTCCAATCCCACGAAGGCGAAGGAGATGACCCAGTTGACGCTGTGGGGCTGGGCGAGAGCCACGGTCAGAGCGCCGTCCGCCGCGGGCTTCAGGGTCTCCAGGGCCACCTGGGCCGCCCAGCCGTTGGCCGCCAAGGTCTCGGTGGCCTCCGCCACGCTCCGGGCGGCGAAGGGCGCGATATAGCCGGCCTTGGCCAGCATCCAGTTGAAGACGCCGGTCATGATGCCCACCATGGCCACGGCGATGATGTTGTAGATGGACATGGCCGCGCCGTCGATGCGGATGTCGGTCTTCCATTCCAGATGATCGAGGCAGTCGGCGAACAGGGCCATGAACACATAGGCGCAGGGGAGGCCGCCGATGTTCTTGATGAACTGACCCACCAGCACGATCCACATGGTGTGGGGGAACAGCCAGCAGATGAGGGAGCCCAGGGAGTAGAGTAAAAAGCCGATCATGGTGACGGTCCGCTTGCCGAACTTCTTGGCCAGGGGCCACACCGCGAAGATGCCGATGCCCATGGGGATGCCGCCGATGGCGGAGACCATGGTCTGGGTGATGCCGTCGTTATAGGTGCCCAGCACGTAGTTGCAGTAGTATACGAGGCCGATGTTCTTGATGGTGCTGCCCACGGTGTACAGCAGGAAGTACACGTACATGAGCACCATGTACCTGTCGGTGAAAAGCATCTTGAGCTGCTGCCCCAGGGGAAGGGGGGCGGCTTTCTCGTCCTTCTTTTCCTCGGTGACCCGTTCCTTGGTGAAGAAGTATTCAAGGAGGGTCAGGGGCAAAGCCACGATGGCCAGGATGGACATGAGGGTGATCCACTTGCTCTTATCCACGCCGATCATGGGCATGATGACCATGGGGAACAGGAGGGCCACCAGGATGCCGCTCATCATGATGGTGGTGATCTGGTTGAACACGGAGAGACCGCCCCGGTCCGTGCCGTTGCGGGTGGAGAGGGGCACCATGAGGCCGTGGGACATGTTGAAGATGGTATAGGCGAAGGAATAGAAGAGGTTGTAGGAGATCATGACCCACAGGGCCTTCACGGTGTCGCTGCTCTCCGGCACGGTGAAGAGCAAGATGCCGGTGACGGGCACCAAAAAGGCGGAGAGGAACAGCCAGGGCCGGGCCTTGCCCTCCTTGGTCCGGGTCCGGTCGATGATCTGGCCCATGACGATGTTGGTGATGGCGTCGATGATCTTCGACACGATGGGGAACACCGTGAGGAACACCCCGCCCCAGAGGGGGGTCAGGTTCAGCACGTCCGTGTAGTAGACGTTGAGATAGGTGGCCAGCACCGCATTAAGGAGCAGCGCCCCGGCGGGCCCCAGCAGGTAGCCCAGCCACTTTTCCTTCTTGGTAACTTCCGGGGATTTGACCAGACTTGCAGGCAGTTTCATTTTCATTCCCTTCCCTTTTTACGTGGTTTTGCCGGTTTTGCTTGCTAAATTGCCGCGCCGGTCCGCGGCAAAGGCAAAAGCTGCATGGTGTGAAAAACCCTTTTTCACACCATATCCTCCTTCGGCAGCTTGGGTACGTCGATCTTTTTCAAAAAGCAGCGGGCGCCTCGGATCAGGTGTCCGTTGGTCAGTTCCACAAAGCCCTGGGCAAAATTGTAGGGCATGGACTTCCCGGCGGTCATGGACATGGACCGGGGAGAGTTGCTCTCCAATATCTGCCTGAGGAAGAAGGCCCCCTTCCGCTTGTTGTCCTTCTCGGGGCCGTCGGAGAGCTTTTCGGCCGCCTTTTCCTGCTTGTCCGCCACGGAGAGGACGGCGCCAAAGAGGATGCGGCCCATGAAGCTCTGCTTCAGGTCCGTGAACCGGGATTCCAGCGTCACGGGGTAGGCGGGCCGGGGGGCGGGGACCGCATAGGTATCGGGATAGACTTTCTCGTCTTTAGGTTCCGGCGTGATGGTGACGGTCCTCGATTCGCCGGGGGCCAAATACACCTTCTCAAAGCCCCGGAGCTCGCCATTCAGGAACAGCATGCACACCTCACCGCCGAAGCGGGCGCCGGTGTTGGCCACAGTCTGGGTATAGGCGTTCCCGTCCCGGTTCCATGCGCTGTGCTGGAAGGTGGTGTAGCTGAGGCCGTGGCCGAAGGGATAGCGAACGGGGACGTTGTGCTTTTCATAGTACCGGTAGCCCACCTCCGAGCCCTCGGCGTACACCTCGTCGATGCCCTGGCCGAAGGAAGCGTGGCCGGGCACGTCCTCGTAGCGAAGGGGCCAGGTCTCCGCCAGCTTGCCGGAGGGGTTTACCTCCCCGAACAGGAGCCGCGCCGCCGCCGTGCCCCCGTTCTGGCCGGGCAGGTACAGGTTGAGGATGGCGCTGACCTTGTCCGCGAAGGGCAGCTCCACGGGGGCGCCGCCGAAGAGGACCACCGCCACCCGCTTGCCTGTGTCGCAGAGCCGGTCGATGAGCTCCAGCTGGTCATGGGGCAGCTGCATATCCGCCCGGTCGCCGCCCTCGGATTCGTATTCATCCGTGAGCCCGGCGAAGACCAAAATGGTGTCGCTTTCCTCCAGGGGAAGGGACCGAATGCCCCGGGTTGCGAAGGCGTCGGCGGGGGCGGTGACCTTCGTGGGATGGATCATGGAACTGCCCGCCCCCTGGTAGCGCATGGTCTCGAACAGGTCCCCGGCCATATGCAGCTTCTCCCGGCCGGTGAGGGGCAGTGTGCCGTCGTTCTTCAGCAGGACCGCGCTGTCCGCGGCGATCCGGGCAGCCAGCTCGTGGTGGCCGTCCCAGTCCACGGGGCCGTCGTCCGCGGGCTGCACATACTGGTCCACCCAGCGGAGGATGCGGCCGCAGGATTTGTCCAGGTCCCCCATGGGCAGGGAGCCGTCAGCCACGGCGTCCAAGATCCAGCGGCGGCAGATGGCGGTGTCCCCGGGCATCTCCAGGTCCATGCCGGCCTTCAGGCCCGCCACCCGGTCCCGCACCGCGCCCCAGTCGCTCATGACCACGCCTTCAAAGCCCCACTCGTCCCGGAGGATGTCGGTGAGCAGCCACTTGTTTTCGGAGCAGAACACCCCGTTGATCCGGTTGTAGGCGCACATGATGGTGGCAGGCCGGGCGTGCTTCACGATGTATTCGAAGGGTTTGAAATAGAGGGTGCGGATGGTGTTCTCGCCGGCCACGGAGTTGCCCATGAACCGGTAGTTTTCGGAATTGTTCAACGCGAAATGCTTCACGGATACGCCCACGCCCTGGGACTGGACCCCATTCACCTCCGCCGCGCCCATGACGCCCGCCAGCAGGGGGTCCTCGGAATAGTACTCGAAGTTCCGGCCGCAGAGGGGGTTGCGCTTCAGGTTGACCCCGGGCCCCAGGAGGGTGTGGACCCCGTAGTGGCGGCACTCCTTCGCGATGGCCGCGCCCAGGTCATAGGCGTTCTGGGGGTTCCAGCTGGAGGCCACGCAGGCCGCCGTGGGGAAGGCCGTGGCGGGCTCGCTCTCGGAGACGCCGTTGTCCCCGGAGCCCTTCTGCTTCCTGAGGCCGTGGGGGCCGTCGGACATGCACAGGCTGGGGACGCCCAGCCGGGGGATGGGATTGGTGTACATAAAGTCCGTGCCCGCCACCAGGGCCGCCTTCTCCTCCACCGTCATCTGCTGTAAAACCTGTTCGATCTCCACGGGATGCCCCTCTTTCCGTTGTTTTCATGGTCATTGTACACGAAAACAGGTTCCCGTGTATTGCATTATTGTATTGTTTTTCGTATAATTGTACTGTATTGGAGGCAAGGATATGGACAATGTAGATCTGCGATATGTGGTGGGCGCCATGGCGGCCCTGTCGGGCATACCCGTGCGGCTGTTGGAAGGGGAACAGCTGGTCCTGTTCAAAAGCCCCGTGAAGCTCCTCCGGGACCCCGCGGCGCTGTACCGGCAGGAGATATGCTCCGTCCGAGGCCACGTGGGCTACTTCGCCACCCCCTGTTTTCACTACTACGGGGTGCTCAACGCCCCGGGCGGCACCATCGTCATGGGCCCCACCTGCCAGATCATGGCCGGGGAGCAGGAGCTCCGGGAGCTGGCCTTCCGGCTGGACGTGCCCCGGGAGGAGGTGCCGTCCTTCCTGACCGCCATGAACGGCATCCGGCGGCTGCCGGTGGAGACCCTGCTGCAGATGCTCTGCACCATGAACCACTTTTTGAACGGCGGCGAGACGCTGACCATCTCCGACGTGGCCATCTACATCGACCAGCAGCGGACCATCAAGGCCGGCCTGGAGCAGCGGCGGACCCGCCGGGTCTACGAGGAACCGCCCCGGCCCCCGGAGGGCCACAACACCCTGGCGGTGGAGGAAGCCCTCATGGACCTGGTACGCCGGGGGGACACCGCCGCGCTGAAGGGGTGGATGGCCGCGGCCCTCGCCGTCCGGGGCGGCACTATCGCCCCCACCCAGCTTCGGCAGCTTCGGAACACCTTCATCGTGTCCGTGACATTGGCCGCCCGGGCCGCCATTCGGGGCGGCATGCGGGAAGAGGAGGCCTTCTCCCTGTCCGACGGCTTCATCCAGCGGGTGGAGCTACTCACGGACCCCAGCCAGATCATGAACCTGCAGTACAGCATGATCCTGGAGTACACGGAGCAGGTGGAGAAGCTCCATCTGGGCCGCCACCCCACCCGGCTGGCCGCGGACGTGGCCAACTACGTGCGCCGCCACCTGTCCGAGCCCATCAGCACCGAGCGCATGGCGGCGGAGTTCTACCTGAGCCGCCCCTATCTCTCCGCCCGGTTCAGGCAGGAGACGGGCGTCACCCTCACCGATTACATCCTCACTGAAAAAACGGAGGAAGCCAAGCGCCTCCTCCTCTATTCCGACAAGCCCGCCGCCGCCATCGGGGCGTATCTGGGCTTCTCCTCCCACGGCCATTTCATCCGCGTGTTCAAAAAATATGCCGGCGTGACCCCCAACGATTATCGAACCAGCTCGACCGTATAGGGGCCGCCTGTCCCTGCGTCAAAATCCCCCCGGCCCATCCGGGGGGGAAGCAGCGTTCCTGACTCTGTTTTATCGTCCCATCCACCGGGAAAACAGCCCCTTGGAGCGGGACCGTTCCTTAGCTCAATAATCGCTATAGTCGAATTTAAGATACGTCCATTCGCCGTAGTCGCCGGTTTCGGCCCAGCACAGGATGGTGTGAGTATCGTGGAAGAACGTCTCGAAGCTGGTGTCCCACAGGGCCTCGAAGAAGGGATCGTCCGCCACGTAGTCGGGATGGGCGTGATCCTGGGCGTAGTTGGAGGCGATGATATACTCCTCCTTGCCGTATCCGGTGGCCTCGCGCTGCTGGTCGGTCATCATGAAGAAGGACAGGGAGCCCTGATTGTTGATGGCAAAGGTGGGATCGATATGGTAGTTGTGGCCGTGGATGCGGACATAGCTCCACTGGTGGTCGCTGCCCATCATGATGGTCGCCTCCACGCCCGCCTGCATCAGCAGGTAGGAATAGGCCGACGAGATCTCGTGGCAGATGCCGATGCCGGTCTCGAAGAAACGATAGGCAGAGGTATAGTCCACATAGGCGTCGCTCATCTTGGCGAAGGTCTCATAATCATATGTATAGGTCCTGGAGAAATACTCATACAGGGCCAGGGCCTTTTCCATGTCCGAATAGTCGTCCTCCAGGACCCGGTTGAGGATGTCCTCGATCATAGTTCCAAACGCTTTGATCCGGGCGGCGGCCTCATCCACGGGCACCCGGTAGGTGAAGCTGGCCACGCCGTTTCGGATGGGGTGCGCCCGATCCCAGGCGTAGTCGATGAGCTCGGTCAACACCGGGAAACACCGCTCGGGAAACTGGCCCATGACCCAGTCATAGGTGTGCTGATCCGGGCAGGCGAAGGTGTCCTTGCCAGCCATGACCGCGTCTACCAGGTTGTACCAGGTCTCGCACATGGTCTTGCCGAAGACCTCCTCCAGATAGACGGAGCAGACCTTGGGTTGGAAAACATAGTGGCCCCGGGGCTCGTCCGCGGCGTCCGCGGGATCGATGATGTCCCCGCGCTCGAAATCCTCCGCCGCGCTCCGTGCGGCGTATGCCTCCGGCGTGGTCCTCTCCAAACCGCCGATGACCGTCCCCTGCTCCAGCAGGGGCCAGGTGCTTTCGTCCACCCGCAGGGCGTAGGCGTCGCCGTCCCCATAGAAGGACACGGTCATGGGCGCTCCGGCGGCGTCGACGGTGCGGAAAACGACACCCTCGGCGGTGGCGGAGACGGTCCCTTCCTCCAAAGACGTGAGCCGGTACACGCTGATTAGCATCCGGTACCCATCCGCCGTCTTCTCGATGGTCACCGTGTCAAAAGTTTCGTTCGCATAGAAGCCGACGTATGCTTCCAGATCGATCGGCTCCCTCTCCGCCCCGGGGGCGGCGGTGGCGGCAGGCCCCTCTGTCTCCGCCCTGACGGGCGTGGCGGGCTCCCGAAGCGCTGCCCCGCAGGTGGTCAACAGCAGGGCAACTGCGCACAATAACGTCAAAAATCGTTTCATTTGTCTACCTTTATCCTGTGTCATTTTCTAATGGTTTCCGCTCATTCGGCCTTCCAGGGCTTTCGGCCGTTCAGCCACCCCTGCTCCTGCCAGTACGCCTTCTCCTCCGGGCCGGCGCCCCAGTTGGCCTTCTGCATGCCCTTCATCAGCCAAAAGAGGCATCTCGTTTTGATGCCCACGCGGGGCTTGGCCGTCGCCGAGAGCTTCTGCCCCAGCCGCTGCATGTCCCGGAGGATGGTCGCCTTCTTCTTGTCCGGCATGTTCTCCCAGCTGCTGGCGTTGACGGCCAGGCCGTAGGAATAGACCTTGGGGATGCCCCAATAGAGCAGCATGGTCGCCAGGGGTTTGGTGGCCTTCTTCGCCCCCGCCCCGGCGGCCGTGGAGAGCACGACGGCGCGCTTGGAGAACATCTCCCCATAGGGCTTGTGGCTCATCCAGTTGGTGAAGAACAGGTCCATGAACGATTTCATGGGGCCGGAGGGCAGCATGCAGTAGGTGGGCGTGGTGAAGATCAGCAGCTCGGCCTCCCGCAGGGCCTTGTCCATGGGCGCCTTGTCCTTCCAGAAGGGGCAGCTCTCCCGGGATTGGACGCAGGCATAGCACCCGGTGCAGAAGTGGTTCAGATCCCGGGGCAGGAAGAACTCCGAGACCTGGTGCTCCCCGGGAATGGTTTTCAGCAGCTCGTCCGCCGCATGCCAGGTGGACCCCCTGTGGTTCTGTCCGTGAATGATGGTGATCTTCATCTTGCCCTCCTGTTAGGGCGGCACACGCTCACCGCACGAACGGTGCGCGGTATGCCGCGTTGATCTCACTGATCTCCTTCAGCCCGTCGATATAGGGCTGATAGATGCTTTCGATCCTGCCGCCGCCGCGGTTGTCGCAGCCGGAGCAGAATTCGCAGTCGATGCCGCAGGCGCCCCACAGGGCCTGATGCACGATATTCTCCCGCTCCTCGCGGGTCGTGTCCTGGATAAGAAGGGATTTCATGCTTTTTCTGCCCCGTTTAGTCGAGCCATCGGACCTGGCCGCTTCGAATGTCATACACCGCACCTTCGATCACGGCGCTGCCCGCCTCAGGGTGCGCCTGGAACTCCTTCTTCAGCCGGGCCACCGCATGGCGCACGTTCAGGCAGCAGGCCTTGTCCTCGTCCCGCTCCATGCCCACGGCCTCCCGTATCTCGTCGGTGATGAAGGAGATGAACCCCTCGCCGCCGCCGGTCAACGCGGCATGGACGGCGCCGCAGCCGGTGTGGCCCAGCACCACGATATGGCCGCAGTGGAGGTGCCCCGCCGCGTACTCGATGCTGCCCAGCTGGTGATGGTCCAGCACGTTCCCCGCCACGCGGATGACGAACAGGTCTCCTATGCTCGCCTGAAAGATCTCCTCCGGGATCACCCGGGAATCGGAGCAGCAGACCACGATGGCATAGGGGTGCTGCCCATGCTCCGCCGTGTCGATCCGTCTTGCGGCGTCGCCCGCTTCGATAAACCTTCGGTTGCCTTCTTCAAGACGTTTTCTGCTATCCATGACGCTCCTCAGGGCCTTCGACCGCATCCTTCTGGTCAAAAGCCATCCATTTTCTCCGGCGAAACCGGGCGGCGGCGACCCCTGCAGGCCGCCGCGCTGCCTCCCGCGCCGGATGTCAGCATCAGTATACTCTTTCCCGTGATGCCTGGCAAGATGGGCATGTGTCTTTATGATAGGAGTCGTTGCATATGATTCACACCAACGAGCTGATCTATTGTGCACCGTTTTCTTCATTCTCATTATCATGGTTTTTTACTATCTCATAATGTAGTCCTTTTACAGAACGAATAAACACGTCTCTTTTTTCTTCCCACAGTAATTCATCCATCTTTGCTAATCCAAATTCATCAATAATTGTATTGTAAAATTGATTCACTCTATCTTTTACCGATAACTCATCATCGTCAAGTTTTATTGCTATAGTGTTTCTATTCACTACACCTTCCATGCCCTCGACAGGGAAACCTGGAAGCAAAAAAGATGTACATTTTGCATGCAAAACCCAAGCCGCCCCCATCTCATTTAAACTAATTGGACTCTTGTAATAATTTTGTGAGTGGACAACAATCACATGTAAAGCGTATTTTCTAAACTGCTCTAATAAGGCAGTAAATAAACCTTCATCATTTGGGATACCATAGCGCGGTAGAGAGCTGCAAAAAACATCTTTGTTGGTCAGGCCTATACTTTCAAACAGATGAACTAAGCATTGCACAAACTCTACGTCTTTTGAAGCATGACTAATGAAAAGCTTTGGTGCTTTGTTCGAAGGTGTAGTAGGACCTTCGTTTTTGCTTTGTATAACAGGGTATGGATGCAAGGATATCTGCGGCGCGCCCACGGTCCGGGCCGATCTGCTGGATAGGATCGTCCGGGAGTACATCTCGAACCTGCTTTCCGAGCCCGTCCAGCTCAAGCTGGCCCAGTTCCTCCGAAGCTACAAGAATAGCAAGAAGGACTGCAAGGCGTCCTTCGCGGCGGCCATCGAAAAGCAGATCAAGGCCAAGGAGAAGGAATACGAATCCCTGCTTGACAACATGGGCCAGTCGGTGCTGTCCCCGGACATCCTGGATGACATCACCGCCCGGATGAAGACCCTCAAGGAGGAGATCAAGACCCTGAAGAACACCACGCCCCCGGAGGAGGCCTCCACGGAACTCATCGTCAACTGGCTCCGGGCCATCCGGGAGGCCCCGGACAGCCGGGCGGTGCATCTTTTGATCGAGAAAGTGGAGATTTTTGCAGACAAAGAAAAAACAGACTTCCATATCGTTTCCACGCTGGAGTCTGTTTCGGAAAACTTGGTACGAGTAGAGATAACTGACTCAGCGCCGAACGACCATATTCCAGCAAACGCTTCGAAAAGCTAATCGATCTTCAACATTCTATAGCCGATGCCGATATGGGTCTGGATATATTTGGGGGAATCGGGATTGGGCTCGATCTTCTTGCGCAGGGTGGTCATGAACACCCGCAGGGAGGCAATGTCGCTGTCCCAGTTCCGGCCGTAGATATTCTGGGTGATGAAGGTATGAGTCAGCACTTTGCCGGTGTTCCTTGCCAGCAAGCAGAGAATCTTGTATTCCATGGGCGTCAGCTTCAGCTCCTCGCCGCCAAGGCTGGCGCAGCCGGCGGAGTAGTCGACCCGAAGCTGCCCGTTGGTATAGACGGATCTGTCCGCACCGGTCTCGCTGCTCATAAGCGACAGCCGCCGTAGGGTAACCCGCAGCCGGGCCAGCAGCTCCTCCACGGAGAAGGGCTTGGTGAGATAGTCGTCGGCCCCGGCATCCAACGCTTCGATCTTGTCCCCGTCGTCGCTTCGGGCGCTAATGACGATGATGGGCAAATTGGACCAGGTCCTCACCTGGCGGATCACGTCGATCCCGTCCATATCGGGCAGGCCCAGATCGAGGAACAACACATCTGGGTTGTGGGAGGCGGCCATGAGGATGGCTTCGGCCCCGTTTTTGGCGGTGAGATACCGGTAGTCGTGGGTCTTCAGGGTGGTGACGATCAGGTTGCGGACGGGCGCGTCATCCTCGACGACCAGGATCATGGGGTTATTCATCCACTTGTACCTCCTTCATGGGCAGAGAAACGATGAAGCAGCAGCCTGTGGGCGTGTTGTCAGTGAGGGCGATCCGGCCCCGGTGGCTCTCCACGATGGCCTTGCAGAGGGCCAGCCCCAAGCCCAGGCCCCGACGGCCGTCGGCCACCTTGTTCTGCCCTGTATAGAACATCTCAAACACGTGGGGTTTCATGTCATCCGGAATGCCCGGCCCGTCGTCACAGACTATGACCTCGGCTTCGTTGCCCGCCTGCCGGCTTTCGATCGAAATATGGGAGCCCGCCGGCGTGTTCTTGACGGCGTTGTTGATGAGGTTGATCAGCACCTGCATGATCAGTCGGGCGTCCATGTCCACCAGCAGAATGTCGTCCGTAGCCCGGACGGCGATATGGTGCCGGGCAGCGTTACGATCCACGTGTTTGAGCGCTTCGTCGATTACATCGCCCATGACCTCCGATGAGAGGTGCAGATCCATCTGCCCGTTCTCAATACGAGAGATGGAGAGAAGGTTCTCCACCAGGTCGATGAGCCACTCAGCGTCATCGTAAATGTCGGAGAAAATCTGCTGCCGGGTCTCTTCGTCCAGCTGGCCGTAGTGGCTAAGCAGATTGCTGGCGTTGCCGGAGATGGAGGTCAGTGGCGTGCGGATGTCGTGGGAGATGGATCGGAGCAGGTTGGATCGAAGCTGTTCCTTGCGGACCATGAGATCCGCTTGTTCCTTCTCCGCTGCGTTGCGAAGATTCTCCAGGGCCAGGGCGCACTCACCCAGGATGGATACCACGATGCTGTTTTCATAGGGCTCAAGAGGCGTCCGATTGAGGCGAATGGCGATGACCCCGTAACAGTAACCGTTGAGACATATGGCATGATACTGAGCGGCGGCCCCCTCGAACTGGTCTAGCCGAAAGCCTGCGGACCGCTGGTTCTCAAAGACCCACCGGGCAATCTCCGCTTCGTTATCGTCAGGGACGCTTTCTTCCGTTCCATAGGTGGCGCGGAAGGTCATCCCCGTTCCTAAGCCGTCGGCTTCCGTACGAGGGAAGATCACCACGTCCCGGCTGAGCAAGGTAATGATCTGATGGGCGGTGGTCTCCACAACCGCCTCCGGTCGTTCCGCCTTCTGCAGCAGCTGGTTGGTGTCCAGCAGGACCTTGGTCCGAAAAGCCTCCCGGGCGCTCTGACGGGCGTTCAGTTTCATGCGGTTGGCCAAGGTCCCCGTGATGAGGGAGGAGGCGAGCATGATGGCGAAGGTCACGGCATATTCCGTTTCATAGGTGTGGAAGCTGAATTTTGGTTCGATAAAAAACCAGTTGAACAGCAAGACGCTGAGAAGCGACCCCACAACGCTGTAGACGGGACTGACGGTGATTACCGAGATGATCAGAACCCCCAGGATGAAGATGGTGATGATGTTGGCTTCCGAAAAGCCGAACCGGGTGAAGATGAGCCCGATGATCGTGGCCGCCATGAGGAGCAGGAGGGTGTAGAAAGACTCCTTCCAGGTGGGGCGCATAGGATCGGCCATGCGAGAGGCTTCCTTCTGCTGCTGTAGATCGGCAGCAGAGTCTGGAATGATGTACACGTCTACGTCCGGCGCGTTCAGGATGATCTGTTCGGTCAGCGGCGGTTTGCTCCAGAAGTGACGCCTGCGGATGCCGCTTCGACCCACCACGATCTTGGTGGTGCCGGAGATATGGGCGTACTCCGCCACCTGCCCGGGCACGTCGTCCCCCACGATGGTGGTGACGGATGCGCCGCACTGTTCTGCAAAGCGGATGTTGTTCTGGAGTCGGGTCCTATCCGCCTCTAAAAGGGTCTCATAGTTGGTGGGCTTCACGTAGATGGCGGTCAGGGAGGCGTGGAAGGCCGCCGCCATCCGAGCCGCCGCCGCCACCACCTTGGGGTTGGAGGGCGACGGGGAGACGCAGACCAGGATATGCTCGCTTTGACCGCTTTTATCCATTTCCTCATGTCCTTCGTTTTGGTTAACGACAGTATATCATAGATTTCCCGATTCTTCCATCTCATATAACGACATAAGAGCAGGAATGCCCATCGCTTTTACTTGAAAAGCCGCCGGTCTCTTTTCCTTCTCCGGCCCACGGTCTTCTCGTCCAGCGCTTTCCCCAAGCGATCGATTGCATAAAACCCGGAGATGAAGGCTCCCAGGATCGTCAGTATCAATATCAGATTCGTCATGTTGCACACCCCCTTTGGCTGTGGATGGATCATATCCGAAAACACTTTCGGATCGCTTTCTTCTCTCCCAGCACCAGCAGCGTCATGTCGCTTGTCAGCATGGTTTCAGGCGTCACTGACAGATCCATCCGTCTGTGTTGTTTAACACCCAGAATGGTGATCTCGTATTTTTTGCGGATATCGATCTGGCCTACGCTCTTCCCGGCCCATTCCACGGGCACGACCACTTCGAAAATAGCGTGTTCTTCATCCAGCTTCACATAATCGAGAACGTGGTCAGATGCGTAACGGATGGCAGCCCACTCTGCCACCTGCTTTTCGGGGCTGATGACTTCGTCGGCCCCGTTGCGCAGGAGGAACTTGGCCTGGAGGTGCTGTCGCCGATCTGGGCGTCGGTCACGAAGGGCAGGACGCTGTTGATCCGCGCCTCGTTCTTGTCCACGGCCATGACCTGATGGCCCAGCTTATGAAACTCCCGCACCAGGAGCGATCCCAGCCGGTTGGTCCCGATCAGAAGAATGGATTTCATGACATCCTCCTTTTTATCCCACGTTGATCCGGCCCAATGGACACTGGGCCACCTGGGGCTCGATGCTGTTGACGGCGGCAAACAGGAGCGTGAGCGCGCCGGTTCGCCCAAAGAACATGAGCCCTACCAACACGCTCCGAGACAGGAGACTCAGGGTAGGCGTAATGCCCAGAGACAGCCCCACGGTGCCGATGGCGGAGGCGGTCTCGAAGAGGCAGGTTTCGAAAGAAAGCCCCTCCCTGGCGCTGATGATGAATGCGCCCAGGAGCGCCAGAAGCAGATACAGCATCAGCAGCGTGGACGCGCTCTTCACCGTGTCCCCGTCGATGCGGCGGTTGAAGAGCCGGGGGTCCTTCCTGCGCCGGATCACCGCCGCCGCGTTCGAGAGGAGCACGGCTACGGTGGTAGTCTTCACACCTCCCGCCGTAGAGCCCGGGGCCCCGCCCACTAGCATCAGCACCACGGTCATGGCTCGGCCCGCGCTGGTGAGGCGACTCATGTCCACCGTGTTGAATCCGGCGGTCCGGGGCGTCACCGCCTGAAAGAGGGACGCGAGGACCCGCTCCTTCCCGCCGAAACCGGCAAAATCGCTGAAGAAGAACACCGCCGCGGGCACAAATACCAGTAGGGCTGTGGCGGTCAGGATTACCTTGCTCTGCATTCGGTACCGCTTGAACCGGAAGCGATGCTTCACCATGTCGTCCCAGGTCAAAAAACCAATGCCACCGGTGATGATCAACAGCGTCACAGGCAGGACCACCCCCGCTTGGCCGGCAAAGGCGGTCAGGGAGGAGAGGGGACCGGTATGGGCGCCCATAATGTCGAAACCCGCGTTGCAGAAGGCGGAAACGGAGTGGAACAGGGCCATCCATATCCCGGATCGGCCGTAAAGGGAGAGGAACGCGGGCAGCATCAGCAGCGTACCCAGAAGCTCCGCCAGCAGAGCCACCCTGCATATAAACCAAGTCAGTTTCAGGATGCCGCCCACCTGAAACGCCGAGATGCTCTCCTGGAGCATGCTTCGCTGCAATAGAGTGATTTTCCGCCCGGAAACGGTGGCGACGAGGGCCGTGACGGTGGCGACGCCTAATCCGCCGATTTGGATCAGTGCCAAAATGACCGCCTGTCCGAAGCAGGACCAGTAGGTGGCCGTGTCTCGCACGACGAGGCCCGTCACGCACACAGCGGAAGTGGCGGTGAACAAAGCGTCCTCTACGGAGGTCCAGGTGCCCGCCAGGGATGAAATGGGCAGCATCAGAAAGCCTGTGCCCACCAGGATGATGGCCAGAAAGCCGCCGATGATGATCTGAAAGGAACTCAGCTGCTTCCCGAAAAATCGCCCGCTCATGGTGCCCCTCCTTTCCCGCTTTGGATGGTCCTATCTTACCTCATCCTTCACAAAGATGGTGTTAAGGCGATTTGCGTTGGAATTAAGACCATATTAAGAAAAAAGTCACGCATGGAAGCGCAGCCTGGTATTGATCATCCTTCCTTGAGCCACATAATCAAAGTGTTTCGAACAGTGACGCGGCGATTGGATTCGAAATCGCGCTGCGGCTTGGTCGGGGCACGGCTCTTGGGTGCCACCGGCACCCAAGAGCCGTGCCCGTTCGAATCCAATCCATATAAAAATCAATCCCCCGAAGGATCGGGGGATTGATTTTTGGTAGCGGCGACGGATCTGATCGTTCACATAAGAGAGCACCTGCCCATCCTGCTGGGAACCCGGGTCACGGCCTTTCGGGAGCCCCAAAACCGCAAAGCGGCCAAATAGGAAGGAGGCAGCATCCATGGAACTGACATACACGGAACAGAACGGACTGCTGATCCCCGACCTGGCCCTGGACGATCAGCCTCCCGGCTCCATCGGCAAGTATGGCCGGATGCGCAAGCGCTACTTGGAACAGAAGCATGACGGCACTTTCTCCGCCCTGGTCCTCTCCGGCACCCTCACCCAGCACCTGCTGGACATCGACCAAGCGGCCCGGGAACAGATGGCTTCCCTAACCCGCCAGCTGACCGCCGACGAGGGCGTGACCGAGGAGCTAAAGGGCCGAGACCAGATGGAATGGGTCCGGCGCATGAACTCCATCCGCAACCGGGTTGAGGAGATCGTTGTCCGGGAAGTGGTTTACGGGGTATAGCAGATTACGGCTATAAACGACATCTAACCCCTTTTGTCCGCTAAGGCAAAAGGGGTTAAATTGTATCTTTTGTTTTAGCAGGAAATTATGCTATTTCAGCGTCGTCACGATCGGGTCCGTGCCGTAGTTATACGCCGCGAAGGGATTTACCACGGGGACGATGTCTCCTTTGGAATTCATGTAGAGGCAGGACTGGCTGCCGCTATTCAGGTCCACGTTCACCAGCATGCCCACGTAATCAGTATGATTCCCGGCGGGCGCCTCGTCGTGCTGGGTCAGCCCCCGCTTGCCGCAGATGAAGGCGTTGAAGCGATAGTCCGTCATGTATCCGTTGTAGGTCTTGCCCTCCGTGCCGGAGAAATCCTTGTTGTACACCAGCTTCGTGTTGGGCGGGATGGTCCCCTCCAGGAACGGATACAGATCATGCTGATGGCCGGTGACGAGGATATCCACGCCGATGTCGTTCAGCCGCTTCGTCCAGGCGGCCTTGACCGCTTCGTGGTTGTGGCGCGCGTTCACAAAGGGGATGGGGATGTGGCAGACGGCCATGGTGTAGGCGGCGTTCGTATATTCCCCTGCGGCAATTATCTCGTCCAGCATGCGGGTCTGCTCCTCCCGGTATAGGTCAAACTGGGCCGTTTCATAATACTCCCACCAGTCGTCGTCGTGATCCTCGCCCAGATCGAGCATGATGCCGTATATGTCCGAAAGCCGGAAGGTGTAATAGAACTTGCCGTTCTTGCTGCCGGTATATTTGTACAGCTCCTCAGCATACTCGCCCTTGATCTCGTGGTTGCCCCGGGTATAGATGACCGGGATCTTCCCGCCGGTGATCTTGAAGGCGATCTCGTTGGCGATCTGGGCGTCCTCATATCGATCGACCATGCTGGTCAGATCCCCCAGGAGTACGATGAAGTCAAGGTTGTTTTCCTGCGACGCATGGCCGGCCAGGTTCACCGCACCCTCCACGGCGCCATGGATATCCGGGAGGGCCAGATAGCAGATCCCGTCCGCGGTGTTTACCGGGATGAACGGGTATTCCTCGGAAAAGGTTTCGCCCGTATAGCCGCCGAAGGGCCCCCGGTAGATCATCTGCTTGGCGCAGATCTTGTAGCTCTTTGCCTCGTCCAGCACACGCTGCGGCACGGTGATTTTATGCACCAGGTCCTTGGACCGCATACTGCCCGCGTAAAGGTCGTAGTATTTCTCCTGGCCGACCTCCACCCAGACGATGGCGGTGTCGCTGGTGGAAAACACGATCTGATAGTCATCCTCCACCGCGTAGACCACCGGCCGGTACGTGAAGCGGCATGGCCGAAGGCCGTAGCCCACGACGGCGCAGGCGGCGATCAGCGCCACCAGAAACAGGACCTTCGCCGCAAGACGCCATCCCTTGTTGGGCGCGTGGAAAAACAGCAGGCAGAAAACAAGGATCAGCGCGGCGGTCACCCCCACGGATCGAAGGAATTTCGGCAGGATGAACTGGATATAATCGTTGGAGCCGTTGGCGATCACGACGCCGATGGCGACTGCGAAAACGGCGGAGAACACCAGCGACGCGATATACGGTCCTCTCTTTTTGTCGCGGATAAATAGGAAGGACAGGATCGTCAGCAGCAGGATCACGCCCATGAGGACACAGATCAGAAGCGGCAGGTTCATCACCAAAAAGCTGGGGTTGTGATCCGCGCCCAGGAATTTGGAAATGCCCGCCCAGTTGACGCGCAGCGCGATCCAGAACAGGAAAACCGCCGTGCTGCAGAGCACGGCCGCCGCCGGCAGCCAGTATTTCTTTATGAAAGCGCGAAAGGTCATTTCCATTAGTCCCTCCTTATTCGTCCGGACCACAAGAAGCGCCGCCCGGTGATACGAATACCATACCATACTCGGGGCAAAAAGCCAACCGGCTCTTTGTCTGAAAGTTTTCCGGTCCTGATCACTGCTTTGTAAAACGATACCGTAAGGCCTTGACAGGTGACCTTTCGTTCACTATTATATTGGTGAACGAAAGGTCACCTGCTGCGTATGGAGGTTTTTATGGCGAACGACACAAAAGAGAGGATACTGGAAGCTGCCCTGGAGATGTTTTCACAAAACGGCTATGCCGGGACAAACATTCGGGAACTCAGCGCATCGCTCGGGCTTGTGAAGTCCGGGGTCTATAAGCACTATGAGAGCAAGGAAGCGATCTGGAATGCGCTGCTCGATGAGATGATCGCATATTACGGGGAGCATTTCGGTTCATCGGAGCACTTGCCGCCTGTACCGGATTCGCAGGAAGGGCTTGTCACGATGACGATGCAGATGGTGAACTTCACCGTTCATGATGAAAGGATCATCATGACGCGCAAGGTGTTGACGCTGGAGCAGTTCCGGGACGGCCGCGCGCGGGAATTGGCGACGAAGCACTTCCTGACCGGGCTGACGGAGATATTCACGCACATCTTTGCCGGGATGATGGACAAAGGATCGCTCCGCCGCGATGATCCCGCCATGTTGGCTTTCGCCTATACTACGCCGATCTCTGCGCTCATCCACCTCTGTGACCGGGAGCCGGATAAAAAGGAGGAGGCCATGGCACAGGTGGAGGCTTTTAGCAGGCATTTTATCCGGGTTTACGGGCAGGAGGACTGATCAAGAGGAAGCATGTCCGCCCAGGCAGGCATGGAGTATTGCCTGCACTGAGAAAGGGAAAAAACGAATGGTTTTGGAAACGAAAAGGCTGCTGCTCAGGGAAATGAAGCCGAATGATTTTGATGCGCTGTTCCGGGTGCTCGGCGATCCGGAAACCATGCGGCATTATCCAACCGCCTTCGATGGGCAGCATGTCAGGGATTGGATCGAACGGAACATGAACCGCTATCGGAAGGACGGCTTCGGGCTGTGGGCGGTATGCCTGAAGGAAACCGGGGAGATGATCGGCGACTGCGGGCTGACGCTCCAGAATATCCATGGAGAGATATTGCCGGAGATCGGCTACCATATCCGCCGTGACTGCCAGCGAAAAGGCTATGCCCGAGAGGCCGCAAAAGCAGTCCGTGATTGGGCGTTCCGAAATACGGATCATCCAACCCTGTATTCCTACTGCAAATACACCAATGTACCTTCCATAAAAACAGCAGAATCCATCGGGATGCATTTTGTATGCGAATATCCGGATGAAACAAACGGAACGACCCATGTGTCGTCGATCTCAAGGGAAGAATGGCTGAATGAAATCACAGAGAATACGGTCTGCTGAAGGAGGCGATAAAATGAGCAGAAAAGCGCTTGTCGTGATCGATATTCAAAACGACATCACAAAACACTATCGGGATATCATTGATAAGCTCAACGCCGCCATTGACTGGGCGGCGGAAAGCGGCATGGAGATCGTGTATATACAGCACAATAACCTCTCCCCCGGTACCCGGACCTTCAAGCCGGGCACAAAAGGAGCGGAACTTGCGCCGGAGCTCAGGATCGTCTCGGATCATATTTTCGTGAAGACGAAGGCCAACGCTTTGACCAGCGAACCCTTTTCGGAGTTTATTCGGGAAAACGGGATCAACGAGTTTTTCATCACCGGCGCGGACGCTACAGGCTGCGTGAAATCCACCTGCTTCAACATGACGAAGGCCGGATTTGCCGTCCATGTCGTCTCCGATTGTGTGACCAGCTATGACTTGAAGAAGATGCCGGAAATGCTTGCCTACTATGGGGCCAAGGGCTGTGAGGTCAGAGCATTAGAGGAGTATCGAAAAACATGATCGAGATCAAGCGGGCAGACAGGAACAATTTCTGCGAAACGTCGTTGGATCTATTTGACAGATCTCAAGAGGTCCAAAATGTTTGGCGCATGGAAAACGGAAGACTCGTTTTGACTTTCCAGCCCTTTAGCGAGACCTGGTCGCCCGAGCAGAGGCGCAAAAAGGCGGGAGAGATACTCTCCGGCAGATATACCATCTTCTGCGCGTTCGAGGGGGACGCGGTGGTCGGTGAGATCATGCTGATGCCGGAACTGAACGAGGGTCGCCTGATCATCGACAGCTTTCACGTTTCCCGCCCGTTCAGACGGCGCGGGATCGGACGGCGCCTGATCGAAACGGCCGCTGAGTACGCAAGAGGCCGCGGAGCTTTGGCCCTGTACGCGTCCTGCTGTTCCGCTGAGAAAACCATAGATTTTTACAGGGCGATGGGCTTTCGGCTGAGTGAACATCCGATACCTTCCCGTGTGGAAGACGAACCTTTTGATATTCAAATGGAACTCAGATTATAAAAGAATACGTTTATGCGATTGACAATCCCCGTTTGTCGGGACGGAGAAACGAACAAATCGGGATCTGGTGAATTTAAGGAGGATAAAATGGTATTTACATTAATTGCACAGTTATTGCTTTGGATATGGTTTCTGGGATGCACGATAACATGGCGCTTCGGTAAACTGCTTCTGGTTGAAGGAATGGGTATCAAGAGCGCGGAGTTTGTCATGCTCTGTCTATATAGCATAGGTCTGATCACCTATTACCTGTTTCAGCCCGCAGGCAGATGGATCTTGTTTGCAATCCTTGTAATATGGCTTGTTATTCAGTTTTTTTGTCATTGGTATTACACCATCTTCGGTGCTTCCGAAAGCAAACTAAAAGGATACAATGAATACTTCAAAGATACGGTAAGGCTCATTCCCATGAGTGAAAAACGCCTCATACCCGATCTGTATCACATTATTCTTCACATATTGATACTATTGAACATTGTTCTTTGCGCGATTTCACACTAAGGAACAACGAAAAAACAAACGCACAAATTCTCGCTTGCCGGGATATCGTGAATCGAAATTCATGGAGGACAGCAGTATCATGAAAGAGGAGTATTATGATCAGGCAGTTGCCTGCGTGAAGGATCACGTCCTTCCGGCTCAACGCGAACTCTATACATCTTGCGGGGGCGATTTCGACAAAGTATACGGCGAGGCTATGAATGGGAACGGATACTTTGGGAAAGTAATCGTGCCCGGCCGTGTATATGAGCTTGGGTATGAAAAATGCACCTGTGAGAAAGTCCTGTCCGGACAGATCACAGATCCGGATCACTGTAATTGCAGCAGGCAGAGCATTCTGTATATCCTGCGTCAGTTGGAACCGGAAAGCATATTCGACGTAGAAATACTGGAAACAGTTTTGCAAGGCGCAGATCATTGCCGCTTCAGAATTACGAAAAAAGGATAAAACAAGGTGCAGTTTATGAGTTTACAGTTAGTAAAAGCGGGTACGTCAGATGCATTGACACTGAACGAGATTTCAAAAGAAAGCGCGTTGAGGAAATATGGGAAGGTGAACAGATCCCAGGTGTGACCGATATCGTCAGGTTTGCGCCGAGTGCATGTAATTCTCAGCCGTGGCTTGTAAAGAACGATGGCGAGCTATCGGTTTACAGATACAGGAAGCCCGGCAAAAGAGGAATAATACCTGCGGATAAGGTTTCATTCTATAATTGCATCGATATCATCGCCGTGGCGCAGAACTTCGGCACCAGCATCGAAGGCGATTTCGCCAAACAGATGATGTGGGTCTTGTCGGAGTATTACAGCAAGAACCTGTCCAAGGAGGTCCGAAAGGGGCACAGGGAGATCGCTTTGAAGGGGCTGCACAACGGCGGCCCCGCCCCCTTCGGGTTTCGCGTGGTGGACCAAAAGCTGATCATCAACGAACTGGAAGCATTCTATGTGCGGAAGATGTTTGACGCCGCCCTGAAGGCCGCAACGGCAGCCCCATCAAGTATACGCAGATCTATGAGATCCTGCGCAACGAGAAGTATGCGGGTATCTATGTGTACTCGGTGGAAGGGTGCCGCCACCGCAAAACGCGGTTGGAGACACAAGACGCCATCCGGCTGGATGGGGCGATCCCGGCGATCGTGGACAAAAATACATTTTTCGAGGTGCAAAAAATCATGGATGATCGAAAGCAGACCGGGAAGAACCCGGGAACGTATCTGTGCAGCGGGCTAGTCTATTGTCAGTGCGGGGAAAAGATGCACGTTTGCAGCGCCCCGGATCGAAAAGGCGGAAGGTATCACTACTATTACTGCAAGAAGCATTGCGGGGCCCCAGTGGTCCGGGTAGCCCAGGTGGACAAGGCCGTAAAGGATTATCTCGCGCAGCTCCTTTCGGAGCCCATGCAGATGAAGATCGCCCAGTTCCTGCGAAGTTACAAGGATCATCGGCGGGACTGTCGGGAATCCTTCGACGCGGCGCTGCAAAAGCAGATCGCCGCCAAGGAGCAGGAGTACGACACCCTCATGCGGAACATGTCCGTCATGGTCCTGGCCCCGGACATCCTCTCGGACATCCACGAGAAGATGAAGACCATCAAGGAGGAGATCAAGGTCCTGGAGAACACCACGCCGCCGGAGGAATACTCCACGGACGTGATACTGGACTGGCTCAAGTCCATCCGCACCGCGCCGGACAGCCGGGCCGTCCATCTGCTGGTCCAGCGTATCGAAGTGACCTCGGACAACGAAAAAACAGACTTCAATGTGGTTTCTACATTGGAGTCTGTTTCCGAAAAACTGGTAGCGGCGATTGGATTCGAACCAATGACAGGTCGGGTATGAACCGACTACTCTGGCCAACTGAGTTACACCGCCATAGCGAAGTTATTATATCCAGCGGGTGGGCGGCTGTCAAGGGTTTTTGGCAAAAAAACATGGGGATGGGGACATGTCCCATAGACGGGTCTGAATCACAGTTCGTTCATTTGCGGCGGGCGGCGGCGGCCGGTACAGTGGAGGCATGGAGGGGATCGCGCCGCAAAATCCTATACGATTGGGTCAGATGGTCTATCTGGTGGAATCCTGCCGCACCGTGCGGGAGGCCCAGGTGCGCTTGCACAGCGGGGGGCTTTATACCGTCCGCTTCACCGACGTCCGGGGCGGCATCCGGGTCCGCGCCGACCGGCTCTTCCACACCCGGGAGGCGGCCCAGGCCCACCTGCAGCAAAAAAAGGCGGAGCGCCAGCCGCCCCCGCCCCTAAGCTACCTTTGGCACAACGTGCCCATATGGCAGTGCTGAAGGGATAAACAAGTCGCACCATGGTTTTTTTGATTTACAAATTATAGGATTGATAGTATAATATTCTAGCTCATACAATAAAAGCACGAGGGAGAATCTGTCATGGCAAGAGAACCAAGATTTCCAGGTATAGATTGGTACTGTGATCATTGCGGAGCTCTGCTGAATTCGCAGAAAAACTTTGATGATCACAAATACCTTTGGAAGTGCACAAATTGTGGTTATAAAAACAGTCTTTCTTGGGATAATATTAGCAGCGGAGATTCAAAGGTAACTAAAATTCTTCTTTATACTATTGGATTTATGTCGTACATTGGGTTTTGGACAATGATAATGTTGGCTATTAGTATATTTATATTCCATGCTGATAAGTCAAGATATCTTTTGCCCTTTTTCTTTTCTTTAGGAGTATATGTGTTTGCCGGTATACTTTCAATTCTGGTTGAATTTAGCATACGGCACACAAGTTTTTCTAGAAAAAACTTGCGCATAATAGTTTTGCGAAATCTTAAGGAAGACATTATTTCTCCTTTTATGTATTTGAAGGAAATAGCAAGTAATTTGCTTTCATTCATCACACATATAGTTCCTGTTAAAAGGAAATATGTTTGGCGTAGCAATAAGCTTATTATTTCTTTTGCGATCATATATGTTTTTATCATAGCTATGGAGTTTGTGGCTTTCAGTAGAATTACGGGGATAGGGTTTTCTGATATTATCGAATCGATAAGAGGCATGATTTCACGAATATGATATAAGTCTATTGTTAATTCGTTTATGAAATAAGGTTCTTCCTTTTGTGAAGGGCCTTTTTGTTTGCAAAAACGTCTTGACCGAATTGTGGAATAATTGCAAAAACCCCTCCTGAGCTGTTGCATTTGGCGTGGGGCGTGGTATATTTAGGACAGTGATTAGCACTCTAAAAGGCCGAGTGCTAAAACGACAAGAATATGAGGTGAAAGATATGGCAAAGAAACAGTTCAAGGCGGAGTCCAAGCGGCTGCTGGACATGTCCATCTATACCCATAAGGAAATCTTTTTGAGAGAATTGATCAGCAACGCCAGCGACGCCATCGACAAGCGGTACTACGCCGCCATGCAGAAGGGCGGCGAGGGCATGGACCGGAGCGATTATTTTATTCGGCTGACTCCCAGCGAGAGCACCCGGACGCTCACCATCACGGACAACGGCTGCGGCATGACCGAGAAGGAGCTGGAGGAGGACCTGGGCACTATCGCCAAGAGCGGCACCCTGGCCTTCAAGCAGGCCATGGATAAGCCCGAGGAGGGCAAGGCGGCCCCCGAGATGGACGTGATCGGCCAGTTTGGCGTGGGCTTCTATTCCGCCTTCATGGTGGCCAAGAACATCAAGGTGTATTCGCGGACCGAGGACGGCGAGGGCCATGTGTGGGAGAGCGACGGCCAGGACGGCTACACCGTGAAGCCCTTCGACTACCCCACCGTGGGGACCCAGATCGTCCTGACCCTGAAGGACGACGAGGAGGGCGAGGACTACAGCCAGTACCTGCGGGAGTACACCCTCACGTCCCTGGTGAAGAAATACAGCGACTACGTCCGCTACCCCATCCGCATGATGGAGGAGAAGCGGGTACCGAAGGGCGAGAAGGAGGAGGGCAAGCCCCAGGAGTACGAGACCGTGATGGAGGACGTGGTGCTCAATTCCATGGTCCCCCTGTGGAAACGGGCGAAGAGCGAGGTCACGGACGAGGAGTACAACCGGTTCTACCGGGATAACTTCTTCGACATGGACGACCCCCTGAGCGTGATCCGGGTGTCGGTGGAGGGCGCGGTGTCCTACACGGCGTTGCTGTTCATCCCCAAGAAGGCGCCCTGGGACTTCTACACCAAGGGCTACAAGCGGGGGCTGAAGCTGTACAGCAGCGGCGTCATGATCATGGACGCCTGCGAGGACCTGCTCCCCGATTACTTCGGGTTCGTCAAGGGCCTGGTGGATTCGCCGGATCTGTCGCTGAACATCTCGAGGGAGATGCTGCAGCATGATCGGCAGCTCAAGGCCATCGCCAATAACCTGAAGAAGAAGATCCAGTCCGAGCTCAAGAAGATGCTGGAGAGCGACCGGGAGAAGTACGAAACCTTCTACAAGGCCTTCGCCCAGAGCATCAAGTTCGGCGTCTACGACCAGTACGGCATGAACGCGGACTTTTTGAAGGACCTGCTGCTGTTCTGGTCCGCGGCGGAGAACAAGAACGTGACGCTGCACGAGTACGTGGCGGCCATGAAGGAGGATCAGAAGGCCATCTACTACGCCGCGGGCGACAGCCTGAGCCACTGTCTGGGCCTGCCCCAGGCGGAGCTGATCCGGGACAAGGGGTACGACCTGCTGTGCCTGACGGACGACGTGGACGAGTTCGCTGTGCGGGTGCTGGGGAGCTTTGAGGAGAAGCCCTTCAAGGCGGCCACGGACGACGATCTGGGCCTCAGCTCTGAGGAGGAGAAGAAGGCCATGGAGGAGAAGGCCGCCGAGAGCAAGGACCTGCTGGAGAAGCTGAAGGAGGACCTGGGCGGCAAGGTGAAGGAAGTGAAGCTGTCCGATAGGCTCACCAAGAGCGTGGCCTGCCTCAACGGCGAGGGCGGCGTGTCCATCGAGATGTACAAGGTCCTCAAGGCCATGCCCAACGCCGGGGACATTCCCATGGAGTTCGTGCTGGAGTTGAACCCCAACCACCCGGTGTTCCAGAAGCTGGCCACCCTCTCCGACACGGACCGGAAGGAGTACGCGGAGCTCCTCTACCAGCAGGCGCGGCTGATGGCCGGCCTGCCCCTGGACGATCCCGCGGCATTCTCGGAGCTGGTCTGCAAGTTCATGTGATAGAGGTATTTATTGAAAGCTTCGCGTCTTTTGACCAGGTGCAAAACATAATCGAAATCCGCACTACGTTTGATTTCTCATTGTTTTGCCCGTGTTGCGCCTCGCTGCATCTGCCACAGGCAGCGCTTGGCTCCGCACCCTGAAAGAAAAGACGCCCAAAAGAACTTTAAGAAAGAGTAATACTTTCTTCCTTAGACAATTATCCATTCTTGGCTTTTCTTTTTCCGCCGCTTTTTCTTTTCACCCGAAAAGAAAAAGCGGCAAAAATAAAGACTAGAAAACGAAAGGGGGCATCCCTATGAACGCAAACCAACTGACACAAAAGAGCATCGAGGCCATCCAGGCCGCACAGCGGATGGCCCAGGAGCGGAACCATACCCAGATCCAGCAGGCGCACCTGCTGTACGCACTGATCGACGACGCGGAGGACCTGAACGCCCAGCTGCTCACCGCCATGCAGGTGAACGTGAGCGGCCTCAAGGGCGAGCTCACCAACCTGCTGAACGGTCAGGCCAGCTATTCTGGCGGCGCCGGCGGCCAGATGTACGCCTCCCAGGCATTGGACCGGGCCCTGAACGAGGCGGAAAGCCGCATGCAGAAGATGGGCGACAGCTACATCTCCGTGGAGCACCTGATGATGGGCCTCATCGCCGAGCCCGATAAGGACATAGCAACCCTGTTCCACCGGTACAACGTGACCATGGAGGGGTATCTCGCCGCCCTGCAGAAGGTCCGGGGCACCCGCCAGGTGAACTCCGACAACCCCGAGGACACTTACGACGTACTGAAGAAGTACGGCCAGGATCTGACCGCCCTCGCCAAGGACCAGAAGCTGGACCCGGTCATCGGCCGCGACAGCGAGATCCGCAGCGTCATCCGCATCCTGTCCCGTAAGACGAAAAACAACCCCTGCCTCATCGGCGAGCCCGGCGTGGGCAAGACCGCCATCGCGGAGGGGCTCGCCCAGCGGATCGCCCGGGGCGACGTGCCCGAGAACCTGAAGGATCGGCAGCTGTTCGCCCTGGACATGGGCGCGCTGGTGGCCGGCGCCAAGTACCGGGGCGAATTCGAGGAGCGGTTGAAGGCGGTCCTTGCGGAGGTCAAGCAGAGCGAGGGCAAGATCATCCTCTTCATCGATGAACTCCACACCATCGTGGGCGCGGGCAAGACCGAGGGCGCCATGGACGCCGGGAACATATTGAAGCCCATGCTGGCCCGGGGCGAGCTCCATTGCATCGGCGCCACCACCCTGGACGAGTATCGGAAGTACATCGAGAAGGACGCGGCGTTGGAGCGCCGGTTCCAGCCCGTGCTGGTGGCGGAGCCCAGCGTGGAGGACACCATCTCGATCCTGCGCGGATTGAAGTCCCGCTACGAGGTCTTCCATGGCGTGAAGATCCGGGACGAAGCGTTGATCGCTGCGGCGGTGCTGTCGAACCGCTACATCTCCGACCGGTTCCTGCCGGACAAGGCCATCGACCTGGTGGACGAGGCCTGCGCCATGATCAAGGCCGAAATGAACTCCATGCCCACGGAGATGGACGAGATCTCCCGGAAGATCATGCAGCTGGAGATCGAGGAAGCGGCCCTGAGTGAGGAGACCGACAAGGCGGCTTTGGAGCATCTGATGGAAATTAGAAAGCAGCTGGCCGCCCTTAGGGACACCTTCCACAAGATGAAGGCCAACTGGGAGAACGAGAAGCAGGGGATCAACAAGGTCCAGCAGCTCCGGGAGAAGATCGAGGCCGTCCAGCAGCAGATCGAGAAGGCCGAGAACGAGTACGACCTGAACAAGGCCGCGGCACTGAAGTACGGGGAGCTGCCCAAGCTCCAGAAGGAGCTGGAACAGGAGGAGGGCAAGTCCTCCGAGAAGGAGAACACGCTCCTTCGCGACCATGTGGGCGAGGACGAGATCGCCCAGGTGGTGGCCCGGTGGACGGGCATCCCGGTCTCGAAGCTGTTGGAGAGCGAGCGGAAGAAGCTGCTGCACCTGGATTCCGTGCTCCATGAGCGGGTGGTGGGCCAAGACGACGCGGTCCAGCGGGTGGCGGACGCCATCCTCCGCTCCCGGGCGGGCATCCAGAACCCGGATCGGCCCATCGGTTCCTTCCTGTTCCTGGGCCCCACGGGCGTGGGCAAGACGGAGCTCAGTAAAGCCCTCGCCCAGGCCCTCTTCGACGACGAGAGGAACATGGTCCGCATCGATATGAGCGAGTACATGGAGCAGTACTCCGTGTCCCGGCTCATCGGCGCCCCGCCGGGGTATGTGGGCTATGACGAGGGCGGCCAGCTCACCGAGGCGGTCCGCCGCAAGCCCTACGCGGTGGTGCTCTTCGACGAGGTGGAGAAGGCCCATCCCCAGGTGCTGAACGTCCTCTTGCAGGTGCTGGACGACGGCCGGATCACCGACGGCCAGGGGCGGACGGTGGACTTCAAGAACACCATCATCATCCTGACCAGCAACCTGGGCAGCGACCTCTTGCTGAACGGCATGGCCGCCGACGGCACCATCCGCCCGGAGACGGAGGAGGCGCTGAACCGGCTGCTCAAGACCGCGTTCCGGCCTGAGTTCCTGAACCGGCTGGACGAGGTCGTGTTCTTCCGGCCCCTGACGGGGGAGAACATGAAGGCCATCGTCTCCTTGCTCCTCAAGGACCTGGAGGGCCGCATGAGCGCCCGGGGATTGAAGCTCTCTGTCACCGACGCCGCCCGGGACCTGATCATCCGGGAGGGCAGCGACCCGCTGTTCGGCGCCCGGCCCCTGAAGCGGTACATCCAGAGCAAGGTGGAGAGCCTGCTGGCCCGGCACATCATCGCCGCCTCCCCCAAGGAGGGCACCACTCTCACCGTGGACGCGGACGAAAACGGGCGCCTGACCGTGGCGTAGACCCAAAAAAGAAACAAGCGGGATTCGTTCCCGCTTGTTTTTGCGTTTTGGCGTTATATCCACCCGTTCACCATGTACCAGCAGATGCCCACGCATTCCCGGAGGAAGTTGTTGATGGCCAGGTACCACACGTCGGGGGCGCCGAGACCTCGGGCAGGGATGCCGCCCTTCAGGGCCACACGGCCGGCCCGGTAGACGTGGAAACGGGTGGTGACAAAGCCGATGGAGGCGTCGGGGCCCAGCTGCTCGTCGATGATGGCCTTGCTGAAGGCGAAGTTCTCCGCCGTGCTGGTGGCTTTGTCCTCCTGGAGGATGCGGCTTTGGTCGATGCCCCGGCAAACCAGGTACCCGGCCATGGCGGAGGCTTCGGTGACGCTCTCCCCGTCCCCCTGGCCGCCGGAGACCACCAGCGTGGTGTTCGGGTGCGCCACGGCGTAGTCATAGGCCGTGTCCAGCCGGTTGCTCAAAACCCAGGTGACCCTATCCCCGTGGACCGCCGCGCCCAGGACGATCAATGCGTCGTAGTCCCCGTGCTCGCCCCGGTCGATGGCCCGGAGCATCAGTGAGCCCAGGAAGAGGAGGAACAGGCAGCCGAGGCCGTAGCAGACGAGCACCAGCCGCCGGAGGAACAGCCAGAACCCGGTGTCCATGCGGCCCCAGAAGAGGCCGAGAAGGAGCAGGGGCAGGCCCAGCACCGCGGGCAAAATGACGCCCAGGTTATAGTTGCTGAGGCAGCAGACGATCAGGGTGTCCAGCACCAGAAAGCCGCCGACGGCGAGACAAAGGATGCGCAGCAATTTCAATGATAGGGCTCCTTTTTTTGTTTTGCCGCTTTTTCTTTTCAGTGAAAAGAGAAAGCGGCGGAAAAAGAAAAGCTTAAGAAGATAAAATGGTCTTCGCAACGAAGTATCAGTGTTTCTTGAAGTTCTTTTTGGTCTTTTGCGACTTTTTCTCTTTAGACAAAGAGAAAAAGTCGCGCAAAAAGAGAAACTTAAGAAGATAACATGGCCTACATAGATAAGTATCAGTGTTTCTTAAAGTTCTTTTGGTCTTCCCTTTTCTTTCAAGAAAAGGGAAGAAAGCTTTAAATAATACCTCTCAAATACTGCCCTGTGTAGCTCTGTTCGCACAAAGCCACCTGCTCCGGGGTGCCGGCGGCCACCACTGTGCCGCCCTCGTCGCCGCCCTCGGGACCGAGATCGATGATGTAGTCCGCGGTCTTGATCACGTTCAGGTTGTGCTCGATGACGATGACGGAGCTGCCC